>DDYL01000169.1:8037-26503 GCA_002347925.1 Chloroflexi bacterium UBA2235 | reverse complement strand
TACACGCACCGGTATCCCAAGTGCTGGCGTTGCCATACAGAACTTGTGTTCCGCGTCGTCGATGAATGGTTCATCTCGATGGACGGACCGAAGGCCGATGAGGCGCGCGCGCGGGTGGCCGGGCGTGAGATGCCACCCCTGCGTGAACAGATAGCCGAGGTAGTCCGGAAGATCGAATGGCATCCATCGTGGGGTCTGGAACGGGAACTTGACTGGTTGCGCAACATGGGCGACTGGATGATTTCCAAGAAGCGCTACTGGGGTCTGGCACTGCCGATCTGGACGTGTGACGACCCCGTTTGCGGGTGGTGGGATGTTGTCGGTGGCGATGACGAATTGCAGTCCCGCGCGACGGAAGGGTGGGAGGCATTCGCCGGGCACGCGCCGCATCGGCCGTGGGTGGATGGGGTCCACATCGCTTGCGCCAAGTGCGGCGGGCAGGCGACACGGATCAAGGACGTTGGAAATCCTTGGCTTGATGCGGGAATCGTGAGTTTCTCGACCCTCGGCTACCGGCATGACAAGGGTTACTGGAAGGAGTGGTTCCCGGCCCACTTCATTACCGAGAGTTTCCCGGGACAGTTCCGGAACTGGTTCTATTCGCTCTTGGTGATGAGCACGGTCCTGGAAAATCGCGAGCCTTTCCGGGCGGTTCTTGGGTACGCAACCTTGCGCGACGAGACCGGTCGGGAGATGCACAAGTCGTGGGGGAACTCGATCGAGTTCAACGAGGCTGCAGAGCGCATCGGAGCAAGCGTGATGCGCTGGCTGTATGCCGGTGCCAACACCGAGGCAAACCTGAACTTCGGGTACGGCATCGCTGATCAGATCAAGCGCCGTCTGCTGGTGCTATGGAACGTCTATGCCTTCTTTTGCAACTACGCGCGACTCGATGGGTTTGATCCCCATGTGCACACCGTGCCGGTGGCAGACCGAACGGACTTGGACCGATGGATACTCGCAGAACTTCACGTCCTCGTCGACGATGTGACCAAGCGGTATGAGGACTTCGATTCCCGGACGGCGACTTGGCGGATTGAGGCGTTTGTTGACGACCTCTCCACGTGGTACCTGCGTCGGGGGCGGTCACGCTACTGGAAGAATGAGGCGGACACTGACAAGCGGGCAGCCTATGCCACCCTCTGGGAGGTTCTGACGACGCTCACCCGGCTCATGGGACCGTCAATGCCGTTCCTAGCGGAGGAGATGTACCAGAACCTTGAGCGCTCTACCGGTGCGGATGTGCCGATAAGTGTCCACCACACCGACTGGCCGGTTCCTGATCCGACGCTAATCGATGATGACCTAAGACGATCCATGTCGGTGGTCAGGACGGTGGTGGGCCTGGCCCGGGCGGCTCGCAGCAAGGTGAAGGTCAAGGTTCGCCAACCTCTCCCGGCCCTGGTGGTTCGTGCGCGGTCAGAGGCAGAGCGTTCCGCGCTCGTGCGTCTCTCGACGCAGATCACCGAGGAACTGAACGTCAAGGAGTTGCGGTTCGCGTCGGATGATGAGGTGCTGGTCACCTATCGGGTCAAGCCGAACTTCAAGGTTCTTGGGCCGCGGTTCGGGCCACGAGTGAATGCGGTGGCACGTGCCCTGCAGGCAGCGGATGGGGCCGAGGTCCAACGCCGGCACGCCAAGGGTGAACCAGCGGTCGTGATTGTTGAGGGTCTTGAGCTGGAGGTGCCGGCTGCCGAGTTCGATGTCGAAGCCGTCGATGCGCCGGGTTTCGCGGTGGTGGATGACGGTGGCCTGTTGATCGCGCTCGACACGACCCTGACGCCGGAACTCGTGGCGGAGGGCTTGTCACGAGAGATCACCCATGCGGTCAATGGCATGCGCAAGGATGCGGGCTTCAATCTGGAGGACCGCATCATCACCCGCTATGACGCTTCGGGAGATGGGGCAGCAGTCTTTGCCACGTTTGCGAGCGAGATTGCTTCCGAAACGCTTTCGACCACTCTGGAAGCCGGGACGGCTGGTTCATCCCGGGAGGCATATCGAAAGTCAGTGACCTTGGATGGTCACGAGGTCACCATCGCGATTGAACGTCGGCGCGCGTAGAGGGTCGGGGCGAGGTGATGGTTTGCCTCGCCCCGAACTCATTCCTCTCCGAGATAAGCCTTGCGGACCATCTCGTTCCTGGCGAGGGCATCGGCGGTATCTGTCAAGACAATCCGCCCGGTTTGCATCACATATCCGCGGTCGGCGATGGACAGGGCAAGTTGGGCATTCTGCTCGACCACCACTACGGTGACGCCTGAGTGATTGATTTCCTTGATGGCATCAAAGATTACGTCGGTGAGGAGGGGCGAAAGTCCCATCGACGGTTCATCGAGGAGCAAGACTGTCGGCCGGCCCATCATCGCGCGCCCGATCGCCAGCATTTGCTGTTCACCACCGGATAGCGTGCCCGCTTTCTGACGAAGGCGCTCGCGCAGTCTGGGGAAGAGGTCCAGCACGCGTTCCCGATCGATCGCGACCTGCTTGGTGTCATTGTGGATGAAGGCACCCATCGCCAGGTTCTCATCGACCGACAGGCGCGGAAAGACGTGCCTGCCTTCGGGTGACTGGCAGATGCCCCTCCGAACGATCTGGTGCGCCGGGACGTTGTTGATGCTCTCACCGCGAAGTTTCACAGTCCCCTGCCGCGGCCGAAGCAGACCTGAGATGGTCTTGAGGGTGGTGCTTTTACCGGCCCCGTTGCTGCCGAGCAGTGTCACGATCTCGCGCTCACGAACCGCAATGCTGACGCCCTGTAGCGCATGGATATTGCCGTAGTAGGTGTGAACGTCCGTGACTTCCAGGACGACCGAACCGATGACCCGGGCGGGAGATGCAGAGGCGGACATCAGTGGGTGCCTCCATCGGCTACTTCATCCTCGGGACGCTTGTGACGTCTTCCGAGGTATGCCTCTATGACATTATCGTTCCGCTGGACATCGAGGGGTGTTCCCTCGGCAATCTTCTGGCCGTAGTTGAGCACGGTCACTCGCTCGGATAGCCCCATGACGACTTGCATATCATGTTCGATGAGAAGGACGGCCACGCCGAATTCGTCGCGGACCCGACGGATCAGCGAGATCATGTTCACGGTCTCCTGCGGGTTCATGCCAGCAGTCGGTTCGTCAAGCAGGAGCAATTGAGGTTCTGATGCAAGCGCGCGTGCCATTTCGAGGCGACGTTGCATGCCATACGGCAGGTTCCCGGCAGCTTCGTTGGCAAACCGGTCCAGGTTCACAAGGTGGAGCAAGGCCATGCCTTTCTCCCTAGCCTCGTCTTCTTCGCGACGCTGCGATGGCAGGCGCAAAAGCGATGCAATTGGGCCACTCTTGAGACGCGAGTGCATCCCTACCAGAACGTTCTCGAGCAGGGTCTCGTTGGTGAACAGGCGAATGTTCTGGAATGTCCGGCCAATGCCCCGGGCCGTGATCTGATGCGGGCGCAGACCATGAAGGGACTTGCCATTGAAAATGACCCTTCCGCCGGAAGGTTCGTACTGTCCGGCGACCATGTTGAAGAACGTAGTCTTGCCGGCACCATTCGGTCCGATCAGGCTGACAATCTGGCGGCGGCGGACCTGGAAATCAACACTGTCGACGGCGACGAGTCCTCCGAACCGTTTCGTGAGGCCCGAGACATCCAGGACGACATCACTTGGGGCATTGGATGCGGTCATCGTGATTTCTCCGTCGATGCGCCCGCACCAGCGATCATGACAGCCTCGTCGGGCGCAACGTCATCCTCGGGGAGGTCGGTCAGGGCAGTCTCACGGCGCTTGCGATTGGGGAGGATGCCTTGCGGCCGGAGGTTCATGATGAGGACGAGGCACAAGCCGAATACCAGCAGGCGGGATTTCAGCAGGTCAAACGAATTGAACGCTGCAGTGATTGTCGGATCGCCAGTCAGCGCACCGGCCTTGTGGATCCAACCAGTGAGGCGTTCCGCAAAGATGCGGTCGAATGACTGAATAAGCAGGCCCCCGAGCATGACTCCCCAGATATTGCCGGTCCCGCCCAAGATGACCATGCAGAGCACAATTACGGAGGTTGAGTACTCAAACTGGTCTGGTGAGATGGTCTGGAGGTACGCACCGAAGATGGCGCCGGTCGCACCGGAGAATGATGCGCCGAGCGAGAACGCCCAGAGTTTGGTGGTGACAGGGTTGATACCCATGCCTTGGGCAGCAATTTCATCATCGCGGATGGCTGCCCAGGCACGACCCAGGCGTGAGTTGCGCAGGCGGATGATTGCGAAGATTGAAATGGCGCCGACCACTAGGGTGAGGTAGTAGTACGGAATCATGCCGAGTTTGAGCTTCATCCCCAGGATTTCACACGGGTCAACGCCGAACTGGCACCCGAAGAGGTAGGGCCGCCCGATGGGGTTCATGCCCTTGACGCCTTTGGTCCACGGTTCGAGGTTCTTGACCAGCCTAGGAACTATTTCGCCAAAGCCAAGTGTGACGAGTGCCAGGTAATCGCCCCGCAGCCTCAGCGTCGGGGCACCGAGAAGGGCACCGGCACAACCTGCCACGAGGACGGCCATGATCATTGCCACCCAAAAGTCCTGCATCCAGGCAAACGGACTCCCGGGAAGAACACTCGCAAGGGGACTGTTCGGCGATGTGAAAAACGCTGCGGCGTACGCACCGATGGCGTAGAACGCCGCGTACCCGAGGTCCAGAAGCCCTGCGTACCCGACAACGATGTTCAGGCCCAGTGCGAGCGTGATCATCAACATCATGGGGATGAACGCGAGCAGTGCCTGCCATCCAAAAAACAGGTCGAGGAATGGGTAGGCAAGGACGATAGCCATGGCCGTGGCCTGCAAGATTCGGTTTCGCGTCTGCTGGGGGTCTGCCGGCTCTTCTACGTATGACCTTCGGCCGGGCATCATGCGGATATCCGTCTGCATCTTCGTTGCCTCAAATCAGGCGCCCACACCGCGGGCGCGGTGCGGGCGGGTTCGCATGCTACGCGCGTTCGGCCAGATCCTGGCCAAGGATGCCGGATGGGCGGATGATGAGCACGAGATTCAGGGTGCCGAAGATGACGACGGGTGTCCATCTTGCGTCGAGGTACCCGTCGCTCATCGCCGCGAGGATACCGATGAATACGCCGCCAAGCATGGCCCCATTGAGGTTGCCGATCCCACCAAGGACCGCTGCGGTGAACGAGTTCAGCCCGTAGCTGAAGCCCATCTGGAAACCAGCGGTGTTGTTGTAGAGGCCCGACACAAGTCCGGCAGCTCCGGCAAGGGCGCCTCCGAGCAGGAAGGTCAGGGCGATCGTCCGGTTGATGTCTATGCCCATGAGTTGGGCTGCGTCCCGGTCCTGTGCCGTGGCCCGCATTGCCTTGCCGAGCTTCGTTCTCTGGATGAAGAGGGTTAGGGCAATGACCAACGGGACGGTCACCACGAACACGAAAACATCCTTGGTTGTGACCCGAACGAAACTGTCTATTCCGAATGCCTTCACAAGGTCAATCTGGGGAATATACCGGGGGAAGTTGACCGGCGAAACGCCCTTCCAGTAGATGCCGAAATTCTGGAGGATGAATGACACACCGATTGCCGAAATAAGAGGTGCCATCCGGGAGCCTCGTCTAAGGCGTCGATATGCTAATCGCTCAATGAGCACATTCAGTGTTGCGCAGAACACCATTGAAGTAATGAGGGCAATAACCAGCCAAAGATAGGTTTCCGGGATTGGTGGCTGGTCCTTGTTGGCGACCCGCTTTACCGCTTGCGCCCCCAATGCCTGAAGTGTTGTGACCGAAGAGAATGCGCCAAGCATGAACACGTCGCCGTGCGCAAAGTTGATCATCTCGACAATGCCGTAAACCAACGTGTACCCAATGGCAACAAGAGTAATCAGCATCCCGTTTGCCAGCCCGGTTACAAGTTGTTGTAAGAAATATTCAAACGTCAACATCTACGTACGGCTCCATCGAGAGGGAAGCTACTTGGCGACTAACCGCAACGAATTCATTGAAAACGATCTGGAGAATTGCGATCTAAAAAAAAGCTGACACGATACACCTAGGTTGTATCGTGTCAGCCTCGCGCAAGTGTCAGCTGCTAAGACAGCGTCACCATCCAGAAGGGGTGGCGACTGCTGCGGATTAGCCGGCGGTGAGGATCTCCACCTTCTCCCAAGAGAGCGTGCCATCGGCAAGACGTGCGGCGATGCTGACGCTCATGGTTGTCACTGAGGTGTCGCCATTCGCATCGAAACCCCAAGTGCCGAGGATGCCCTTGAAATCCTTGGTGGCAAAGACCGCATCCCGAATCTTGGTGCGGTCCTTGACACCCGCAGCAGCGATCGCTGCGAGAGCGACCTTGGCTGCCTCGTACCCGTAGATGGCGTAGGCCTCGGGATCAGCGTGGTAAGCGGCCTTGTACTTTTCCGCGAATTCCTTGGCGGAACCTTCGTATGAGGACACCGCAACGCCGCCGAATGTGCAGTACGCACCCTCAGCCGCGTCGCCGGCGGTCTTCAGGAAGGTGGTGTCAAAGATCCCGTCCGGTCCGATGAAACTACCGTCGAACCCACCGTCGCGCAGATCCTTGAGGACCTTGGCAGCATTGTTGTCGGTGATCCCGCCGAAGTAGACAGCATCAGGCTTCAGTGCGCGGACGTTGGTTGCGACGGCACGGTAGTCGGATGCCTTGCCGTCGATGCCGGAACGCCCCACCAGCTTGATGCCGATCTTCTCAGCGGTAGCCACGAACACGTCAGCAATGCCCTTGCCGTAGAGTTCGGTGTCGTCAATGACGTAGGCGGTCTTTGCGCCGAGCTTCTTGGCCCAGTTTGCACCGACGGCCCCCTGGAGATCGTCGGCAGGAACAACCCGGGTGTAATTCCGTGTCCCGCTCGGGTAGTAGACATCCGGCTCGTTTGCCTCGCCTTTGCCCGGCTTGGTGAGTCCCGGATAGGTGTTCGCAGGGCTGATCATGACCAAGTTGGCTTGGTTCAGAATTGGGATGCTGACCTTTGCAGCTCCGGAGTTCATCGTTCCGATGTACACCATGGTGTCCGGATCGTTGAGTGCCTTGTTGGCGTTCTCGGCTTCCTTCTCGGCCATCCACTTCGCAGCGGCGGCGGTGGCATCGTCGAGAGCCTCGTACTCAATGATGAAGTTGCCGGACTTGCGCCCGGCTTCCTCGATTGCCATGCGGATTGCATTGACGACCGAAATGGACTGCCCGTAGCTCGGCCCAGTCAAGGGAAGGCTGCTGACGATCTTGATGACCTCGGCGCCTTGCGCAGCGGGAGCCGCGCTCGCGAGGGCAGGGAGTGAAGTTCCGGCGACAGCCCCGGCAACTGCGGTTGCTGTCTTCAACAGCGTTCGGCGTGACTTTGGTGCAATCTTGTCCACGTAGCATCCTCCTGACGCAAGGCTTCGGACCTTCCGTCGCTCCTGTACTACCCCCTGGTAATAGCCTATTCTGGCAGAGAGAACGGGAAGTTATCAAGTGCTGCGGGTTTCAAAACTGTTTCCTTCAATTTGCTTAGATACCTTGCACAAACTCGACAGATGTTCTGTTGACCATGAAGGGATAGGTCACTCGGTTCGATAGAATGCGAGTGGGACGGAAGTGTGTTTATGGAAATCCTCATTGTCGATGACGACCGTGGCCTCGTCGAGTTCGTATCCGTGGCGCTTCGCCGGGCAGGCTTTACTGTGACCCGCGCCTACGACGCCCCGTCGGTAAACCGCCGAATGCAGGAGGCGTCGTTGCCTGATCTCATCCTTCTGGATATCAACCTGGGGGCTTGGAACGGCTTTGACCTGTTGCGCGACCTTCGTTCACGTAGTCAGATACCGGTGATCCTGCTGACGGGGCGCGCCAGCGAAGATGACAAGATCACCGGGCTTGAGGTCGGAGCGGATGACTACGTCACCAAGCCATTCAGTAGCCGGGAGCTGGTCGCGAGAATTCGGGCGAACATACGACGCAACCAGGTGGAAGTTGAGCCAGCTGCGCCTGCTGAGACGCGCTTCACGGTTGGTCCATTGACCATAGATCTGCCGACACATGTCGCAACGAAAAATGGCGAGAAGGTCAAGCTGACCGTCACCGAGTTCAAACTGCTCAAGTGCCTGATGGAACGCCGGGGGGTGGTTGTCCCCACGAAGACCCTGCTACGGACGGTCTGGGGCTATGACGATGCGGACGCGGCAGACATCGTGCGAGTCACGGTGCACAGGTTGCGACGGAAGGTCGAAGACGATCCGGCCAACCCGGTCCTACTGCGGACAGTTCCTGGCGTCGGAGTGATGTGCGCCGAGCCAGAGGCCGACACCGTTACGCCCTGAACCCTTACGGTTGCGGCTAGTTCGATGTGCGTCGTATGATGTCGGTGGTGGCAAGAGGGGCCACCGTCGCGTGCGGAAGTGGCGCAGTGGTAGCGCGTCTCCTTGCCAAGGAGAAGGTCGCGGGTTCGACCCCCGTCTTCCGCTCCCTATTTTTGTGGCCGGGCGCCGGAGTGAATTCCGAGCAGGGCCGGTATCGGCGGATCACCCAATGGTCTGCCAATCAGGGTGACGTAGCCAAGTGGTAAGGCGGGGCTCTGCAAAAGCTCTATCGCCGGTTCAATTCCGGCCGTCACCTCCCTCTCTGCCTCTTTCTTGAATTACTCGGCCCTTGGCTGGCGACCCGTCACAAATGCTGTGACGCCGAGAATGCCAACTGCGACCACGACAAACGTGCCTCCGAGCAGGACTGCGCCGTCAAGGTCTGACTCCAGCAACGCGTAGATTGCCAGTGGCATCGTTTGGGTTCTTCCGCGGAGGGAACCCGCGAACATCAGGGTTGCGCCAAACTCCCCCATGGCGCGAGACCAGCAGAGGACCCCGCCCGCGACCAGCGCAGGACGGGCGAGTGGAACGGTTACGTGCCGGAATGCGCCCCATCCGGTTGCGCCGTCGATCATTGCCGCGGCTTCGAGGTCTCGATCGGCACGCAGGAAAGCGGCGCGTACCGTCCTGACGTAGAAGGGGATTGAGACGAAGCACTGCGCCAGGACCACACCAGTCGTGGAGAACGCGAGGGTGATCCCGGCGTCGGCCAACCACGAACCAGCAAGGCCCCGGCGACCGAAAGCAAGCAAAAGGGCGAGCCCGGCCACAGCTGGCGGCAGGATGACGGGTACGTCGACCAACGCATTCGCAAGACCCCGGCCAGGGAATGGCACTCGTGCGAGTGCGAAGGCTGCCGGTGTACCGACGATGATCGCGATGACGAGGGTCACTAGCGATGTGGTGACCGACAACCAAAAGGCGGCGCCAAGCGCATCAGGCCGACTGGCGGTGGCGAATGGATCGACCGCCACGGCGCGCATGAGCAACGCAACTGTCGGTATCCCAATGAAGGCACCGACACTGATCGCTGCGGTGATTGGTGTCCAGCGGGGCATGCCGGGGGTCATGGTCGTCGTTGCCGATCACGGTGCGACTGACATCGGGCAGTTGTGCGGATGATCCGCCATGAAACGGTGGAGATCACGCTGGCTTGAACTTCGCGGCGACTAGGATCGACTGGCCGGAGGGAGAATTGATGAAGGATATGAGGCGCCTCGCCGCCGCCGGGGCCTTCGCCGACTTGAGGATTGCAATCGTGTACTCGGCGACGACATTTGCAGAGTCCGGGATGTCGATGGTCGTCACCTCGCCGGCGGGCACGGCGGTGACGTCGGTTGCATAACAGATGCCGGCATCGGCTTCTCCCAGCTGCACCTTGACCACGACCTGACGGACATTTGCTTCCTCTGAGACGATGTTGGCAAGGACCTTGGCTTCGTAACCGTTGCCATTCGACGGGTCGGATGCGAGCTTCTTGAGTGAGGCGCGCGCGTAGGCACCGATCGGTACATCTGGCGGTGTCGTGACAAACTTGACGCCGGGCTTGGCGAGGTCGGCAAGGGTTGTGACCTTGCCGGGGTTGCCCTTCGGGAGGATCACGACTAAACGGTTTCGGGCAAAGACCGTGGCGTTGCCGTCAACGAGACCGGCTTTTGCCACCTGCTCCATTTGGGCAACATCTGCCGACGCGAAGATGTCGGCTTCCGCGCCTTCCTGAAGCTGCGTTCGAAGCTGGCTTGATGAGCCGTAGTTGGCGGTGAATGCAAGTCCTTCGTTTCCTGGTTGCGTCCGAAACGCTTGCCACATCTTGTCGAGCACAAGTGTGAGTGAAGACGCCGCGAACATGACCACGTCATTTGACTCAGCCGCTACGCGTGATCCTGGCTCGGGAGTGGTTTGTGCCGAAGAGGCGGTATTGGTGCCCCGACATGCGGAGAGGCTGGCGGGAGTCGCAAAGAGTGCGATGAAGGCGCGTCGGGATTGCAGTCGGGTAGTGGCCATTTCAGGCGGCGATGTCGGCAACATGCCGGCCAGTCTCGGTCGTGTCGTACCCAAGTGCCTGGAGGTCACGGCGGCACGCCAAGCCGGTAAGGGTGTCCAATAGCCGGGCGATTCGGGGGTCAGCGAGGGACGTCGTGGGCAAGACAATGTCGTAGCGTTCCGTGGCAATCGGGACGAACCCCAGGCCAGATGCTTCGGCCGCGTCGCGTGTCGCCACCCCTGTATCGGCCGCCCCCATTGCGATGGCATGCGCAACGTCGCGATGGCTCGATGCGGCTGGACCATCAATGTTCAGAGTGGACAGTGTGCCGCTGGGGCGAAGTTCCCGGTCCAGCAGTCGGCGTGCGCCTGACCCGACCTCACGGATCGCGATCCGCATGCCTGCATGGATCAGGTCGGTGCCGGATCGGATGCCACGGGGGTTTCCGGGTGCGGTGACAAAACCCGCCTCCCAAGCCCCAAGTGCGATGACCGTGACGGGTGACGCACATCGGGACTGACGGATGTCGGGAAGGTTTGCAATCCCGGTCGCTTCGTCGAGGAGGTGCACACCTGCCGCGTGCGTGCGCTCGGCGGCGAGCGATTGAAGGGACGAGATACTTGATCGTCCCATCCATATGAACCGCCCGGTGCCGGTTGTCGCATTCAGGCGGTCGGCAAGGACGCCCAAGCCAGTGGCGCACCCCATCAGGATCACGTTGTGCGCACTTTCGCGCGGGTCGCGAACATGCTCGAGGCGAAGCCCATCGGGACCGGTGGTGCCGACGGCATCTGCAGAGACGTGGGCCGCGTCGTAACCGAGCGGGTAGGCGACCCACCGTTCTGCCAGAAGTGCCAGCGCCATCCTGCCTGAGGCACGGGCACCGGCGGGTCCGTCGAAATCGACGGTAGTGGTAGGCAGTGCGATTGGGAACAGGTTTTCGACGGTCGTGCCGAGGGCATGGGCAATTCGCACAGCTACATCGACCCCGGGGATTGCACGACCGGCCTCAATCGCGTGCAATGACTGACGGCTGATCCCAAGTTGCGAGGCGAGGGCAGTCTGCGGGATACCTCGGTGTTCGCGCATCGCGCGGGTTCGGGATGCAACAGAGCCAGTCACGACAGGAAAACCTTACATGCTGTCGTGTAGACGTGTCAATTAGCCGGGAACGGGCGTGAGCCGCCGAGGTTATCCGTTCAAACTCTGGTGCGCGTGGGGAGAGGGATGGGCGCCCGTCTGCCCGCTCGCGCTTCGGGGCGAGGAATGGGGTGAAAAAGGGTGCCGAGAGCGGGGTTCGAACCCGCACGCCCGCGAAGGCGGCAGATTTTAAGTCTGCTGCGTCTGCCTGTTCCGCCATCCCGGCACGGGATGACGACATCGTACCGGGTTGGGGCAATGGAAGCGTATTTGAACCAAGGTGATTGGTTGTGGTCGATGCGTCGCTCATCGTGCCGGCGCCAGCACTGTTGCGCGCACCTATAATCGGATGACGACGCGGGTCGTCGGGAGGAAATGCGATGCCAAGTGGAGCACCCGGCAAGAAAGAGAAGAAGAAGCCGAAGAAGGATGCCGTGACCAAGGCGGTCCGGTCATCAGTCGGTGAAACCTCGATGGCCGTTGAGGTAGTGTCCAAGCGCAAGAAGGAACGCGCGGGCTAATCCGGCTCGTGGTGGTTTTGGTCCGGCAGACCTCTGCCGGCCGGACACGTCAGGGAGTTCATGTCCCCTTTTGGCCACCAGTGCGTTCTTGACGATGTGGAGACATGGTGCCGACAGGGACTTGCGAAGTACCTGCAAGCATCGTGCCGCACTCGGTGTGACCGGTCATCATGACCATCAGTGACGCATCGCCGTCTACGCCAATGTCCGCGGTTGATGACCCGGTCGAGGCGAGTTCATCCTCCGGCGCAAGTGCAACTGGTCCTGTTCGCTCGGCGTATGCGCCGTTTGTCCAGTCATATAGCGCGTACACCGCAACGGTCCAGGATGCGTCGCGCATTGCATGGCGGGTCACCATTGCGTCTGGGTTGATTTTGCTGACCTTGCTTGTGGGTGGCCCCATTGTTCGCACCTGGTACGTCGGGTGGGCCATTGAGCTGCGCAGTGCCACCATGCGGTCCATCGACAGCGTCGTGTTCGTGCAGAGGCAGGGAGTCGGCGACTGGGTCGTCGCCCAGACCAACGAGGACCTTGACGAGGGCGACGTCATCCGCACCGCGGTCAACGCGCGTGCATTCATGCAGTTCTTTGATGGCAGTACCGCGCTCATCTTTCCCGGTTCGACCTTCCGGATCATCCGTAGTCAGCAGGGACGTTTCCAACCGGACCGGTATTCGCTGATCCTCGAGGTGGTCAAGGGGCGGGCGCGGATTGGAGTGGCGCCCGCGGAGGATCCGTTGCAAGCATTCGTGCAACTACGTGCGCCGTCCACCCAGGTCCATGTGACCGAAGGCAGTTACTCGATAGATGCTTCGGGTGACCAGTCTCAAGTCACGACCCGGCGAGGTGTGGCGACCGGGTATTCAAATGGCGCGGTCGCGTCGGCGCTGACGGGTCAGCGGCTGGTCGCGACGTCGAACCGGCCCCCGATAGGCGGTCTACCCTCGCGTCGCGATCTCGTGATCAATCCAGTCTTTGCCGACCGGGATGGAGATGCGCCGGCTGACTGGGCCGAACGCGACATTTCCGAGCAGGATCCGCCGGGGGAGGTGACGTACCACCCGACAGCCGGCACGATCACGCTTGCCCGGCGCGGTCAGGGACACGGCGAGACGATGATCGCCCAGAACATCGATGTCGATCTATGGGACTTCGAGCGGGTTGACGTGGAGGCCAGTGTCCGCGTCCTCAGCCATTCCCTTTCCGGTGGAGGCTGGCAGGGAACGGAGTATCCGCTCATCCTTCGGGTGATCTACCGGGATATCACGGGCACGGTCCACACGTGGTACCGGGGTTTCTACCGGCACAATGACGATAACTTCCCCGTCCGCGATGCCGAACTGCTTCCATCTTCTGACTGGGTCCGCTTCGAGACAAGCCTTCTCGGGATTGCCCCTCGCCCATGGCGCATCATTCGCGTCGAGCTTGTGGCCTCGGGATGGGACTACGCTTCGGTAGTAAACGCTTTCCACATCTGGGCCGATTGATCACTGGGCGTCTCCCCGAATGCGGGGCCGCGCACCCGGTTGGGACGGCACGAGGGGTTGGCCACGGCCGGGCAGCTGACGGATGGGGGCTCCATGAGACTTTCCTGCGGCGTGGACCTTGTGGAGATTGACCGAGTAGCAGCAGTGATCGGCCGCTGGGGTGACCGGTTCCTGACGCGGGTCTTTACCGACGCTGAACGTGCCTATTGTCGCGGTCGGGTACCCGAACTCGCGGTGCGGTTTGCAGCGAAAGAGGCGGTCAGCAAGGCGCTCGGGACCGGGATTGTCGGCATGGCTTGGCGTGACATTGAGGTGGTTCCGGACCCGCGAGGCAAACCACTGGTCGTCCTCCACAACCGTGCCAAGGCGCGAGCCACGGAACTGGGGTTGACCGCGTTCGAAATATCGTTGTCGCACTCGCGTGACATGGCGATCGCAATGGTTGTGGCCCAGGGCGCCGACCGGGCGGAATCGTAGAGGCAGCGTGTGCGACTCGTCACATCGACAGCGATGCGTGCGTTGGAGGCTGCCTCAGGGCGTGCCGGTGTGCCACCGGGCCGATTGCTGGAACACGCCGGGTTGGCGATCGCACGCAGTGCAGAACGTCTGACGGGTGGTGCACGCGGCCGGACGGTTCTGGCCCTGATTGGCAAGGGCAACAATGGTGCAGATGCGTTGGTTGCGTGTAGTCATCTGGCGCGTTCTTGTGGATGGGGTGTGCGCCTGTGCCTGACGCAGTCGCGCGCTGGCGATCCACATCTGGCATGGATCAATGATCCAGACTTGACGGGCCTCGTCGAAGTCGCTTTGGCGGACGATCCGGAAATAATCCCGAACCGCCTTGCAGATTGGCTTGGCGCATCGGACATGGTGCTTGATGGTCTGCTGGGCATCGGCGCTTCCGGTCTGGCACGTGGTGCGGTGCGCGCCATTCTGGAGGTATGCGACAGGTTCCGGGCACAGGCGGGACAGTTCCGGATCGCGATTGACGTCCCATCGGGAGTTGATGCGGATACGGGAGCCGCCGATCCGGTTGCGTTCCAGGCGACGCACACTTTCGCCACCGGACCAGCCAAGGTGGGCACGGTGATTGGCGACGGTGCGGCGAAGGCAGGACGGGTCGTGGAACTCGAAATCGGGATCCCGGGCGGTGTCCTCCTTGAGCTGGGTCGCACATTTGCCGACGATGGTGGAACGTGGAGGGCGATGCCCGCCCAGGTTGCGCACCTGTTGCCCGCGAGGCCAGACAGGTCACACAAGGGGACATTTGGCCGGGTGCTGATCCTGGGCGGTTCGGGAAGGTATCCAGGCGCTCCAGTATTGGCGGGCTTGGGAGCTATCGGGGCCGGGGGTGGCCTCGTGACGATTGCGAGTGCCGGCAAGAGCGTGGGCGTGGTGCCTCCGGTCGAGGCGGTTGTCCTGCCGCTTGCAGACGACGGGACGCCCTCGGGAGTGTTGACGGCGACACACATAGCGGACGTGCTTGCGTGCGTGGAACGTTGCCGGGGAATGGTGATCGGGCCGGGTCTCGGCACTGATCAGGCAACGGTGACCGCGGTCCGGGAACTGTTGGCCCGTATCGGGACACACGAACGACCCCTGACTGTCGTCGTGGACGCGGACGCACTGAATGCAATCTCACCTGTGGCACCTGATCGCTGGCCGATTTACTCGGGGCCGGCAAGTTCTGGGGCTGGACGAGGTTGTTCTTTCGTGTTTACCCCACATGTGGCTGAGATGGCACGGCTGACCGGCCTGACCGTCGAGACCGTGGTCCGAGACCCTGTTGGGATCGCCCGGGAATCCGCGATGCGCTGGGGTGTCGTGGTGGTTCTCAAGGGCTCCCCAAGTGTCGTGGCGTCTCCAAGTGGGACCGTTGCGGTCGGCGCGTACGCAAATGCGGTGCTGGCGACGGCAGGAAGCGGGGACGTGCTGGCTGGCGTCGTTGCCTCATTGGCGGCACAGGGTGCTTCGCCATGGGAGAGCGCAGTTGCCGGGATGACCCTGCATGCGCTCGCTGGAGAGGCATGGCGCGCCCAACATGGAAGCGCGGGTCTCCGTGCATCCGACCTGAGTGCGTGGCTTCCCGTCGCGAGGCGGATGCTAGACCGATGAGTGATGTGATCACGGGCACAACGGGTCGGTTGTCGACGGCGGGCGTTGACAGAACCACCGCCCCTACCACACCACCCCATCGCCCCCTTATTTATATGCTCGTTCCTCACTATCATCAATCTCACTTGGGATCCCGAGACGTTCCTACCCAAGATATTGCCCCGAATCCCGGTCCGCGCATCGCGAGGCAGTGGGGAGGTGGAGGCGGGCGAGGGTTTGCAATGCCCTGGAGGTGTTTGGAATGCGTGCCGTCGACCTGATCAACAAGAAGCGCACCGGGCTGCGGCACGGACACGGCGAGATTGCGTCGCTTGTCGCAGGGTATCTGCGGAATGACATCCCGGATTACCAGATGTCTGCGTGGCTGATGGCCGTCTGCTGGCGAGGCCTTGATGCAGTGGAGACTGCGGAACTCACCCGCGCGCTGGTTGAAAGTGGCCAGCAACTCTCTTTCAGTGATTTGACGGTGCCTGTGGTGGACAAGCATTCCACGGGCGGCGTTGGAGACAAGACCACGCTCGTGCTTGTGCCCATGCTTGCCGCTGCGGGATGTGCAGTTGCCAAGATGTCGGGGCGAGGACTCGGGCATACCGGTGGCACGATTGACAAGTTGGAAGCGATTCCCGGGGTCAATACCGAACTGGGTATTTCCGATTTTGCCGCAGCGGTCCGGACGCGAGGCATAGCGGTTTCGGCTCAATCCCCAGATCTTGCGCCCGGGGATGGTCGCCTGTACGCACTGCGCGATGTCACTGGCACGGTCGAATCGATCCCGCTGATCGCGAGTAGCGTGATGAGCAAGAAGATTGCCACGGGGGCCCGGGCGGTCGTCCTTGACGTCAAGGTTGGCAGCGGTGCGTTCATGAAGACCTTGGAAGGCGCCCGCAATCTGTCAAGGGCGATGGTCGATCTTGGGTCAGCGGCCGGGCTGGCGGTCGTTGCGGTAATCACGTCGATGGATCAGCCGCTGGGGATGGCGATAGGAAACATCGTGGAGGTGCAGGAGGCGGTCGCGACTCTCCGTGGTGGCGGGTCGAGCGACTTGCTGGACCTGTGCGTGATCCTGGGTGCGGAGGTGATGGTTGTGTCGGGTGCGGCTTCGACGATCACCGAGGCCCGAACCCGGCTAGAGGCGACAATCAGCTCCGGTGACGCCCATCGTTGCCTGCGTGATCTTGTGGCATCGCTCGGTGGTTCTCCCGATGCGATCGACCATCCAGAGACATTGCCGTCGGCACCGTGGCAAACGCCAGTGGTCGCCACGCAGGACGGTGTGGTCGCTCGCATTGACGCATTGGCGATTGGAGAGGTGGCGATGCGCCTGGGTGCCGGTCGGGCCACGAAGGGGGCATGTATCGACCCGGCGGTCGGCATCGTCCTGGCCGTGCGCGCGGGTGACCGGGTGAAGGCGGGCCAGTCATTGGGGGTTGTGCATTCGCGCGAACCCCTTGGGTCGGGTGCCGGGTTGGTTTCCGAAGTGATGGCCGCCTTCACGTGGTCGGCGACGGACATTGTCCGTGAACCCCTTGTTCTCGAGGTCATCCGCTGAACGGAAGACCCGAAGGTATGCCGGCCGGTCCCTCCCCGAAGCCTCTGTCTGATTTTGGCTCCGCTTGTGATTGCCTCAAGATCATGCTCATGCACGCCCGCAGTCGGCGAGACCTGATGCCTCGGGACCGGGGGCACCGGTAGACTCTCGTCGGCGCGTCACTGTCGGCGCGACTGTGGAGAACAGGGGTCGGGATGCGCCTCGGGATTATCGGACTGCCCCAAAGCGGCAAGACGTCGCTCTTCAATGCACTGACCGGTGGTGAAGCGCCGGTGGCCGCCGGTGGGTACGGTCAGGACACGCACGTTGCCGTCGTCAAGGTTCCTGACGCGCGCCTGGACCGCCTGACCGAAATGTTCTCGCCGAAGAAGACGACCCCGGCCGAGGTGCATTACCTTGACTTCCCCGGTGCTGGATTCGGGTCGCGTGACCGGAGCGAAGTGGCCTGGGTTGGGCAACTCCGGACCGTGGATGCGCTCGTGATCGTGGTTCGGGCCTTCACTGACCCGAGTGTGCCGAATGATGGACCGATCGACCCGGTCGCGGCCCTTGAAAAGGTGCAGCTGGATCTTGTGGTTGCCGATCTGGCGGTGGTCGAACGCAAACGCACGAGGCTTGAGAGCGACCTCAAGAAGACGAAGACTGCCGAACGCGCCCCGATCGAGGCGGAGATTGCGCTTTTCGAGGAGTTCCAGAAGTCCCTTGAGGAGGGGCAACCGCTACGCGCACATGAGCTGTCTCCGGACCAGTTACGCGATATCAGGGGGTTCCAGTTCCTGACCCTGAAGCCGGTGCTTGTGCTGGTGAATGTTGGTGAAGACCAGTTAGGGGACCGTACGGCCATCGAGGAAGGCGTGCGCGCCGCGTATTCGTACCCGATGACGGCAGTTGCGTCCCTCTGTGCCAAGCTGGAGATGGAGTTGGCGCAGCTTGATGGAGAGGATGCCGCCACCTTCATGGCCGACCTCGGTCTGGTTGAGCTCGCCGCGGGATCGGTCATTCGCCAAAGCTATGACCTGACCGGGTTGATCTCGTTCCTCACGGCGGGTGAGGACGAGGTTCGTGCATGGCCGATTGTCCGTGGCGAGAAGGCACCGGGAGCTGCCGGAGTGATCCATTCCGACTTGGAGAAGGGGTTCATCCGTGCCGAGGTGGTGGCATACGACGACCTCATCTCGACTGGAAGCATGGCCGAGGCGCGAAAGCGCGGAATGCTTCGTCAGGAAGGGCGGAACTATACCGTCCTGGATGGTGACATCCTGAACATCCTGTTCAGCCGATAGGGAAACGGACGCGCATGCCGG
>DDYL01000169.1:0-8022 GCA_002347925.1 Chloroflexi bacterium UBA2235 | reverse complement strand
CCTTGTGGCATCGAAATCGCGTCGCCCTCGGTCAGGCGAAGGGTGCTAGACCTTGTCCTTCAGGCGTATCTCGACAGCTCGAGCGTGTGCCTCGAACCCTTCGGCACGGGCGAGGCGAGCCGCAACCGGGCCGATTTCGGCGAGGCGACGTGGTGACAGGCCGATAACGCTGATGATCTTGATGAAGTCAGCAACGGACAATGGTGAGGCGAATCGCGCAGTCTGGCCGGTTGGCATGATGTGGCTGGGACCGGCGACATAGTCTCCGGCTGCCTCGGGAGAGTGACTTCCGACGAATATTCCACCGGCGTGACGAACTTCGCCAACCCAAGTCCACGGGTCTTCCACGAGGAGGCACAGGTGTTCCGGTGCGAAGGTGTTCGCCAAGGCAATCGCCTCTGCCACCGATGAAGTCACGATGGCCCCACCCCGATGGGTGAGGGACTCTCTGGCAACCGCTGCGGTCGGCAGGGTTTCCAGTTGGCGCCGCACGGCGTCGGCGACTGCCGTTGCGAGTTCCATGCTCGTCGTGATGAGGACCGAGGTTGCCAGAGGGTCATGTTCGGCCTGGGCGAGGAGGTCGGATGCAACCTCCTCGGCGTCGGCGGTTCCATCGGCCACCACGAGGGTTTCGGTTGGCCCGGGAAGTTGGTCGATGTCAACGGCGCCGTAGACACGACGTTTGGCGAGGACGACGAAGAGGTTTCCCGGACCGAGGATCTTGTCGACCTTCGGTACGGACTGAGTGCCGTACGCCATCGCGCATATTGCCTGCGCGCCGCCCAGTTTGAAGACACGATGGACGCCTGCGATGTCCGCGGCAACGAGCATCTCCGGACGCTGTCTTCCGTTTGCATCCGGAGCGGTGCAGAGGACAACTTCCTGCACCCCGGCAACGCGGGCTGGAACGGCAGCCATCAGGACGGAAGATGGGTAGGCGCCACGTCCGGACGGTGCGTAGAGGCCGACGCGGTCGAGTGGACGCACGACCTGGCCAAGTCCTTCGCCGAAATCGAGCCAGGATCCGTGAGGCTGTTGCCGGTGAAACCGTTCGATACGATCGGCTGCAACCCTGAGGTCGGCGACGAATTGCGCCGAAACGTGCTGGTAGGCGGCTTCGATCTCCTCACGTGACGTTTCAAATGACCCGGTGACCGTCTCCCCCAGGCGCGCGCCGATCTCGCGGAGTGCGTCATCACCGCGCGCGCGCACCTCGAGGCGAACGCGTTCCACAAACGCTTCCGGGCTGAGTGGGATGCCGAAGACAACCTCGGTACGTGCAGACACCGCGTCGTCGGGTGTGAGTTCGTCGATTGGTACGCGGTGGAGGATTGCCTCCGCTTCCGGTGTCCCGACGTGCGCGATGCGCAGGATGGTCTCGTTCGTCATCTTGTTGTGGTCGTTCCAGATGGTCGGCTGATGGGTTGCACGCGATGTCGCGACGGTAGAACCTAGGCTCAGACGCCGAGTTCGCGGTTGAGTTCGAGAACGCGGTGCGACTGCTCATCGAACAGGTACCGAAGTTGCAGGACCGAGATGCCCGATCCGCCGGCCGCACGAAGATGATCAACGGCAGCCTGGAGGTCTCGTGACGGCACGATGATCGTGGCGGCGAACCAATGGCCGCCGTCAGGCCCTTCGGAGGCGCTGAATACCCGGGCAATTGTGGGCCCGGTCCGGCCACGGGTCGCCGGCGAACCAAGGAGCTTTTCCGCTACTTCGGTCTCGGTTGTCGCGCGCAGGTTTGCGGTGACCGAATAGAAGCCTTGGGCGCGCCCGCGAGCTTCGATCAGTTCGAGGATTCGTCTGGCTAGTTCGCGCTTGGCCGGATGGGTGGTGAGCGAACGCCGATTGCCAATGAGACAGGCTTGGGTCTTCATGACCACGGCATGCCTCAGGACTTTCAGGCGGTTCTCCTTGAGGGAGACACCGGATACCGTGAGTTCCACGATCACATCAGCGAACCCGGCACCGGGTGCTGCCTCCACGCCGCCGTCCATCGCAATGATGGTGAAGTGGGTGATCCCCTTCTCGTACAGGAAGCGCTGTGCGAGGCGCGGGTAGCTGGTGGCGACGCGAAGGAGTTGTCCCCTTTCGCGAAGGGTCACCGCAACATCCGCGAGGTCGACCATTGAGGTGACATCGATCCATCCGTCCGGGACGGCGACCACGAGGTCACCCGAAGAAAAACCGAGATTGGGATCAAGGACCACAAGATCGTCACCTTCGATTCCGAACTCGGAAACGAAGTCGACCCCGGTGAGACCAATGTCAAGGTCTCCATCGGTGACCTGGGTGACGATATCGCGCGCCCTTTGCAGAAAGACGATGACCCCGGGTAGTCCCGCGATGCCTGCCGAAAGCTGCCTCTCGCTCTCCTTGCGGACACGGAGGCCGCACCCCTCGAGGAAGGAGAGCGCGGCTGGTTCGATGCGCCGTCCCGACGGCACGCCCATCCGCAGGATTGTGTGTTCCGTGCTTGTCATGACCGTGCCTCCGTGCCGTTTTCCGCGCGGTTCGTGGACCTAGGCAGGCCAGTGCCGCCGGAACTCACGGTCGGGTTCTCCCGAAACCATTCGAGGGCCGATGTGATCGGGATTGGCCCATCGGGCACGGCGCTGGTGTCATCGGCCGGTACGCCATCCGGTGTGATAGGGCGTAGGCGAAGGGTGCCGGGAGGATCCTCGCGTGACACCATTGCGAGATAGGCGAAACCCTCTCTGGCGGCGAATGCAACCGCGCCACGGGCGGCGCGCCCACTCGTGTCAAGCGTGGTGGTGACCCCCTTTTGCCGGAGCGCAGTCGCCGCGCGGGCGGCAATTACCGCGTCGCCGGGGTTGGATGGAACGACAAAAACCGCATCCGGGACTTGGTCGCCGTTGCCGTCGCCCGTTTCGGCATCTTTGGCCAGAACCAACCGTTCCAGGCCGAACGCGAACCCAATTGCGGTGACTGATTGCCGCCCGCCGAGGACGCGGTAGAGGTCGTCATATCGTCCGCCCCCGCACAGTTGCTTCTCAGCACCTAAGGCCTCATGGTCCACTTCAAAGACCATTCCGGTGTAGTACTGCAATCCGCGGCTCAGTCCGAGGTCAATCTGAACGCGTTCGCGCCGTACACCGAACGCGTCGAGAAGGGTGATTGTTTCAGAGAGTTGATCCAACGGCTTCGGGTCGAGTCCGTGGGTCAGGAGGAGTGCACGGGCCGCATCCAGGGCGGTATCGGGATCCCCGCGAACGGCCCCCAGTTCGTCGATGAAGGCGAGCGCCCGGTCCACCGCCGCACGTGCCGTGTCTGCGTGCATGCGTGCCGCAAGGCGGGTGGTCACATCTTCAAGTGTTCGACGACCCAGGTCGCCTGCGCTGGTCTGGGCAACCAGACGGGCAAGCGCGTCCTCGGATGCGGAAGAACGGTCTGATGTGACGGCGTTCCCGCGGATTTGGCTGGTCTCGTCCGGGTGGATGACGTCCGGGTCGAGCGAGGCGAACCTGGTCCGGACGGCCTCGATACCGTGACGCCTGGCGTCCTCAAGGCTTTCGAGCAACAGGGCCCTTCGACGACCGGTGAGGCCAAGATGGGTCAGCAGTTCACCCAAAATTCCGACATTACCGATGGTTACGGTGTACTTGGTGATCCCGATGCTGTCCAGGGTCGTTGCTGCCAAGGCGATGATTTCCGCGTCCGCAAGGACACCTTCGGCACCGAGGACTTCGACCCCGGTCTGCATGAACTGCCTAAACCTGCCTCGAGAGGGTCGTTCGTAACGGAACACCGGGCCGGTTGCGAACATCTTGTCTGGCAGACGCGGTGACGGTTGGGCAATTGCTGCCCGCACAATGCTCGCGGTCAATTCGGGACGGAGGCAGATCCGGCGGCCACCAAGGTCGTGGAAGGAGTAGAGCTTCGAGATGATTTCGAGGCCTGACTTCCTGAGGTGAAGTTCGGCAGGTTCGAGAACCGGCACATCAACGCGGCGGAAGCCGTGAAGCCCAAATGCGGATTCGCACTTGGTGCGCATGGCATCCAGGCTCGATGCCTGACGGGTTTGGTGGTCCTGAGTGCCTCGGACGCGTTCAAGCGGTCGCCGTTCCACGGGCATCCTTTCCGGCACCAAGCGGAGCCCCGCGGAGTCCATCCTTACCGGGACGCTCCGCACTGTCTAGCAGGATCGTGACTGGGCCGTCGGCGACGAGATTGATCGTCATGTCTGCACCGAACCTCCCGGTGGCAACGGGTATGCCAAGGGATCGTAACGAGATGATGACGGACGTGACGAGCGGTTCCGCGACCGACGGGAGCGCCGCCCCGGTGAACCCGGGACGTCTGCCACTCCTTGTGTCGGCGAAGAGTGTGAACTGGGAGACGATGAGGGCCGCTTCACCGGTGTCGACGAGTGAACGGTTCATTCNNGCGTCATCCTCGCTGTCCTCATGGGTCACTCCGATGAGAACCGCAAGGCCACGACCGATTTCCCCCACACGTTCCCCGGCAACCTCCACAAGCGCACCGCGGACACGTTGGATAACGGCGCGCATGATGGTCTGTGGGCCGGCTACGCCGAGACCGGCGAAGACGATGAGGTGGCTGCGGTTCCCGTACTGGTTGGCGCCGGTGACGCGGGGGCGGCCGCAGGAGCGCTTGCCGGAGCAGCGGTATCTGACTTCGTCTCGGTTGCCGGGGCCGGAGTGGCTGCAGGCGTGGGCGCAGGCGTAGTCTCGGACGGTGCCGAAGGGCGACTGTCGTTGATGTACCAACCTGAACCCTTGAAGACAACACCGGCGGCGAAGTAGACCTTGCGCACCTTGCCGGAGCACTCGGGACATTCGGTTATGGGATCGTCGGAAAACTTCTGCACGAGTTCGAAACGATGGGTGCAAGCGGTGCAGACGTACTCGTAGGTCGGCATATGCGGTGCGTGAACTCCTGTTCCCGACCCGATGGTCGGAGTGAGGATAGTCTAGCAACCGGTCACCGGTGGTCAGGTGAGGTCTGGCAGGTCGAGGAATAGCCCCTCGATGGCGAGACGGGGATTGACGTTCGCATCGATGTGTGCCCACGCCTCGCGGGTTCGGGTGAGTGCGGCGATGATTTGGGGGGCGTCAAGTCGGCCTGAAGCCTGCCTCAACGCCCCTTCACGATCGATATTCGTGATGAGTTCAGGGCATCCTGCATGGCAAACCAGGGCGTCGCGCCACCAAGTGACCCAATCCTCGAACGCGGCGGCCATTCGTTCACGGGTGCGTGCCACCTGACGACTGTCCTCCAGGCGGTCTGCGAGGGCAAGCCGCCTCGCCCGACGTGTTTCGAGGATCGTCTCGAGGAGCGTCAGGTGGTCATCGCGACGGGTGAGTTGTGCGGGATTGTCGGACGTCGAGATGGCCCACCCAGGTCTTCCCCCTGACAGGCGTGCAAGGAGATCGGCTTGGTCGCCATCGACGCCCCGGTCAATCAGGCCCTTCGCGACGGTCGCAAGGGGCACGGTCCGCAACCCAACCTCGCGACATCGCGAACGGATTGTTGGCAGGACCTGGTCGGCGTCGTTCGTGGTCAGGATGATCACGGTGTCCGGTGGAGGCTCCTCAATGGTCTTGAGAAGCCGATTGGCGGCCTCGTTTTCAAGGATTGATGCCTCGCGCACAATGAAGACCTTGCGGGTCGACAGGTACGGGTGCAGGCTTGATTGGTGGATCACTTCCTGAGCCTGCTCCGTCAGGATGGTCCGCTTTTCATCGCGACGTTCCACAAGATGGATGTCCGGATGCCCGTTACGGCCCGAGGCATGGCAGGACGGACACGCGCCGCACGGCGCTTCAGGCGGCGGCCCGTTGCAGACCACCTGCGCGGCGAACGCAACGGCAAGGGTGCGCTTGCCGATCTGGGCAGGGCCAGTGATGAGGTATGCGTGCGTACCTTGTCCACGCGCGTACGCATTCCGCATCTGGGTGACGGCGGCGTCATTCCCGACAAAATCCGCGAACGATCGGGTCATGTTGTCGTTCCAAGGCAACGGGCTTGCAACTACCGTTGTGCCGAAGCGTTACCCGGTTGATGGGGACCGTACTTGCAAGCGCTGCCGGGTCTTCGCACGTGTTTTGCCCAAGTTGTGTCGGTCGGGTCGAGGCTTTGGTCTCACACGATGATACGGGCGTCGGATTCTCAGACTTCGTGCCGCATGACGCGGTCACCGTGGTGAGATGCGTTGACTGTCGCCTTGTCTTACGCGTCGAGGTCGACCTACCTACGACGATTTCAGTTCCGACGGGTGGCGAACGGCGCTCTGCCGGTGGGGCCATCCATGGTCCTGCGGTCAACCATGCACCCGGCGAACTTTGCAGTCACCTGCGGGCCGTCTAGGTCTAGACTCGGGAAGCGCCCAATGCAGGCAAGTGGGCACGCCGTGGCCACCATACGCGAACGCGCCGAAGCCATCCGGGTGCGTCAACGGGTCTGTGAGACCCGTCTCTGCAGAGAGAATAATGCAGGAGATGGTGCCGAGAGACAGAATTGAACTGTCGACACTGCGATTTTCAGTCGCATGCTCTACCAACTGAGCTATCTCGGCAGGCCAGAACGCCAAGGTGGCACGCGAGAGGTGTGGAACGGCCAGCAAGCAACGCCGGGTGGGCGGTGAGGGGCTCGAACCCCCGACACCGGCGGTGTAAACGCCGTGCTCTACCAGCTGAGCTAACCGCCCGTTCCGATCATCCCTTAGCGTGGACCAGTGTGTGTAATGGTGCCGAGGATGGGACTTGAACCCATACGAGGAGTGGATACCCCACTAGGCCCTCAACCTAGCGCGTCTGCCAGTTCCGCCACCTCGGCAAGCACGCTTAGTATAGCAACGGCGTGGCGGTGCGCCCACGCAGGACGAACCATCACGCCGTGCGAGTGTCCGGTGTGCCAAAAGCACGTCGCTGTAGGGCGTCGCGACTTGGCAGCCCGGGAGTGAAAGCCTTACGCGCCGAGGGCCTTGCGGGCCTTGATGACCGGTTCAGCTTCCTTGGTCAACGTTTCGGCAACTTCCTTGAAGACTGTCGACGGCGCTTCCTGGTTGACGAGGATCCGTTCGAGACCCTTAGCGAGGATCTGGTCCCCGTTTGGCACGAAGACACGGGCGCTATCCTGGAACTTGGTCTTTGGCAACTGGTCGAGGGCGGTCTTGAAGTTCGGGTTGGTCTTGACGAAGTCCTGCATCTCCTTGCTGTCGATTGCCGTCTTGCGGACTGGCATGTAGCCGGTCTGCTGCGACCAAGAAGCCTGAACTTTCGGGCTGGTCGCAAAGGCGATGTACTGCATGGAAGCGGCCTGCTTCTCCTTGGCCAGGCCTGACAGGATGGCTACACCGGCGCCACCGGTCGGGCATCCGAAGCCGGCGGGACCTTCGGGAAGGAAACCTGTTCCGACCTCGAACTTGCCCTTGGCGGCGTCGAGGATGCCGACCAGGCTTCCGGTCGAGTTGATGATGTTGACCGCGTTCATCTGCTTGAACTCGTCGGTGTCGTTCTTGACTGACTGGGACCAACCGGCCTTGATGCTGTCTCGGTAGAACTCACCGGCTTGGACGCCCTTCGGTTCCCCGATGGTCATCTTGAAGTCCTTGTCTGAGTACGCGCCACCGAACTGCCAGATCACACCCTGGAAGATCCAGGCGGAGTAACCACCGTTGGCGAAGACGAACTGCTTGGGATCGATCGCGCCCTTGAGTTTCGGCGCGAAGTCCTTGACGAACTCATCCCAGGTCTTCGGGGCGCGGTCGGGGAGGCCGGCCTTCTTGTAGGCATCCTTGTTGTAGTAGAAGAGCGGTGTGCTGCGGGCGAACGGCAGTGCGTAGCTCTTGCCGGCCTGGACGTACTCGTTGAACAGTGAGTCAACGTAGTCCTTGGTGTCGACCTTCTCGGCCTTCATGAGGTCATCCATCGGCTGGATGGCCTTGTTCAAGTAGAACTTGTACCACCAGACGTCGGAAAGCACGGCCATGTCCGGTGCCTGCTTGGCCTGAAGCGCGGCGGTCAGCTTGTTTGC
>DDYL01000172.1:26207-26803 GCA_002347925.1 Chloroflexi bacterium UBA2235 | reverse complement strand
ACATCAATCTGCTTCTGCATCTCGGCACGGACCCGGTCAATTCCGGCTTCCTGAAGCGCCTTGTTAAGCGCCGGGATCTGCGTCATTGGGTCCACGATGCCGAAAGTTAGCGGTTCGCCGAACTCTTTAGCGACTGCGGCGCACGCCGCGCGCTCGGTGTCGACGCCCTTGCCATCGAAGGTGAACCCAAGGAGGGGCGACGGCCGGGCATTTCGATTGAGATCGGCTGTCGCCGGCCAAGCACCGACCTGAGACCTGGCAGTGTAGTACGAATTGAACACGTTCCCAAATTGCCAGTCGGTGTTCGGGTTATAGCCTGTGTCGGCGTAACTTGCCTTGCCAGCTGCAGGACGGATAAGCAGGCTTGCCTTGTCATCCCATTCCCAGTGAACGCCCTCGATGCCTTTGCAAAGGGTGTTGTAGAACTTGACATCGCTGTTGAGGAGTTCAAGGAACTTGACCGCAGCTTCCGGGTTCGGGGAGAGGGAGTTGACGCCAGTCATGGTCGCAGTTGAACCGGCGGTCGTGAGTAGTGGTTCGGCGATGGCGACCGAGATGACGTCATGTCCCCAACGCGCCTTGATCTCGGCATCACC
>DDYL01000172.1:6704-26100 GCA_002347925.1 Chloroflexi bacterium UBA2235 | reverse complement strand
GCCCGCGAATATTCCAAGGTGTCTGAGTAAAGGCCGACCCGGCCCGCGGTGTCGGTGCTCTTGACAACAAGGCCACTGTCGACAACGTCGTAGCCAAATGTTTCCGTCGCGTTGATGTTTGGCGCGACGGTCACGTACTGGAAGCCGCCCTTCTTCGAATCGATGTACTTCTTCACCTCGGCCATGATCGGGCCGATGTCGTCGTAGCTTCTCAGCGCTCGGAATGCGTCTTCAACCCCCGCGTCCTTCGCAACGTCGGCACGGATGTACGGTCCGAACGGCTTGACGAAAATCTGCTGGTTGATCGCGCCGTAGATGCTGCCCCCAACCCTGGCGGCATCCCACGTTTCCGGCGTCATGCTTCCCCAAAGGATTGGGGCGAGGTCGGGGAGGAGCTTCTCCAACTTGAGGAGATACTCCTGACGGATATTGGTGTAGTAATTGTTGATCCAGGGAGCAGTGTAGTAGAGGTCATGCTTCTCGCCGGCGGCGTTCGCGAGGGAAATCTTCTGGTCAAAGGTCCCCCAGTCGAAAGTGACGAGTTTGACGGTGGCTGAAATTCGCTCCATCGCCAAGGCGCTGAGGGCCTTCTCGACGTCCGGAAGGGCCTTCTGGTCACTGCTTCCGGCGTAGATGTAGGTCAGCACAGGGCTCGAAGCTGGAGTACGCGACGAGGCCTGGGCGATTGATCCTGTCCCGAGTGATTGCACTCCGGCGAGTACCCCGACCCCAACCTGAGTAGCGGTGCTAAGTAGTGACCGACGTCCTAGACGAGCCATTTGGTTGTTTCCCCTTTGTTCATTCGACCGAGCGATTGTTGCACTTCTAGCTAGTGTGTGAGAGTTATGGCCTCCTGCTGCAAACTGACGGGATCAGGGCCTACTTGAACGCGCCAAGTGTGACCCCGCGGACTAGGTACTTCTGGAAGAACAGGAACAGGACGGAAGCCGGGCCGGTGGCGAGGACAGCCATCGCCATTCGAGCCGTTTCGGTCGGCAGTTTCTGGGTGCCAATCTGGCCCACTTGTTCCTGAAGCGCCATTGCCTGCGCATTGCTCTGGATGATGTAGAGCAAGTATTGCAATGGGTACAGGTCAGGTGACCGAATGAAGTAGAGTGCGGTGGTCCAATCATTCCAGTAGTTGAGCGCGATGAACAGGGCGATGGTGGCGAGTGCAGGCCTCGCGAGGGGCACGGCAATCTGCCAGAAGATCGTCCATTCGCCTGCCCCGTCAACCCGGGCCGCCTCGAACAGCTCGTCAGGCAAACCCGAAAAGTAGGTTCGAAGGATCAGGACGTAATACGCACCGACCAGGTGAGGGAGGAGGAGCGCGAGGATTGTATTCTGGACATTGAGATATTGGGTCATGAGAATGTAATATGGGACCAGACCACCGTTGAAAAGCATGGTAAAAAACACCATGAACGAGATCGGTGTCCGCAAGATGAAGTCTCGACGTGACAACGGATACGCAAGCAGGGCGATCATGGATACGCCGAGAACGGTTCCGACGAGTGTGATTCCAGTGGTCACGGCATAGGCGCGCAGGATGACCGCTGGCTTGTTGAAGATGGCGACGTAAGCCTCGACGCTGAACTTCGACGGGATGATCGAGTAGCCGTTGCGTGCAAGCGCAATCTCGTCAGTGAACGATGAGGCCAGAACAAGAAGCAGCGGGAACAGGCAAAGCATCGCAAGGCCGGCAACGGCGATGTGGACAACGACGGTTGCAGCGTCGAACCTCCGACGGCTTGGCATGCGAAAGCCGGTGAAGGTGTCTGCACGGCTGGCCACGGTCATTTTCCAGTCAACATCAGAACAGGGCGAGCGACTCGTTGCGTGATCGTTCGATCCGCCTCACGACGGCGTTCGCGACGATCACCAGTATGAAGCCCACGAATGACTGATAGAACTGCGCCGCACCCGCCATGGAAATTGTCTTGGTGACGATCAGCGACCGATAGATGTACGTATCCAAAACATCGGTGACCGGATAAAGCAGCTGCTGGTCCCGCGTTACCTGGAAGAAGAGACCGAAGTCTGCGTTCAGGACGTACGCAAGGGCGAGAAGCATGTTGATGATCACGAGCGGTAGAAGGATTGGGAAGGTTATGTACCTGAACTGCTGCCATCGGCTGGCGCCATCGATTCGGGCCGCTTCATACAACTGCGTGTCGATGGCGATCATGCCCGAGAGGTAGATCAGGCTGCTTAGTCCAACCCCGTGCCAAAGGCTGACCGCCAGAAGAATGAACGGCCATGGTTCGGTCGTCCGGTACCAGGACAAGGGCGCGATGCCAACCTGCTTGAGCACGCTATTCACAACGCCAGTGTCGGCTGCCAAAAGCGCGTAGACGAAGTATGAAACGACGACCCACGAGATGAACCGTGGCAACAAGATCAAGGTTTGGTAATAGCGTGTAAATCGGCTTGCGTAGATTTCGAACAGCAACCACGCGACCGAAAGGGACACGACCAACCCGACGCTGATGAACATTGCGTTGAGAAGGATTGTGTTCCTTGTTGCCCTCATGGCGGTGTCAGTAGAGAACAGGAATTCGAAGTTCTTCAGTCCGACGAACTGGCTTGCGAAGAGACCTGTCCTGACCTTGTAGTCAATGAATGCAATCCAGACGCCCGCGAGTGTCAGATACTTGAAGACGATGATCCAGATCAGTGCCGGCAGTGTCATGGTGAACCAGACAAGGTTCCGTCCGATGAGATGGAATTTCATCTGGCGGCGCCAACCGGTCGGAGTGACGTAGGGACGCCTGAAGTTCGGCGCGGTTTGGGCGACTTGCATCAATCAGGAGAACCCACGCGTCGAGAGTGGCACACGTGTTTATACCAACGGAGTACCGTCACCTGTCGGCGTTCAGCTTCGCCCGATGATCCTGACGATTGCGATGACATCGGGTTTGCGCTTGCGTAGCTAGGTTTACCCGCCCATTGCTGGCAAGTCATAGGTCGGACGGTTGACATAACGTGACATCCGCAAGCGAATGGTAACTCGAGTGGATGGCGGGAGTCTCACGCCGACATGGGTGCCGTTCACCCGATGTGCCGCTTCTGACACGCCAGGCGCAATCGGGGATGACATCGGCGCACCCGGATACGATTCCGACCATTCGGAGTGCGTGGCGTGGGCGGTTTCGAAGCGGTGTTCAGAGAACCCGCCCGCCTGCAGAATCATTTCCCGGGTTTCGACAGGGTTCAAATTGATCAATTCGACCGTGATTTCGTCTTCGTCTGCGCTAGTCACTAGGGCGGCGACGTCTTCTGGGAGACCCGGTCGACGTCGCTTGGCGTCGAAGTGCCGGATAGGTGCGTGTAGGAGGCCTCCGTTGTAAACCGGGGACGGCGCGCCCAGAGTGAGTTGAACAAGCGCCTCGGTGATAACTGGATTGTGCTGTTGCCAATGATGGATGTTGACCTTGGCCAGGTCGGCCCGGTCGTTGCGGATGCGATCGAGGCGCCAGTGCACCATCGCAAGGGATTCACGCAGGATCTGCTCGGGATAGGTCGGGTTCGCACCTGCAAGGAAACGTACCCACGGGGGTTCGTGGCCAGCGTCTTCCTTCGACCGGAAAGGCACGACCAGGTTCCAGTCATAGTTCTCGACGATCCGCAGGCGTTCAATCCGGTCCCAGTCGTGTCTGGCCATTGAAGTCGCCCACAATGCCGTCGGGTACATGGCGGCGAGGGGTTGGTAGTCGAACCATCCGTTGTCGTCGTGACGGTGTGGCACCAAGAAAGATTGGGTCTTTCCAGCGGCCTTCAGCCCGACGCGCTGACCGACCCAATGTTCAGGGATGGTCATCGCCGACTCGTCGTAATCGCGGACTGATCCGAGTTCAAAGGTTCGGTCTATCTGGTTGCGTGCCAAGTCGAGGTGGCCCATGTCGCCCGTCAGAAGCGCCGCGCTCGATGAGGCGACGAGTGCAGACATCCCGACGCTGTAGAAACCATGGGGCCACGTCCATCCGTAGAGGCCGCCGTACCAGCGCCCACCAACGTATTCGCCAACCTGGCCCGACAGGCCAACGTTGTCGGGAATGATCCCGTTGTTCGCTGCGGCGCGTGACGCCCACGCTTCGGTGTACTCGATTACCCAGTCGCGGTAGCGGCTGTCGCCCGAAAGAATCGCGGCATTGGCGACAAGGCCCGTCGCGCACATGTTTCCAGCGACATCACCCCGTCCCATTCGCTCCTGCATGGCATCCCCCATGCGTCTCGCGAGGGCCGGGTCCTCAAGGTCGTCGTAGTGGGAGATCCCCGGCACATTGTTGAACGGCAGGCCATAGCGGCGCATCGCCGGCCCCCAGTTATACGTGGGTTCCGGATCATCGGTGAAACCCCACCGCGGACCGAGGCTGCCGTTGTGCGCCGCACGAATAATCCGATGGGTGGCGTCGTAATTCGGGGCGTTTGGGTCGTCATTGAGATAGAGGCCGGCAAATCGTTCGGCACGTTCGCGATGTTCACGGCGTGTCGGGTCGGCCTGGCACAGAAAGTAGAAATAGAGGTTGCTTTCACCCTGGTGGAACCAGTCGTACCCACGCTCATATTCATTGACAACCTGGGGCACTGGCTTGAATTCGCTGACCTGCCGCGTGATGGCTTCCCACTGACGTATTGACAATGGAAGGAGATGGTCTCCCCCACCTAGCAGGTAGAGGAGGGGCCAGTTGTAGGAACTTTCATAGAAGTCGTCGGCACCGTCGCGTCCGGGAAGCGTGTCACCCCAGATCAAGGTGCCATCCGGGTTGACATACCGGTCCAGGAACGGCCGTACCGAGGCGTCAAGGGTGGCGAATAGGTGGCGCTGAAGGACAGCCCACGCGGGTGGGTCAAGCAGTGGCACTGATGCGGTGATGATCGGCAAGTCTTGCGGATAGCTCATGGAGGGAGATCATATCCCGAACTGTTTGAGAGGCCCCGTTCATGGCGCCTGTTTAGCGTCGGATCAGTCCCAGGAGGTTGACGATGATGGTGAGAACCACGCTGATCACGATCATTGATGTGACGGGAGCATAGAGCGATAGGTTCTCACGCTCAACCGCGATGTCACCCGGCAATCGGCCAAAGAACGGAATGCGGGGACCGAACCAGAGGAGCAAGCCCACCAGCGCAATGGCGGTCCCGATCAAGACCAACGTCCGGCCATATTCGGGTGCCATGCATCGAGTGTAACCCGGTCGTTCCCGTGGTACGGTCCTGTCACATTGGAGAAGGTTTCCGCGAACCGGTTGACCCTGGAAACCCGGTATCATGCGTATGTGGAATGTGCGATTACGCAACATGGTGTTGCGAACGAGTTCTTGATCCCTTCCGCTATCCCGCTTGGCGCGCACCGTGCCCATGACGGGTGGTCTGCCTGTGTCCGACGCCGGACCCTTCTGGCGCGAGTGTGGTCAGTGTCTGGCGAAGGAAACTTTCGCCCTGACTCGCCGAGGGATGACTGTCTCTAGGTTTGCCTCATCGGTCGGCGTTCGGGTTGTGACTGCGGTCCGGTCCGGCAGTGCCGATACGCGGCTCGCCTCGGTCGGTCTATTTTCGGACGACCGGTGGCGCCTCACCGGGACATGAACCCGGATCCTAGAAGTCAATCCTGTGCGGTCGCGTCTACCCATCTTGGATTTGCGCGGCTCGAAAGGCAATCCATGGAAACCGAAACGATCGGAAGCCCAATCCTTTGGGGGGGCTTCATTGCATTTGTCTTGGCGATGCTCGCTGCCGACCTTGGCCTATTCAACAGAGGAGCTCAGACGGTATCTGTAAGGAAGGCAGCCATTTGGAGCGGGGTGTGCCTTGGGTGTGCCATGGCGTTCAACGGGTTGGTCTGGTGGTGGTTCGGAAGCGAACGGGCACTTGAGTTCTCCGCCGGGTATGTCATCGAGGCTGCTCTGGCGGTCGACAACATCTTCGTGTTCGTCGTGATTTTTTCCGGGTTCGGCATCCCCGACCGGTATCAGCATCGGGTGCTGTTCTGGGGGGTCACCGGTGCCCTCGTAATGCGCGCGGTCTTCATTCTCGTCGGAGGCGCGCTTCTCCAGCAGTTCCATTGGATGATGTACGTGTTTGGTGGCATTCTGGCAGTGACCGGCATCCGCCTGATGCGCGCCGGTGGCCACGCCTCATCGCCAGCCGAGAACCCGGTGATCCGACTGATCACCAAGTTCATGCCAGTGACAGACCGTCTGTCAGGCGAGGCATTCACGGTGGTCGAAAATGGACGTCGCGTTGCAACACCCCTGCTTCTTGCTTTGGTCGCTGTTGAGGTGACCGACGTCATCTTCGCCGTCGATTCGATCCCTGCAATCTTCGCCGTGACCGATGATCCGTTCATTGTGTTCACGTCAAACATCTTCGCAATTCTTGGACTGCGTTCCCTCTACTTTCTCCTTGCAGATATCGTCACCAGATTTGTCTATCTCAAGCAGGGACTGGCGCTTGTACTGATCCTCGTCGGTGCCAAGATGCTTTCGATGGACTTCTACAAGGTTCCGATTGTCTGGTCCCTTGGGTTAATCATCACGATCCTGGCCGGGTCGATCGTTGCGTCGCTGTTCTGGGGCACTGCCAAGCGGCCCGAGGTCTCGACGGCAGTGGATGGGGAGTTGACGTCGGCAAGTTCTGCGCGTCAGGCAACGACGGCCTGACCGTTTCCGGCAGGTTCACTCGGCAACCCGCATCGTCCGATAGGAGGCCACGGTTCAATGGCGATCCGTGGCACTCGGTGCAAACCTAGCGAAGAGACCGCCGGGGAACGGCCCATAATGCCCGCTCACGGGAACGCCCCTCTCGCTTTATGAAAGGGTGGGGGGTGACCGAGGGGATTTGAACCCCCAACCGCTGGAGCCACAATCCAGTGCTCTGCCATTGAGCTACGGCCACCGCGACGGTCTCGCGAGTGACCATCGTATGGATGGTGACCGGAGATGTTGCGCCCCGATTGTAGCGTCAGCCGCCCATGACCGTCCACCGTTCGTGTATCCGCCAAGGCGAAGTGGCACACTGGTCACTATCAACGTAAGCGAAGATTTCGTGCCTCGCGACGCGTCGCATGCAGGCCGAAGGGATTGCGAATGCGGGTTGTGGTGACAGGAGGTGCCGGGTACATCGGAAGTGTGGTCGTTGCACGCCTTGTCGGTTCCGGACACGCGGTAACGGTGGTTGACGATCTCTCAAAGGGCCATCGGGCTGCAATTGCCCGAGGTGCTGAGCTAGCTGTTTGCGATCTCGGGGACGCGGCCGAACTCGCAAGCATTCTCAAAGCATTCGCGCCCGATGCAGTTGTCCACCTGGCGGCGCGAAGTCTGGTCGGTGAATCAATGGCCATTCCAGGTACCTACTACCGCCAGAACGTGACGAACACGCTCAATGTGCTTGAGGCAATGGACGCAACGGGATGCAAGTCGATCGTGTTTTCGTCGACGGCGGCGGTCTACGGTGAACCGGGCCTCGCGGTTGGCGGACCGGGAATCGTTGAGGAAACGCTGACGGGTCCGACGAATGTGTACGGGGAGACAAAGCTTGCCGCTGAGAGGATGATCAGTTGGTACGGCGCGACCCGAGGCTTTCGGACGATTGTCTTGCGCTACTTCAATGCCTCGGGTGCGGTTGGCGGGCTAGGGGAGGATCACCGGCCGGAAGCGCACCTGATCCCGAATGTCCTCCGTGTGGCCCTTGGGCAGGCGCCAAACCTCGCGATCTTCGGGTGTGACCACCCGACGCCAGATGGCACGCCGATCCGTGACTACGTCCATGTTTCCGATTTGGCGGCTGCACATATTCGCGCCCTTGAAGTTCTCGACGCTGGAACAGTGCGCAACGATACGCTGAACCTCGGTAGCGGCAGCGGATTTTCGGTCGCGCAGATTGTGGAGACAGCGAGGCGTGTCACCGGGCACGCCATCCCGACGGTGTCGGCCGATCGGCGCGCTGGAGACCCACCCATCCTGGTTGCGAGTGGGGCGCGGGCGCGAACGATCCTCGGCTGGAACCCTACGGAAAGCAGCATTGAAGCGATCATTGGTAGTGCCTGGAAATGGCACAAGGAACATCCTCACGGTTATTCCGAGTCACGCGAGGTCTGACCGAGGCGCTGTGCGGGTAGAGTGCTGGTCTAGCGATACGTACACCCAGCATGATTCCGCTCAGTGACGATAATCCCACAAGACGCATGCCCGTGATCAGTGTCACGCTCATCCTCGCGTGCGTCGCGGTGTTTGCCTACCAGTTCCTGCAGTCCGGCGGAAGTGGTCCGTCATTCACCGCCAGTTGTGGCTTCATTCCGTACGAGTTCCTGACAGGCAAGGATCTGCCGCCGTCCTCGTGCTTGACGCCGGTCCAGGCAACCATCCTCACCTCGATGTTCATGCACGGCGGTTTCCTGCACCTCGGCGGGAACATGCTCTATTTGTGGATATTCGGGAACAACATCGAGGACATTCTTGGTCGCCGGCGATTTGCCATCTTCTACATAGTTTGTGGAGTCGCGGCGGCCCTGACCCAAACGGCTCTGACCTTGTTCACCGCACCAGAGGAGATCGGCATCCCGATGGTTGGGGCCAGTGGTGCGATCGCGGGTGTCCTCGGGGCATACCTGGTCAGGTACCCCACGGCGCGCGTTCGCACGCTTGTTACCTTCGGGTTCTTCTGGAGAACGATCCAGCTTCCCGCGTTCCTTGTGCTTGGCGGATGGTTCGTGCTGCAATTCTTCCAAGGCGTGGCGTCACTCGGAGGGAGTAGTACGGGAGGGGTCGCCGTCTGGGCACACATCGGCGGGTTCGTCGCGGGCCTGTTACTTATCACACCCCTCGTGCCCCGCCGGCAACCGGTGTAGGCAGGATGTGGGGGACTTTGACCCGCATAAGGAATTAAGTTAATGTAATATGGTAATAATCTAGCCTGTGTGAGGGGCAAGCACCCCCGCGGTTTCAATCCGGGTTCCCGCCGGCTTGGGTCACAGCAGCGCGGGCGGCATCCTGAGCTTCGGCGAGGACTTCCCTGACGGGACGCTGTTGATGGAGGACCGCCTTCAGGGCAGGGGCTAGCACCCTTGAAATCTCCGGCCAGTACGCCCCCAGGATGCACGGCACCAAGTTGGTCGTTGCGTCGCGAAGCACCTGTCCGATTGGTTGGTCGTGGAACCATGCGATGCGGTCTCCGAGGCGCGGTTCGTCAAAAAGTCGCCGGTTCACGGGCCACGTTTGGCGCTTGTCAAAATCGTGCAAGACCGCCTGCGTCGTGTGGGCCCAGAGCGCGAAGTCGGTGGCAATGTCAACGTCCGGGCTGTGCTTCATCACCCCGACGCCGGTGCCTCCGCTTGTTACCGACGGAGGCGTGTGGGACATGCCGGTCCAACGAGGCAGCGGTTGCACCATCCATTTCCCGAACGTGTCTGGCGCGTCAAATCGCATTTGTCCCGAAAGGCGCGACATTGGTCCGATATCGCCCGCGACGCGCCCACTGTTAAATGAAGCCTTCGCGACCGCGCCAATCATGTCACCGCCTTCACGGTTGCCGCCGGGGCGATCATATGGAAGCAATGTTGCGACACCATGCTTGAAGACGAGATCCGATAGGAATTCGAGGGTGCGGACGTTCGCTGGATGGTCGATCTGCAGGCGTCCCCCGGGCGCAACATATCCGCCTCCTGCCTGTGTGGACAGGGTGAGGTGCGTGCCTGCCGGATCGGCGCGGACATAGAAGAGGCCATCGGGAGAGTTCGTGATCACTCGCTTGCCTGCAGCTATGACGTCGTCCCACACTGTGAGGGGTGCACGGATGCCGGTGCTGGTCCAAATGTCATGGCGGTATCCGAACAAGGCGACGTTCAGCTCGTTCCCGAGTGCGTAAAACCTGCCGCCCTTCGACCATGGCTCGGAGAATGCCGGACCAATGAAGTCCCGGGCGGCCCCCTTGAGTCGGTCGTTGAAGGCGACCAACGGGATGTCAGGCAATCGCAAGATCCGTCCAATGAAGGATTGGTCGAGATCGACGATGTCTGGAAAGCCACCGCCCGCGGCAATCGTGATCATCAGTGTCTGAACAAGTCTCGATGGGTCGGCTTGTTGGGTCCACCTGATCCGGAGTTCTGACCCGCGCGAGGCGTTGAAATCGGTCAGGGCGGCGTCAAGCCACTCGTATCGCCCTTCGACGGTGTACCAGGCCTGAATGTCGGAAATCGCCGACTTTGAGGGGGCGGGTCCAAGTGAAACTCCGCCCGGTGCGCAAGCCCCGATGAGTGACGCAAGGGCGCCGACAGAGCCGACTGCGAGGGCGGACCGCCTTGTGGAGAACGATCTCGGGGATTGCACGCCGCAGATGGTGCCACGGGGTCAATTCTCCCCAAGGTGAAAGTCGTGTTTGCGTTGTAAAGATTCCGACGCTATATTGGCCCTCCGGGAGGCGCATGCGATACGCGCGGTCTGAAGTTGCAAGTTGGTTGCGACGCCTACGGGTGATTACGCGTGAAGCAGGCGGGTTCCGTACAGGATAAGGAGAGCAGGATCATGATCAACGGGGAGTTGGAATTCGGTCGGCGCACTCCGTCGCGTCGCGGGTTCCTTGCAATGGCAATGGTTGGGGTGTCAGGTGTGCTCGCTGCTTGTGGCGGCGAGGAAGCGAAGCCTGCAGCTGAGGCGCCGAAGGCGCCAGCCGCCGGANNGCCGCAGCCGCGACAAAGGCGCCAGCTGCCGCGCCGACCACTGCGCCGGCGGCCAAGCAAGTCGAGATCCACACCAACTTCCGTCAGGGTGGCGATGCCGAGTGGCAGGCGCGTCTGATGCCGAAGTTCATGGAAAAGAACCCGAACATCAAGGTGGTTCTCGACACACTTCCGGCGGAGCCAGAGTACTGGGCGAAGGTCGCGGCGCTGTTCGCAACGGGACAGGCGGGCGACTTCATCTGGGCAAGCAATGGAAACTTCCTGGGATATGCGGAGAACGGAGTTCCACGTGAGCTCGATTCGATCATCTCCAAGGACAAGTACGACCTCGGTGACTACACCAAGGTTGGACTGGACAACATGCGGTACCAGGGCAAACTATTTGGCATGCCGTGGGGTTCCCATTGCCAGAACTGCCTGGTCATGTACAACGAGGACCTGCTGAAGGAAGCGGGCGTGACGATCGAGCAGGCAACCGCCAGCTACGATGCCCTCTATGAAGCAGCCAAGAAGGCGACCAAGGGCGCCGCGGGAAGCCGGACTCAATTCGGCTTCTTGCCCGCCGGCGGACAAACTGCCCTGAACTGCAACCTACGTGCATTCGGTGGCGAGACCTACGACGCTGCCGGCAAGAAATTGCTCATGAACGATCCTGCGGCGATCGAAGCGATCAAGTGGACCCAGAAGATGTGGAAGGACACCGCCCCGGTCTTCGGGTCGGGGTTCAACGGTGACGAGCTCTTCGCAACCGGAAAGATCGCAATGGTCCAGGCGGGGTACCCGAACCACTTCGTGCCTGGTGAGAAGGCAATTGCTGGCAAGTTCAAGTGGGGTATCACCCTCATGCCAAAGGGTCCGAAGGGAATCGTTGGCACTCAGTTCACCGTCAATGGCATCACCATCAGTTCGGCGAGCAAGCAGCCTGACGCAACATGGGAATACATGAAGTTCATGATGGACCCAGTCACGCAGGAGGAAATCGTGCTGAACAACGGTGGTCGTCCGGCAGCCCGCAAGGCAGTCCTCGACAATCCCAAGATCATGTCCACTGTCACTTCGCACAAGGCAATGCGTCCGCTGTATGACACGGCGTTGGGTTGGCCATCTCCGGCAAACAGCCGCTGGCCGGAGTTCACTACTGCGCTCGACCAGGTCATGGGCCCGATCTGGACTGGCGCAATTGAACTCGAACCCGGAATGAAGGCTGCGACTGTTAAGTTGCAGGAAATCCTCGATAAGCCGAAGTCCTGACCCTTCCGCTTCGGCGGTTGTTTCATCACTGGCCGGAGGTGCCGTGTACCCAAACCCGGTATGCGGCGCCGTCCCGGTGGGCGCCTCTACGGGGAACCAACCCGGCACGTCCTTGGGGGAAACCTGCACACGACATGGTTGCTGTCGCAAGCACTCCGTCTGATCGAGCCACACCTGCAAAACGGCGTCGGTGGCGCGCAAGGGATTTTCAAGGATGGCTCTGGGCTTCCCCCTGGATCCTTGGGTTCGTGCTTTGGACACTCGGCCCCATGGTGTGGTCGCTGTATTTGGCATTTTCGCGCTACAGCATCATCCGCTCACCGATTTGGGTCGGACTTGATAACTTCGAGCGCGCGCTTCAAGGGGGAGACAGCCTGTTCTGGCCTTCCATGGGGCGTACGTTCACCTGGGCCTTGGTCATGGTGCCCCTTAGCCTCTTGGGGTCCTTGTTGACTGCCCTGATGCTCAATCAGGGGTTGCGAGGCACCGCAATTCTCCGCACATTGTTCTTCATCCCTTCGCTCACGCCTGCGGTTGCATTGGCTGTCCTTTGGAGGTGGATCTACCAACCAGACTTCGGCGCACTGAACTACCTCCTTCGCGAATTGGGTGTCGCCTCTCCTCCCGCTTGGCTAGCCGACGCGCGCTTTGCCATGCCATCGCTAATGGTGATGACGCTTTGGGGTGCGGTGGGCGGCGGGACCATGCTGATCTTCCTGGCAGGCCTTCAGGGGATTTCGCAGGAACTCTACGAGGCGGCTGAGATTGATGGTGCGGGGCGATTCGCGAGATTTCGCAATGTGACGTTGCCATTACTTACGCCGACAATCTTTTTCAATCTCATCATCGGGGTGATCGCGGCACTGCGGACATTCACGACCGCGTTTGTTGCCACCGGGGGTGGCCCGAACTACGCGACATGGTTCTATATCTTGCACTTGTATCAAACTGCGTTCCAGAACTTTGAACTTGGATATGCGTCAGCCTTGGCGTGGATATTCTTCGTGATCGTGGTCGGTCTGACATTGGCCAACCTCAGGTTGTCGAGGCGGTGGGTCTACTACGAGGGCGAGGAGGCGATATGACCGCCATCAGCATAGAGCCCAAAGCGCCCGCGCCATCAGAGGCACGCCAGTCCTCAACGCCCATTGACCAGCGGATCCGCCGATTGTTCCTGTATGCAGGGTCTGTGTTGCTGGCGGTGATGTTTTCATCGCCGTTTGTCTTCTCGGTCGCGAGCAGCCTGAAGACGGTCGCCGAAATCCATGCATTTCCGCCGACGCTGTTGCCGGCGGTTGCCCAATGGGAGAACTACGCCGCCGTCTTTTCACTCAAGGGAGTGCCGTTTGCACAGTTCTACTGGAACTCAGCGTTCATAACATTCACCAGCATGTTCGGGACAATCACGACCGCAGCAGTTTCGGCCTACGGTTTCGCGCGGTTCAAGTGGCCCGGTCGCGATGCGATGTTCATGGTGTTGCTTAGCACTCTGGTCCTCCCGGAAGAGGTCGTCCTCATCCCGAAGTTCCTGATGTTCAATAACGTGCCCAAGGCGCTGATTGGCAAGACGCTGATTGACACGTATTGGCCCTTGATCCTGCCGTCGTGGTTCGGGGGCGGGGCGTTCAATGTGTTCCTCTTGCGCCAATTCTTCATGCAGATACCGCGCGACTTTGACGAAGCGGCCGTTCTTGATGGCGCGTCAAGTTGGCAGATTTTCTGGATGATCATGCTCCCGTTATCGCGACCGGCGCTCGCAACGGTGGCCGTTTTCTCGTTCCTGGGCCAGTGGAACGATTTCATCCATCCGCTTATCTACTTGAATACCAGCGAAAAATTCCCCCTCAGTTTGGGGCTGAGATATTTCCAACAGCAGCCGACAGACGCCATGGAGCCCCGCGAACACCTGCTCATGGCGGCTTCGCTACTCATGGTTGCCCCGGCGATCACGGTCTACCTGTTCGCGCAACGATATTTCGTGCGTGGGATCGTGATGAGTGGCATCAAGGGGTAGCGCTCGCGCATCCGGTGGATGCCGCCTTCGACGGTACCACCGGCCGCGTACATTGTGAGGAGGTTAGGCGTCAGGTCCGCGTAACTTGGCGCCAACCTGACGTTCAGCTTGCGCGACTATCTTGGCCCGCAACGGTGCGACTTCGTCGCCCGCCAGCGTGTGGTCCGGCGCGCGGAACGTCAGCGTGTAGGCAAGGCTTCTCGTGCCATTTGGGACGCGGTCACCGGTATAGACATCAAACATTTCAACCTTTTCTAGTAAAGGGGCTCCGGTGCGAAGGATGCTCGACGTCAGTCTTTCAGCCGGGATCGCGTCGGGCAGGATGAACGCCAGATCCTCGATCACGGCTTGGAAACGAGGCAGTGGTGATACCGGGACGACGTCACGCGCCTTCGCAATCAGTCGGTCGAGATCGAGCGACGCCAAAAGGACTCTCTCGCTGATCCCATTGTTGCTCGCGACGGCGCGATCAACTTCGCCGATGACCCCAATCACATCCTCGGGTCTTACGGGTTTGCGTCCGGCAGCTTCCGGTCGGTGGTCCAGGACAATTCCGGCGGTGCGATATGGATGAAACGCAGGGTGCGCAAGTGCGATGTAACCGTGACCACTGACGCCCAGGCGGCCTAGGATCGCCTCAACGGTCGCCTTGAGGTCGTAGAAACTGTTTTCGTGGCGTTCACCGATCGTGTCCCCGGACCGATGCGCGCCCATGCCAATGGTCACAATCCGCCGCTCTTCCGGCAGGTCGTCCGGTCTCGGGACGAAGATTCGCCCGACGTCGAACAGATGAACATCCCGGTCTTCATGTTTGAGACCCGCGCGAACCGCGTCGAGCATTGACTGAAGGGATGAGGTACGCATCACTTCCTGATCTGCCGAGGCAGGGTTCGAGATCCGAACTGGACTGACATGTGGATGGACCCTGGCATCGACGAGTTGAGCCAGATCAGCGGATGAGGCGTGCGGGACCCGTGAAAGGCGTGTCACGCTTGTCCACGTATAGGGGACGATTTCCGCGTGTCCGGACGCTGCCAGCACGTCACGGACCGCGTCTTCCCAGAAGATTGAAGGCGCCTGTGGCAGTTGGGGCAGCGCTCCCTCCATGATGGTTGACGGAACTTTCTCGTATCCGTCGATCCGAGCAACCTCCTCAACGAGGTCTGCTGCCTGCTCGATGTCCAGACGCCAGACGGGTGCCTCGACGGTGAAGACGGTGTCCGATCCGTCTCCATCCACAGAAAACGAAAACCCGAGGCGTGTGAACACGCTTGCAACCGCATCGGGCGCATAGGTGATACCGAGGAGACGGGTGCATTCTGAGAGTGGCATCTTGATTGGACTGCGCGTCGCGTGACCAGGCCATGCGTCAATCGCATCGCCCACCATCGTCGCCCCCGCGAGATCAACCATGAGGCGGGCAGCGCGCAACGCCGCGGGAAGCGCGTGATCCTGAGGCACGCCGCGTTCAAACCTGCGCGAGGCGTCGGTCGGGCGGGGAAGCAACGCGCGTGCAGTTCGCCGCACATTGGACTGCTTCCAGTTTGCTGCCTCAAGCAGGATGGAAGTGGAGGTGTCGCTGATCTCCGTTGACGCGCCGCCAATGATGCCTGCAAGGCTGTACGGATGGCCTCCGTGGTCCGGGTGACCCGCGACGACCACCATGTCAGGATTGAGTGTCACCGCCTCGCGTTCGGCGGCGAGGGTTTGCAGCACCTCGCCCGGTTTCGCCGCCCTCGCAACCAAATGACCTGCGGGAACGTGGTCGTAGTCAAACGCATGCAGGGGCTGACCCCATTCGATCATCACGAAGTTCGTGATATCGACAACATTGTTGATGGCCCGAATGCCGGCTGCTTGGAGACGCTCTTGCATCCAAGCTGGCGACGGGCCGATCTTGACATCCTTCAGAAGGACCGACACGAACCTCGGGCACAGAGTAGGGTCGTCGACTGTCACGCCCAGTGGCTCGTCTGACCTCCGCCCGCGCGACGGAGTGATATCCCCGACGGGAAAACGGATTGTCTGGTTCGTCAGGGCTGCAACCTCGCGAGCCACACCGATCATCGATAGCCCGTCTGGCCGCCCCTTCAGGTCAAGTTCAATGACAGTGTCGCCAAGCGCTTCTGAAAGTGGAATTCCCACTCTGGTTTCGCGTGGGAGGATCAGGATGCCCGAGTGATCATCATTCAAGCCGAGTTCAAACCCGGACATCACCATCGCTTCCGAAGGAATGCCACGCATCACGGTTGGTTGAAGGATTCGTTCGGCCGGTGGCGTCACGTGGGAGTCCCGATATCGCGTACCCACCAGTCCGACCGGAACAATGTCGCCGACCGAGATATTAGTCGCGCCCGTGACCACTTGAATACGTCGGTCACCACCGTAAAAGGCGTCGACCAACTGCAGTCTGTCTGCGTTCGGATGCCTGGATAGGCCGTCGATGCGGGCCGTCCAGACGTGGTTCCATGCCTCGCCCACCGGATGGATTGCATCAACCTCGATGCCTGCCATTGTCAGGAGACGTCCGAGTTCTTCGGCGGAAACCGTCACATCGACGTAATCCTGCAGCCACTTCAATGAGACGCGCATCGTGATCTCCTATGGTGGGGCCAATTGGTCCACCGTGAACGAAAGCCAAGTGCGAAAAACGAACTATTCTCAGACATCGACGGACGCCCGATCAGGCCCGCGGGTCCCGTCTGATGGTTCATGCAAACTGTCGAAGGAACCTGAGGTCGTTGTCATAGAAGAGGCGGATGTCATCGATTCCGTATCGCAGCATCGCAAACCGCTCAAGACCGCAACCAAATGCCCACCCGGAATACACGTCTGGATCGATTCCCACATTGGCAAGCACTTTGGGATGCACCATTCCCGCGCCGCCTAGTTCGATCCACCCGGTGCGCTTGCAGACCCGGCACCCACTGCCATTGCAGACATGACAGGTCATATCCACCTCAGCGCCCGGTTCGACAAATGGAAAGTATCCGCATCGAAACCTGATTTCCCGGTCTGGGCCGAACAGGGCGCGGGTAACCGCCGTCAATGTTCCGCGCAAATCGGCCATAGTCACATTCCGGTCAACGCAGAGGCCCTCCACCTGGGTGAACATGGCCTCGTGCGATGCGTCTGTCGCTTCGTTCCGGTAGGTTCGCCCCGGGGCAATGATGCGGATCGGTGGCTTGTGCGCCAGCATCGTGCGAATCTGCACCGGTGAGGTTTGCGTGCGAAGAAGCATTTCGCCCCCGGATCCCGATCCACCTTCGATATAGAAGCTGTCCTGGATATCACGTGCCGGATGGTCCGGAGGAATGTTGAGCATAGTGAAGTTGTACTGATCCCATTCAACTTCGGGACCCTCGACCGAAGTAAAGCCGAGACGTGCAAACGCCTCTTCGATCTCACGCCGGATCTTTGTCACTGGGTGAAGTGATCCGCGTGGCCGTGGGCTCGCGGGTAGCGTCACATCAAGGCGCTCGGCGCCGAGTTCTACGCGACGAACTTCCTGCTGGATGGCTTCCAATCGGGCAGCAAATGTTGCCTCGAGTGAAGCTTTGACCCGATTGGCCACTTGACCAGCATGCGGGCGCTGGTCGGCCGTGAGAGTTCCAAGCCCCTTCAAGGTCTCAGCGAGCGAGCCCCGTCTCCCAAGTACCTCAAGGCGCCATTTTTCGAGACCCTCGACATCCGAGGCACCAACCAGACTCCCGAGGGCGGATTCTTCCAACGTTTCGAGGGCCTTGATGAGATCGCTCATGCTCGTGTTCCTTGCACTACCCGCCTCTCAGAGGCACCCGAATTCCGGTCCGCGGTGCCAGGCTTGCTGTCTGCGGTTGTCCTTTGGCGCAGGACCTCGTAGAGAACCAAGCTGCCGGCAACCGCCGCGTTCAACGATTCTCCCGCAAGAAGTGGAATCCTTACGGCGTCAGTTGCAGAGCGCCGAGCCTCGGTCGACGGCCCCCGTGCTTCATTCGAGACGATGATTGCGACTGGTCCGTCAAGATTTGCGTCCCAAAACGTCCCGGTGGCGTGCGCATCCGTCAGGCAGATTCGTGATCCCGAGGGCAGCAGGGCCGGAATCTCTTTCCATGGCACGTGACTCCGGATCGGAACAAGGAAATGCGCCCCCGCACCTGCCCGCACGACTTTTGGGCCCCAGAGGTCGGCGGTATCCCCTGTGGCAATGACCCCCGCACCAACGCCCGCGGCTACCCGAATAAGCGTTCCAGCATTCCCTGGATCGGATATGCCATCCAGGATGACCGTGATCGGCAGCTCGGTGCCTTTTCCCCCGAGGAGTGTGCCCGGTTCGGGCAGGGGCATGACCGCAACGATCCCCTGAGGCTGGACCGTGTCGGTCAGGAAGTTGACGATGGGTTCGGTGACCAAGCGCACGGGTACTCCAGCGGTTGCGAGGCGCCGCAGCAGAGCGCGTGGCGCGGCCGAATTCCGTCCGAACCCTTCCGTGTGGAAAATTGCCAATGGTGTGACAAGTGCACAAGCGCCCTCAACGTGCCGCCATCCTTCAACAAGGAATGCTGCGTTCTTCTTGCGTCCGGATGACTCGAGGAGCGAGTGTGCGAGCCGGACGTGAGGGTTCTCGCGACTGGCGATAGGCAGGTCGCGATCACGGACGGACGGCATTTTGGGTCTCTTTTCTTGCGACAAACGGTTCTGTGTTCCCGCCTGAAACGACAGAAACGGAGCCTCACGGCTCCGCTTCGTCACGATCCGATGCTGTCAGCCAGTCTCAGGCCGCTGCGCGGGCGAGGTGGACAATCTGGGTGAATGCTGCCGCGTCCCGCACCGCGAGGTCGGCGAGCATCTTGCGATCAATGGCGATTTCGGCCACCGTCAAATGATGGATCAACTGGCTATAGGACAGGCCGTTCAACCGGGCCGCCGCATTGATACGCATGATCCAGAGCCGACGCATGTCACGCTTGCGGTGACGCCGATCACGGTATGCGTACGCCAAGGCATGCATGACTGCTTCATGTGCTGCCTTGTAAAGCTTGCTCCGACCAAGGAAGTAGCCCTTGGCAAGCTTCAGTATCTTCTTGTGTCGACGTCGCTTGGTGACGCCCCGCTTGATCCGTGCCATCGCGCGTTTCCTACCTGGTGCAGGTCGTGAAGACGAGGCTAAGCAAATTGCTGCCTTCGACGCTCACCCTGATTTGCCCTAACTGAGGCCGTATGGAAGCATGGTCTTCACGGCCTTGGCTACAGAAGCAGGCACCTCGAAGAAATCGGCATACGAACGCTTCGTACGCGAACTCTTTGCGAGACGCTTCTTGTTGCCCCAACCCTTGGGACGCATGACCTTGCCGGTACCGGTGATCTTGAACCGTTTCGCCGCGCTCTTGCGCGTCTTTAACTTGGGCACAGTTTGCTCCACGCTCTCCCGAGACAGTGAAGTGTAGCAACGATGCTCCATGTAGGGCGAACTCGCG
>DDYL01000172.1:0-6674 GCA_002347925.1 Chloroflexi bacterium UBA2235 | reverse complement strand
GCGCCGTACGCTGATCGTGAGCCCTTCATGAGTGATGAGTGGCTGGTTGGAGGATGGGTATGGCGTCATTGTTTGGCGGATCGGTGGTCGTTGTGGGTTCGTGCAACATTGACATGGTCACGAGGGCCACACGGTTCCCGTCTGCGGGCGAACACCTGATAGCCAGTGACTTTGGAACCTACCTCGGTGGAAAGGGTGCTAACCAAGCGTTTGCAGCGGCGCGTGCCGGCGCCAGTGTCTCAATGGTAGGAAGGGTTGGCTCCGACGCATTCGGAACGCAGATGATCGAGGCCCTGGCTGAAGCGGGTATCGCGATCGACGCGGTTGCCGTAGACCATGATGCTCCGACCGGAAACGCATCCATCTGGCTCGATGCCTTAGGTGAAAACCGGATCCTGATCTTTCCTGGAGCAAACGCGAGGGTCTCGAAGTCGGATATCAGGAAGCAACTCGGGACGATCGGGGCAGCATCGGTGCTTCTCGTCCAATTGGAGGTTCCGGTGGACACGATTGCCGAGGCCTGCCGGGCAGCAAGAGATGCAGGTGTCCGCGTTGTCCTGAATGCAGCGCCCGCTTCTCACTTACCTGCAGACCTTTGGACACTGATCGACGTACTCGTTGTCAACCAGACCGAGGCCCTGGCACTTGGAGGGGACACGGATCCGGTCCGGTCGTCCCGAGTGCTTATCTCCAAGGGGGTAGGCACGGTGGTCATTACCCTAGGTGGGGCAGGGTGCATTGTGATGTCGGATGTCAATCCTGAGCCGATAGCGATCCAGTCATTCCCGGTGAGGTCGGTTGTGGACACCACTGGCGCCGGAGACGCCTTTTGCGGCGCGCTCGCGGCAAGTCTCGCATCGGGCGCCAGTGTCGAAGAGGCCGCAAGGGTCGGGAACGCGGCGGGATCGCTTGCGGTCGAGGTGCTTGGAGCCATCCCGTCTATGCCTACATATGAACAGATACAACGGCGCCTCCAAGGTCACTGAGTCTGGCTGAGCCCCAATGAACATCAATGGCTGCCAGGTCTTGAGTGCGGGCCATTCTGCCAATCGAATTATCCGAGCGGTGTTTCATTCAGGTCCGGGCAGGACCCATCCGTTAGTCCCATCCACAGTGACAATCTGGCCCTCATGAAGATGCGTGGTGGCGTGCCGTGTCTGAATCACGCCTGGTACCCGGAATTCCCGGCACGTAAGCATGGCGTGTTGGAAGAGGGCTCCCTCATCCAGAATAACCGCCGTAGCCAGTGGAAAGATCGGTGCCCACAGGGCCCCGGCATTCCGCGCTACCAGGATGTCGCCCGGCTCAACCATGGGAACGGTTGCGTCGGGTGGCACCAGACGCACGCGTCCTGTTGCCATTCCCCTGGATCCTGGTTGGCCCGTCACAAGCGCGTTCGGGGGCGCAGGCAGGCTGCCGGGCGTACTGGCAGCGTTCGGAGGAGCGGGTGCTGTCTTCACCGGAGGGGTACCGAGCCAATCGGGCACCTCCAGGCCTGACGCCCAGCTGTGAATGGCCTTCCTGCCTGCGACCAGTTCAGTCGCCCGGTGCTGATCTCGTCCAGCTTGGCAAAGAAGCGCCTCGGCTTCGTGTCGGTACAGCCAGACCACGTCGTCAGCGGACGCGATAACTCCTAACGAGGCTAGCCTTGAACCGCAGACCGTCCGGGCACGCCAAAGCAGGGCACTTGCAGCCGCATCAACGTGATAGTTGTGGTTTTCGTAGGCTTGCACTTCACGCCGGGCAGCGTCCACCAGGGAGTCGAACCGGGACGCCGCCTCCGGGTCCGGGATCGATGCACGAACCGTCTCAGTAAGGGAGTCCCGAACTTCGATAGCTTGCTTTTTCCGCACCGGGATCGACTGGAGATCCTGGGAAACGTACCTGCGAACGATCTCGAGCACCAGCTCCGGACGGTCGCGCCAACCCGGCTGACAAAAGTCTCCGACCGTGAACGCACCGGCATCCGCCCTGAGACTATGAGTCGTCAGGAGCTCCTCAAGGCGGGAATTGAAGCGGTCGAGGATGGGTTGGTTGTCCTCCGGCACGTTCCTGCCCGCATCATCGAGTGTCGCTAGGACGAGGTCGGCAACCCCGGAGTCCTCTTGGAGAATTGCCGCGAGTTCGGTGATCGCGTCAATCGCCTGAGTGGTCTTGGTGGGCACATGCGAAAGCATGACCTCAATATGCTCAGACTGATCGGCCGTCGCGTGGGCAACCAGATGCCTCCTCAGTTGATCCCGGAAGGTGTTTGGCTGGAACCTGACAGATAGGAGCACAAAAGAATGGAGTGTCCATAGCCGTTCATGCCACTTGAAGACTGATTTCAGGTACTCCGACAACTCCTCGTTTGTGAGGTTTGCGGGTCTGATTGCATCAATGCGACGGTTACCTGCATCAATCTCCGGGAACAGGACTGTTTCCCAGTATGTTCGTCCCGTTTCCTGAATGGCTTCCAACGCGCGATCGAAAGTTGCCCTGTGACTATTGCGAACTGATTCCGGCCCACTTTGCTCAATGGCCGTCGAAAAGCGGTAGCCATTCAGATTGATCATTCGCCGAGGTGGCGCGCTTCCGAGAACGCTCGCAGAATTGCGGGCTGCTCGAAGAAACGATTCCCGTTCGCTGAGTTCCATCGGGCGCAGAGGTGGGTCGCCTGTCCGTCCCTCTCTTCGCCAGTGCAATGCGGATGAAGCCTCGTCGGGCCATTCAAACGGAAACGTTGCGATTGAGTGCCGAGGAGATTCGTTCGTGGCCAAACCCGTCTCGACGGACCGGACGTTGTGAACCGGTTCTTGCGATGGGAGCGCGGTTATGGGTCTAGCCTGGAGCAACCAGCTGACGCCTTCGCTGATCGCCCACTCAACATCGGCGAGGTGCCCGATCGCGGTTTCGGCTTCTACCGCCAACCGTGAAATGTTCACGATTTCGGAAGGTGCAATTGAGTACCCGACCGGCGTGGTCTGTCCCGGTTCGTGGCGGACGACGCGGAAGGACGCTCGATCAACCCACCACCGGTCGCAGTCTGATGTGCCATCGACTACCGCAGTCCCGACACCCGGAGCGCTATTGAGCACCACTGCGGACGTATCACCGGAAATCGGGTCGGCGGTGAATGCGACACCTGCGACGTCCGAAACCACCATGGCCTGCACGAGAACCGCCATGCGAGGTTCGTCGTTTTCATCCGGTCGCCGCGGTGTCACGCGATCACGGTAGGAACCGACGCCCTCGTTCGACAGGGACCGAATGCACTCCTCGACCTTTCTGAGAACGTCGGTGATTCCGCGCACATTCAAGAACGTCGAGTATTGCCCAGCAAAGGACGCCGCTGTGCCGTCCTCAAGCGATCCAGATGACCGAACTGCCACGAGCGGGTCGGCCTGACCCGCTCGTCGTCCAAGTTCAACATACGCATCTTCGATGGTCCGACGAACTTGTGGTGAGATCTCGGCCGAACCCGACCATCCGCTCGGCGCGAAAATGGCAGGAGGGATGACAAAGCCATCCGGAACGGGCAACGCCTTTGCCACTAGCTTGGCGAGCCCGTGGACTTTTCCTCCTACCTCGCGTGGCGGTAGGTCGAGGGCGGAAGGGTCGTCGAGAAAGAAGACGCGCAGGTCAGCGGGGTTACGAGTGTCGATATTCGCGGCCTCCCGGTCAGCTTGCAAGAAACTGACCGGAATGTAACCTAAACATTAACAACGGGCCAACCTACGGGCGGCTCGGGAATTTGGCCAGGAACGGGTTTGGCGGTCACGACTCTCTTTAAGAACCGCGAGCCGTGTCAGGATCGCACTTACTGTGCGTGGGATTTTGAGATCTCTTGCTGGACCTTTGTACCCGCAGCATGGCTAATCGGGCAGGTGCCCAACTCCGAGGCGCGTCACATGGTCATTGTGGCACCTCGGCGTTGGGTCTGAAATTCGGCTAGGTCACGCCTTGGCGTCGATCTCGCCTGCAATGCGCGAGACGACGTCTGTCAGCGCAATCGCACCAAGGTTGTCGCCGCTCCTAAGCCGAACGGATGCCGTGCCTGCCTCGGCTTCACGATCGCCGACAACGAGCATGTACGGGATCTTTCGCAGCTGGGCATCCCGGATCTTCGAGTTCACGCGCTCGGAACGCACGTCGCTCGATGCCCGTACTCCGCGGTCGGTGAGAGCACGCTCGACACTCTCCGCATACTCGTTGTGACGGTCAGCAACGGGCAGGACAATCGCCTGAGTTGGCGCCAGCCACGTCGGGAATGCTCCGCCGTAGTTCTCGATAAGGACCCCGATGAAGCGTTCGAGCGAGCCCAGAAGTGCACGGTGGACCATGAATGGACGGTGCTGCGCCCCATCCTCACCGATGTAGGACAGATCGAACCGCTCCGGCAAGTTGAAATCAACCTGAATGGTCGTGCATTGCCACTGCCGACCAAGTGCGTCAACCAGCTTCAGGTCAATCTTCGGGCCATAGAAAACGGCCTCACCTTCGGCGCGAACGTATTCCAGGTTGTGCGATTTCAGGGCGCGTTCGAGAACGGCTTCAGCCTGAATCCAGCGCTCGTCGTCGCCGAGGTACTTGCTGGTATTTGCAGGGTCGCGAACGGCGAGTTCAATATGATAATCGTGAAAACCGAACGTCTTCCAGAGTTTCAAGCCCAGATCGAGGACACCATTCACTTCGGCATCCAACTGGTCAGGTCGGCAGAAGATGTGTGAGTCGTCCTGGGTGAACCCTCGTGTCCTGAGGAGACCGTGGAGGGTTCCGGCCGGCTCGTACCGGTAGACCGTACCGAGTTCGTTATACCTGATGGGCAATTCACGATAGGACCGGGTACGCCGATTGAATACCTGCAAATGGAAAGGACAATTCATTGGTTTGAGCATGAATTGCTGTTCATCCATCACGATTGGTGCATACATGTTTTCACGATAAAATGATAGGTGTCCAGAGGTATTCCACAAGTCCGTGAGACCGATCGCCGGTGAATACACATACTGGTATCCGGCCGCTCGATGCTCAACTTTCCAGAAATCCTCGACAACTGACCGGAGCAATGCGCCGTCCTCACCCCAGATCGGGAGACCGGCACCGATCTGATCACTGAATTGGAACAGGCCGAGGTCAATCCCCAAGCGCCGATGGTCGCGCTTCTTGGCTTCTTCCTGTCGCCAGAGGTATGCATCGAGGTCTGCCTGGGTTGGCCACGCGGTACCGTAAATGCGTTGCAGCTGGGGTCGGTGTTCGTCTCCGCGCCAATAGGCGCCAGCGACTCGTAGCAACTTGATAACGCCGATATCACCGGTCTTGGCGACATGCGGACCCGCACAGAGGTCTTCGAACCCTCCCTGCCGAAACAAGCTGACCTCCGAACCGGCTAATGCGGCGGCGTCGGAACTTTCCCCTAGGGTGTCACGCGCGCCCCTGACGACGTCCGAGGTGAGCGCCTCGATGAGTTCCACTTTGAAGGACTGGCCCTGGTCTCGGAAGTGACCGAGGGCCTCTTCCCTGCCGAGCGTCCGGCGACTAAACGGCTCATTCCGCGCGATGATTTCCACCATCCGCGCCTCGATGGCGACGAGGTCATCGGGCGTCAAGGTCCGCTGTAGATCGAAGTCGTAATAGAAGCCGTCTTCGATTGCCGGACCAATGCCCAAGCGTGCTCCGGGAAACAGTTCCAGGACCGCTTCGGCCATCACGTGCGCAGCTGAGTGACGCCGGGTCGAGATCTCGACCGCAGCCGTGTCGTGGGTTTGGTGCATCGTTGCCATTGCTTGCTCCGACCACGCCGGGCTCGGCGTGGCGCTTTCAACTTGATGCCGGAGCACTGAGGTACACGTCGCCTCGGGTGGCCGGCAGTGTCACTGCCCCAGGACGCATTCGAAAGAGTGAGTGTCACTGCATCTTGCAGGTCACGACACTATCGGCGAACGCGTGGTTCCACCCGGGTTTGGTAGCACGAGCCATAATCCGGCGAACCCGGGGCCAACTCGACTGGGGCGCGGAATGGCGTTACTACCCTCGTTCGCCAAGTAACCGTGGCGTTGCGGTTCGCGCTTCAGCGGGCGGAGTAACTCGCCCGGTTCTTGCGACAGCTCTGGGGTGGTATCCACGTTTCGGTGTCGGGCGCTTGCACCGCGTGTGCCCGTCTCTGAAATCGCCGAGAAAACGTGGATCTGTTCCCATCAAGGCATCGTTTTTCAGTTGTCCTCACAGGTTACCAGTGCAGGTGGGTGCTACTCGGTCGTGGGGGCAGCGCGCCCTGAAGCCCAGGCGGCGAGAACCTCTTGGATTGACCCTCTCACTGTGCTCCGCGATTTGCGCTTGTCACGGTTTGCGTCGATCACGGTGTCGTAATTCGTGTGGAGATGCCGGACGTGCGCGATGACTGCCAAGCGAACCGCTTCGTCCTCGAGGGCTTTTGCTTCGGCGGTGCGCCCAACGCGCCCGCTGTGCTTCTCGCAAGCATGGGAGGCGATATCGGTAGCTTCCGCTCTTGGACATCCAGGGTAGAGCCGGAGGACGGCAGCACGGAACAGCGCGCGGTATTCACGGTCCTCAATAACTCGCCGTTCAGACGCGCGTTGCCTCGCAACGTTTCGCTTTTCACTGTCAGCTTCGCACTGCGCCTTGGCTGAAACAAGTGCCCATGGTTCGACGAGCGTGCCCCGGCGCTCCCAGCG
>DDYL01000113.1:34278-36455 GCA_002347925.1 Chloroflexi bacterium UBA2235 | reverse complement strand
TTGTCTTCGGCAAGAGGCTTCCCCGCCACGTCATCGTAGATGCGCCCCGTCTCATATGGGTCCAGGCAGGCACGGCCGGGGTTGACGGCGTCCTCAAACTCGGACCTTGGCCATCTCACATCGCGCTCACGAATGCCCGGGGGGTTCACGGAATTCCAATCTCCGAGCAACTCGTTGCGATGATGCTTGCGTTCTCGACGCGCCTGCACGTCCTCATTCGTGCCCAGATTGAGCGGCGGGCCGTAGCGCGCGAGGTCGTTTCAACCAAGTGGGAACTCTCCGGCCAAACCCTGCTGGTAATCGGTCTGGGTGACATTGGCGGAAGCTTGGCAATCCGTGCCGAGGCACTCGGCATGAATGTCATAGGCGTCAAGCGTCAGCCGGGCCACGTGCCGGGATGCCATCGCGTAGTCGGGTTGGACCATCTCGATGAAGTGCTGCCAATGGCGGATCATGTCGCCCTGTGCCTGCCGCTCACCCCAGAGACGAGGCACGTGATCGACGCGACTCGGATCGCGCTCATTCGCGATGGAGCACATGTCTACAACGTGGGTCGTGGCTCGCTGATCGATGGCACCGCGCTTCGTGCCGCTCTTGCCTCGGGACGACTGGGCGGTGCCGGTCTCGACTGCGTGGAGCCCTCTGACACCCCAGACCCTGACGACGTCCTTTGGGAAATGCCGAATGTCATCCTCGGTCAGCACACGAGTGGCCATAGTCCAGGTAACTCCCGGGCAATCACCTCGCTGTTCTCAGACAACCTGCGTCGCTTCCTTGCCGAAGAACCGCTTGAAAACCGGGTTGATCCAATTCGTGGCTACTGAGCCTTTGTTCCGACAGGTGATGCGTAACCCGACAAGCCCCGCACCGAACCGACGGGTCCGCACGATATGACCGAATGGGTCGACATGTACCGCGCACAGTTGGCAACAACCTTCGCGACCCAACTGCAATACCGCGCGGTACTCGTCATTTGGTTACTCGGACTGATCCTCTCGCCAGTGATCTCACTGGTTGTGTGGATGACCGTCGCTGCGTCGGGGGGAGGCCAGGCCGGAGGGTTCACTGCGCCCGAGTTCGCGGCGTACTTCCTGACCCTCATGGTCGTGAACCACTTGACATTCACGTGGATTGCCTGGGACTTCGAATACCGGGTTCGGAACGGTCAACTGTCCGGCCTCTTGTTGAGGCCAACCGATCCGATTCACATAGACATTGCTGATAACGTCACCTACAAGACAATCACCGTTGCAATTGTCATTCCGACGGTGATCGTTCTGGGCGCGGTCTTCGAACCTGCGGTCACGATCACCCCAGTCACCGTACTTGCGTTCATTCCCGCCCTGGCCTTCGCGGCCGTACTCAGGTTCCTCGTCGAATACATCCTCGCAATGGTCGCGTTCTGGACCACCCGAGTTTCAGCGATAAACGACCTCTATTACGTCCCGCTGTTCTTCTTTTCCGGGCAGCTTGTGCCACTCTCGTTGCTCCCCGATACCGTGCAATTGATCGGCCTGGCACTTCCTTTCCGCTGGATGCTCTCCTTTCCCGTTGAGGTCATTCTCGGCAGGGTCCAGGCAGGCGACTTGATCACTGGGTACGGCGCGCAAATTGGGTGGATCGCCATCGCGATGGTTGCCCGCGTGGTTGTCTGGCGTGCAGGCTTGCGGCGCTACGCGGCGGTGGGGGCGTAACGGGATGCGAGCGGTCATTCGGTTGCTTGCCGTCTTCCTGCGAGTAGGCATCCTCAATGAACTGCAGTACCGCACGAATCTGTATGTGCAGTTATTCCGCTCAACCATTTCGTTGGGCACAGGTCTGGCTGGGCTCGGGGTCGTCTTCAGTCATACCGAGACACTTGCCGGCTGGTCCCCGCCGGAATTGCTTGCAATCCTTGGAGTCTACTTCGTAGTCAGTGGCGTCCTTCGGTTTGCAATACAACCCGCCATGGAACGCCTGATGGAAGATGTGCGAAACGGCACGCTCGACTACATTCTGACCAAGCCTGAAGACAGTCTGGTGCTCGTGAGCGTGCGAGCCGTCGAAGTGTGGCGTCTCGCCGATGTCGCCCTGGGAAGCGTTGTCATTGGCGCTGCAGTCACCCAGATGCACGACCGCATCGGCACTTGGCAGGTTGCTGGATTTGTGATCGCAGTCCTGGCTGCCGTCACGACCGT
>DDYL01000113.1:31414-34256 GCA_002347925.1 Chloroflexi bacterium UBA2235 | reverse complement strand
GGCGCGCTGACGTTCCTGGTCCCCGTGGCGTTTGCCACGACTGTTCCCGCCCAGGCGCTTGCGGGTCGGCTCACGCCGGTGGAGCTCGGCGGGGCTGTCGCGCTTTCCGCGAGCCTCTTTATCGCTGCCAGGTTCTTCTGGTCAGTTGGGCTACGCCGGTATGCAGGCGCGTCAGCCTAGTCTGCTTTGCCGAAATAGGCATTTGGTTCGCGGTACCACGCAAATTACCCCGGAACCCTATCGATTGATCAGGAACGTGGCGGCGCGCTCGAAATATTCCATCATGGCCGCGCTCACTTCTCCAGGAAACTGCTCGGCCTCGACAGCACGTGACATGTGAAGCATCCACCTGTCACGAGCCGCTGCATCAATCGGGAATGGGAAATGGCGCATCCGCAAACGAGGGTGTCCACGCTCCTCAGAATACGTCGATGGCCCGCCGAAGAATTGCGCGAGGAACATCGAAAGCCGCCTGCGACTCGCAGTCAGGTCTTCGTCGGCATACATCGGCCGCAATACTGGATCGGCTTCCACCCCTTCATAGAAGTTGGCAACCAGCCGGTCAAATGCGTCCATGCCGCCAACCAGTCCAAAAACCGTGCGCACGTCAAAGGTGCTATCCCCGGCCATGGTGCCCCCGATCCAGACCCCACCGGGCTACCGTCGCTCTCATCGGTAGTTGTCGAACTGGACCGGGATTGCCCAGTCCTTGGACTGTTCAGCTTCTCGAACCGCGTTCATGGCCGCCTGAAGGTCATCTTTCACCTTGCCAGTCACCCGGACCGCGTCACCCTGGATCTGTGCCTTCAACTTCGGGCATCTGTCCCGCACGATCTTGACAATCTCCCGTGCGAGTTCAGGTGAAAGCCCCTGCCGCAGTTTCACGGTCTGCCGAACCGTTCCCTTCGCCGCCTCCTCCACCTCGCCGTAATCAAAGATCTTTGGAGACAGTTTGCGTCGGACTGCCTTCCCAAGCAGCAGGTCCCGGACCGAATCGAGGGTAAGTTCGCTGGCGCTCGCCAACTTGATCACCTTGTCATCGAGTTCGATCGTCGACCCGCTGTCCTTGAGATCAAAGCGGGTAACCAATTCCCGGCGCACCTGATCAATCGCGTTCAACACCTCTTGCCGGTCAAAGGTGGAAACGACGTCAAAAGAAAATTCTGCAGCCATGTCCGTATTGTTACGCACAGAGACTGCACTTGCCGAACCTGCGTCGCGCCAAGACGGGCGGTACCATGCCGCCGATGGTCACTCCTGACACCACTCACGCTTGGGACGCGCAGACCTACGACCAGATTTCTGCCCCAATGACCCGAATGGGGACCACGGTCCTGGACAGGCTTCAACTCATCGGCAACGAAACGGTCCTTGATGCGGGGTGCGGCAGCGGACGGGTGACGGCAAAGCTGCTTGATCGGCTACCTAGCGGTCACGTGATTGCCCTGGATGGCTCAGACGCAATGCTTGCCGAAGCGCGAACAAACCTCGTTGGTTACGGGACGCGGGTCTCCTACCTTCGTGCCGACCTCAGCCACGACTTGCCCGAATTTGGCCCGGTCGATGCAATTCTGTCCACCGCCACGTTCCACTGGGTCTCCGGTCATGCCGGGCTCTTCAAGCGTCTTGCCACGCGCCTTCGGCCGGCCGGTCAACTCATTGCCCAATGGGGTGGGTTCGGGAACGTCGCGAATGTCATAGACGCACTTGACAGCGTGAAGTCCGACTTCCCTGAACTTTCTGACTGGGAAGGACCCTGGTGGTTTCCACGTCCAGATGAAGTCACGACGCTCCTCCACGACGCTGGATTTGACGTCCAACGGGCCTGGCTCACACCCGAGTTCGTAACCCTGGGTACGCACGAGGAACTCAAGCGTTACCTCGCGACCCCGGTCCTTGTTGCGCATCTGGACCGCGTCGCGCCCGAGGATCGCGCAAGGTTGGTCGCCAAAGTCGCCGACGCTCTGCCCGGGAAGACGATCAACTACGTCCGAATGAACGTCGTGGCTACTCGATTGCCTCACCCAATCTAGCTTGGCAGGGGATACCATCTCCCCTGATGGTGCACGACCGACTCGGTCCGATGCCCCACCGCGAGGAGACCAAGATGAGCGAGTTCCTGCACATATCCCTGCGCAGCCGTGACCGTGACCAGACTGTTGCCTGGTACACACAGAATCTCGGATTTGTCGAAGAGCGCCGGGGCACCACGAGCATCGGCACCCAGACCGCAATCCTGCGCCTGCCGGGTCTAAACACGTACATCGAGGTTTCCGACCGTGTCCGCCTCGGTCGTGACTTCGAAATCCCCCAGGACCTCATACATCTGGCCTTCACCGTTACTGACATGAAGGCCGCACACGACCGTCTCGTCGCGAATGGCGTCAAGTGGACTGACGGATCGCCGACGGATCCGTTCGCGTTCATCGAGGACTGTGATGGGTACGAAATCGAGCTTTGCACCGCACCGGTCGGAGGCGAGTTTGATCATTTTCGCCTTCGGGTAAGTGACCTCGATCGAAGTGTCGAGTTTTACGAGCGGTTCCTTGGATTTGTGACTGCGGAGCGCACCCAGTCACCACGGGGAAGCCGAATCGCAAAACTCGAACTTCCCGGAAACCGGGTCAAACTCGAGCTGTCGTACTTGCCATTCCTCGAGCCGCACTTCTCGGTGCCCGATGACCTCATGCATCTGGCGTTTCCAGTCGATGACATGCCAACGCTCTATCACGACTGGCAGTCGAACGGTGTCGTCATCACCGAAGGCAAGCCGGATGGCGGAATGATCTTCGCCGCTGATCCCGACGGTTATGAACTGGAAATGATCGCTCGACGACGCTAA
>DDYL01000113.1:11191-31364 GCA_002347925.1 Chloroflexi bacterium UBA2235 | reverse complement strand
GGCGAACCTCGCGTGCGATTGAACGCCGGAACACTGGCTCAATCCACGACTGCTGCTCTTCCCGCAGTTCCTCAAACCGGGTTCGCAGCTGACGAACCTCGGCGGGATGGAATACATGGGGAGGAGGAACTGCCAAAACTACTCGGAACCCACCGGAGCGGGCTTCACTGAGCACCATTGCTCAATCCTCTCTTGGCGTCNNNNCACGAGATCCATACGCACCCTCACGATCTCGGCTCCAACCTTTCGGAAGAAGACCTGAACCGGCTCCGGATCATGTATCCGGATCGCTACCGGTCTCAAGGGGCCAGGCAGGCTTGGCGCAGTCCCGACCGCCTCGCCAAGCGCGCTCACTATGGCCCCGAGCAACGCACGACCAACCCCGAGACGACGCGAGTCCTCGTGCACGCCGATGAACCTGAGTACCCCTTCGTCAGCACGCCGCACGGCGATCGCAAACCCAACGGGTGAAGTAGGGTCGTCATGCTCCCAAGCACCATATGCAACGGTCCCGGGGCGCCGAAGAATGGACGTGACCGCCGTCGGCGTGAGTGCCTCGAGGTCGTCATGCGGGTCCACGGCCCGCTCAACCGCAAGGTGGATCAACAATCCTGTAAGGACACCCACCTCGGTGGCATGCAAAGCCCTAATCTCAACTGACCCAGGGGCACGCGTAGCAGTGACTTGTTGTCCCCGATGTGGGGAAAGCACCATGTCCATCGTCTGACGCTCGATCTCGAATTGCTGCGCCCTGAAAAACGATATGGCCTCCGCTTCACCACCATCGACCGTCACCTCAATGCTCGTCGCCCCCACGACGACACACTCGCCGTGGACCCGTGCGAACAGTTCCCGGGCAATACCTCGTCGACGAAACGCTGGAGTGACCCCTATCCACACGATTTGAAGTGCCCGTGTGGGGCGCGAAGTTGCGGTTCCGCGTGCGATTCCGGCGACAGCTGCACCGCAAACCGAGCTGTCTGCCGACACCGCAACGAACCCGAAGAATGGATCGTACGTCGCTTCCATATGACGTTCGAGCCGGAAACCGTTCTTTTCATCCTGTCCAAGGAGCCGTGCAATGTCGGGCCAGTCATTCGGGCGTACGGGCCTGAAATCGAAACCAGGTACACCGACCGGTAGTCCGCCAGACCCATCTTCACCACCGCGCCCTCTACTCATCATCGGTTCAGTCACTCCGGCATGTTCGGCACCTCGGGACACACCCTCGCCCGGCACCAATTAATAAATGGAACTCTCGCAGTCAGAACCCTACGGTGCCAACCAGACCACGTGCCCAGATTGCGGCAACTTACAATCCGCTGTGGCCACCAACGTTTGGCCAATCAGAGGGGGAAAAATGTACCTCGGACATCAGATGGGGTCGCTCACCAACGAGCGTCTACAGTGGGCGGCACAGATGGGGGTCGAGCACATCGCGTGCGAAGACCGCAAGACGGACAACATTGAGAATGAGGACGGAACATGGAATGTCGCCGGCCTGAAGCAGGCATCGGCGCGCGCAGCCGCGTGGGGAATTAAGGTTGAGATTGTTGCCCTCAACCTGCCAAGTCAGTACATGACCAAGCAGAGGTTCCCAGGGATCATGCGCGGGCTTCCATCCCGGGATGCGGAAATCGAGATCATCAAGCAGAACATTCGTGCAGCGGGTGAGGCGGGCATCGACTGCCTCAAGTACAACCTGAATCTCATCGGTATCCCGCGCACTGGTCAGACGCGCGGACGCGGTGGGGCGATGTACTCCCATTTCGACATCGCCAAGTGGGAGGACCACTCGCTTACCGAAGCCGGCCCCGTCTCGGCCGAACGCTTCTGGGAAAACATCGAGTACTTCCTTGAGCGCGTCGTCCCAGTCGCGGAGGAGGCAAAGGTCCGCTTGGCGTGCCACCCGCATGATCCCGCGGTCCCGCACGACGTCGGACTGCGTGGTGTCCACTGCGTCCTGGGGTCCGTGGACGGTCTAAAGCGGTTCATCGAGATCGTGCCGAGCGCATACCATGGCCTCAACTTCTGCCAGGGCACCGTCTCTGAAATGTGTGTTGATCCGAAGACTGAAGTCATTGAAGCAATCAAGTACTTCGGGTCACGCGGGAAAGTCTTCATGGTCCACTTCCGGAACATCCGGGGCGGATATCTGAACTTCGATGAGGTCTATCCTGACGAAGGCGACGTTGACATGCTTGAGGCCGTCCGCGCCTATGTCTCGTCCGGCGCGCACGCGATGCTGTGTCCGGACCACGTTCCGACGAGCACCGTAGACCCGGGTGGAGACAAGCAGTTCAGCTACTGCCTTGGGTACACCCGCGCGCTCCTGCAGGTTGCCGGCCGCTGACCAATACATCCGGCGTTTTATGTGTCGCGGAACCCAACTTCGGCCGACCCGAGGATTGGTTCCGCGGACACGCCGCGTTCTTGTCAGTCCTGACCCTATGAGACCGGAGACCGCACATGTCCATGAAACTGGGCCTTGGCCTTTATCCGCACATCCTTACCGATGAGAACTTCCGTTTCGCGCGCCAGGCCGGCGCCACGCACATCGTTGCGCACCTGCCCGGATATTCCAAGACCGCCAGCCGTCCGGTTCCTGCAGACGAGCCATGGAGCCTGGAGGAACTGAAGGCACTCCGCGGGTCGATCAACAGTGCCGGGCTCGAACTTGCTGCGATAGAGAACTTCGAACCACACCATTGGTCCGACGTCTTGCTGGATGGGCCGCGCAAAGTGGAGCAGATGGCAGGCCTGAAGACCATCATCCGCAACATGGGACAAGCCGGAATTCCAGTCATGGGCTACAACTTCTCCTTCGCAGGGGTCTACGGGCGCGCGACTGGGCCATGGGCGCGTGGTGGCGCAAAGTCAGTTGGCTACCTCGAAGAACTCGCGCCGCCAGATGACGAGATCCCGTTGGGAACTATCTGGAACATGGTCGTCGACCCGGACGCACCTGCCGGCACCATCGGGCAGATCTCGCAGGAGCAACTCTGGTCCCGGTTCAAGTGGTTCCTTGACGAACTAGTGCCGGTGGCCGAAGAGGCCGGGGTGCGCCTCGCGCTCCATCCTGATGACCCGCCACTCGAACAGTTGCGCGGGACCGCTCGGCTTGTCTGGAAGCCCGAGCTATACCGGAAAGTCTTTGATCTCCATCCAAGCCATGCCAACGCTGCGGAGTTCTGCCAAGGCACCATCTCCGAGATGGTCGGCGAAATGGATGTCTACGAGGCCATCGAGACATACACCGCCGCGAAGAAGATTGCCTACGTCCACTTCCGCAATGTGAAGGGCAAGGTGCCGAACTACTACGAGATGTTCGTTGACGACGGTGACGTCGACATGATCCAAGCGCTACGCCTCTATCACAAGCACGGCTACGACGGAGTACTCATTCCGGATCACACCCCCGGACTAGAGTGCGCTGCGCCCTGGCATGCGGGTATGGCGTACGCGCTAGGCTGGATGCGCGCAGTCATCTCGATGATCGAACGGGGCGGGTAACCGCACGATTTTCCAGATGGGGTCGCTGGCAGGCCAACGGGATCACCAACAGGGCCAGCCGCCCCCACCGACCCGAACCCCTAGTATTGACCAATGATCACAATGCGAGACATGACGCCCTGCGGCTCATGTAAATACCTTCATAGCCGATCGGAACCTACGGAACTTGCCCAATGATGCGCATGGGAGCGAGAGGGGGGGGCGGGTCGAGGCCGGGAGTAAGTGCGGACCTGCCCCCTGTCTCCACCCGGAGGCTGTACTCACTTCTTTGGCCGTATAGAGGCCGGTTGGCCCTGTCGGCGGTGCTCATGCTGTTCACCGCGGCCGTCGGGCTGGTCTTCCCGCTCGGGGTCAGACGCCTCATCGACTCAGCGCTAGTGGAAGCAGATGCCGAACAACTCAACCTCGTTGCCGTCGCACTCCTCGTGATGTTCTTCCTGGAGTCGATAGCCAACTTCACCCAGAGTTACATCGTTTCGGCGACAGGTGAACGCCTTGGCACTGATCTCGGGCTGAAAGTAACGGACCACCTTCTTCGGCTCTCGATGCGCTTCTACGATACTCGCCGTTCGGGCGACATCCTTGCGATCGTGAACTCCGACGTGACCCTGGTACGGAGTGGCACGCTGGGCACGGCACTGCCCTTGCTTTCGCAAGTGGTGCGGCTCATTGGAAGCATCGCGATTGCAATGTCGTTGAATTGGCGACTTGCCCTGATCGTCATCGTTATCGCGCCCGCGGTAATGGGTGTCGCAATCTTCTCGGGGCGACGTGTCCGCGCACTGTCACGTGCAACTCAGGAGGAGATCGGCCAGGCCACCGCCGTCCTGAATGAGGTCCTTGCAAATGTCCGGATTGTCAAGGCTTTCGCTCGTGAATCCCACGAACGTGCACGCTATTGGGACCGCATGGCTTCGGTGCTACGGCTCAGCCTCCGTCGAGCCCGAGCCGAATCCGCCGTAGGCCCAATCATCACGTTCCTGAGCTTCGGAGCGATAACAGCGGTCCTGTGGTTTGGGGGGCGTGAGGTCCTCGCCGGTCGGTTGAGCGCGGGTGACCTGATCGCATTTCTTCTCTACCTGATCGGTGTTGCTGCGCCGATCGGGGCCTTGACCCGCCTCTATACGCAACTACAGCAAGCGCTCGGTGCTGCGCAGCGCATCTTTGCCCTGCTCGATGAGCCAGCGGCCGTTACTGACGCGCCCGACGCGATTTCACTCCCCGTGGGCACTGGCAGCGTGGAATTACGCTCCGTTGAGTTCGCGTACGCACCTGATCGCCCCGTTTTGCACGGCCTCGATTTCGCGGTCGCACCAGGCCAAACCTGTGCGATTGTCGGGCCTTCAGGTGCGGGCAAGACCACGACCATCGGCCTGATCCTGCGCCTCTACGACGTGACCGGCGGATCGGTCCTGATTGACGGATGCGATGTCCGGCACGCCACACAGGCGACGGTCAGGGATGCCATGGCACTTGTCCCGCAGGAGCCGGTGCTTTTTGCGACGTCTGTGGCGGGGAATATTCGCTACGGGAAATTGGAAGCGACGCAACAGGAAATTGAGGTTGCAGCGCGCGCAGCCAACGCACATGACTTCATCTCAGCGTTGCCACAGGGCTACGAAACCGAGGTGGGAGAGCGCGGCGTGCAGCTTTCCGCAGGCCAGCGCCAACGGGTCGCGATTGCCCGCGCCATCCTACGCAATCCGCGCATCCTGCTTCTGGACGAAGCGACGGCGTCACTCGATAACGAGTCTGAGTACCTCGTCCAGGACGCACTCGACCGACTCATGAAGGGCCGGACCACTTTGGTCGTCGCCCATCGACTTACGACCATCGAGAATGCTGACCAGATCGTTGTCCTGGAAAACGGCAAGTGTGTCGAACTTGGAACCCATAAGCAATTGATCGAGAAGCACGGGTTGTACGAGCGTCTGTGGTCGCGCCGGTTCGTCGAAGAGCTGCCTCCGGTGCCAAGTTCGGTCAATCCGGAAGCGGCGCTCCCTAGAGAAATGCAGGCCGACGTGACGGTTTCACGACCTTGACGCACCTAGTGCTTGAGATCTCGCCACCATACGCACGTAGGCGACCCGAGCGCGAATCGCCTACGTGAGGTCGTTTGACAGTTCAGTGGCCACCCGGAAGTGGGCAACCCTCGGGGACAAGCCCGTCGGTGCGGATTGCCCGCCAAAGGTCTGCGGGAACATCGAAGGCCATCATGCGGGCGTTTTCGTCAAGTTCAGCGACAGAACGGACACCAGATAAGACGGTGGCAACGGCTGGGTGAGCAAACGGAAACTGGATAGCGGCGGCCTTGAGAGGGGTCTCATGGCGGGCGCAAATCGCCTCCAGGCGCTGCGCCTTTGCCAACCACTCCGCACTTGCTGGGCGGTAATTGAAGTGGGCTCCTTCAACCGGCCCTGCCAGGATACCGCTGTTGTAGACACCGCCGATGATCACCCCGATGTCCCGCTCGGAACACAGAGGCATCAGTTCGGCAAGTGCGCTTTGATCCAGGAGTGTGTAGCGACCAGCAACCAGAAAGCAGTCCAGGTGCGTCTCACGCGCAAACCGCGCAAGCATCTCCGACTGATTCATGCCCGCCCCAATTGCCTTGACAACCCCAGACGTCCGCAACACGTCCAGCGCCATGTACCCATCACCACTCGCCTCGTCCCAGTGGTCGTCCGGGTCATGCAAGTGGAGGATGTCGACCTTGACCACCCGCATTCTGGCCAAACTTTCATCGAGCGACTTCATGATGCCGTCAAACGAGTAGTCAAACACGGGTTGAGTGTCAGGCCCGGATGGTGGTCGGAGAAGCCGGCCTACCTTGGTCGCAATAACACGATCCTCCGGCTTGAATGATGAAAGCGCCCTGCCTACGCGTCGCTCAGATAACCCAAGGCCGTAGAGAGGTGCCGTATCGAAGTGCCGGACGCCAATCTCCCAAGCACGTTGGACAATTGCCTCGACAGTTCCTTCGCGGTCAGGGTCCAGTGCCCTGCCGAATGGCCCGCCTCCAAGGGATAGCTTCGAAACAGTGACCAAGGACCTACCCAGGCGGATCTGTTCTGCGGGATCAACTGGCATCCTGTCTCCCCGAACGATGCTTCGGAACCGGTCCGGCACCGACTGATTTCGCAGTCTATCAACCTTCCGCTCTCCTGAAACCGTGCGGCAGCATCACGCGACCGGGCACAATCCAACGTCAACACCGTCCGCACCGGCAACAGGGCAAATTGCAATGACCGCGACCTCTCCGTTGGACCTCCCCTTGATTTCCTTGGTGCATGCGCTCTCAATCGGTGCAACCTCGGCGCGCACACTATTGGTCGAGGTACTCGAACGTCTCGATCAAATTGAACCCACCTTGCAATCCTTTGCGAGGATCGACCGTCGTGCCGCGTTTGATCATGCCGACGAAGGTGACCGTAGGCTGCGAAACGGACAAGCCCGTGGAGTGCTGGAAGGGATCCCCGTCGGGATCAAGGACATCTTTGATACGGCCGGGATGGTTACCGAATACGGCACACCGGCATTCACGGGACATGTGCCAAATATTTCGGCTGAAGCCGTCCTCTCATTGCAACACGCCGGCGGCTACGTCCTGGGCAAGACGGTGACTGCGGAGCTCGCCTATTTCCACCCGGGGCCGACCGTCAATCCTTGGAACCCGCACCGAACACCTGGCGGATCATCAATGGGGTCCGCGGCGGCGGTGGCCTGCGGTCTCGTCCCTGGTGCCATCGGGACTCAGACGAATGGCTCAGTCATCCGCCCGGCTGCATTCTGCGGAGTTGTCGGATTCAAACCGTCGTGGGGCCGCCTCTCGATGGTGGGCGCCCTGCCCTTCAGTCCGACGAACGATCAGGGAGGGGTATTCGCCCGCGATGTTGCCGGTGCGGCCGTCCTCGCATCGATCTGGGCGAATGAACCGCTAGACGCCTGGCTGCGTTTTCCGGACTTGGATCTGGACTGGAAACCACGTATCGGGATCGCTCGGACCTCCGACTGGGACAGTGTGGATGTAAGTACGCAAGAACTCTTCCAGAGTGTCGGGACCATGTTGGAAAAGGCCGGTGCAGAGGTCCGGGAAATCGATGTTCCCACCGAGGTCGATGGGCTGGCGCCTACCCACAGGACCATCATGTCGCGTGAAGGTGCGTACGCGCTTGCACAGATCAGGGCAAATCACGACCCTGTCCTCAGCGCAACCTTGAAAGCCTTTCTAGATGAAGGCAGCGCCACCGATGACGCCACGTATGAGGCGGCCCATCGGACGAGGCTAGCGGCAATAGGCTCCTTCGCCACATGGGTGCGCCCGTTTGACGCGATCATTGCCCCCGCTGCCCTCGGAGAGGCTCCGGCACGGGAGACGACCGGAGATCCCCGGTGTGCAACCCGCTGGCAATCCGTAGGCGCCCCTGCTTTGGCACTTCCGGCCGCGCTCGGTCGTGGCGGGCTTCCACTTGCAATTCAACTCGTCGGGGCGCACGGCGCCGACGCACGACTGATACGCGCCGCACGATGGGTTGAAGCACGGATCGAAGGGCCAGGCCGGCCCGACCTTGCCGTACTGGGTCAACGAGGCGACCGCCGAGGCGAGGCGTGACGGCAACGCGCAAAGCACCCGGAGCGCCATCAACCACCCTTCACGCGCCCAATGACAGCGATGGCCCTGTCGCACACCTTGAAGGGTCCGAAGCAGTTGATCACTCATCTGTAGCGCATTCCGAGGCGCCTCTGGAGAACGAGCGCTACAACTTCACCATCCTGACCTTTGATGGGCTCACCTTCTGGCTTGGCTTGAGCTACTTTTCACCCACAACCATCCTGCCCCTGTTCGTGAGTCACCTGTCATCGAGTAACGTCGTTGCCGGCGCGGTCCCGGCCGTCATCGCCCTCTCATGGGCGTTGCCCCAATTGCTTGGCGCGCGGGCAATGTCCGGCATCACCTCGCGCAAGCGCTACATCATTGTCACCGCCCTTCTCGGCCGGATCCCCCTCATCGTCATGATCGGGATCATCTGGGCGTTCGCAAATACCCATCCTCAACTGACCTTGATCGCCTTCTTCGTGTGCTTCGCACTATTCCGCGCGACAAGTGGGATGAACACCCCGGTCTACTATGACCTTGTTGGCGCCACCATCCACCCACGTCAGCGGAGCAGGTTCATCGGCCTGAACCAGTTTCTCGGTGGCGGTATCGGAGCCCTCGCCCTCGTTGGCGGACGATCACTTCTCGATTCGTTTCCATTCCCGATCGGCTTTGTACTCTGTTTCGGATTGGGGACCGTCATCATCACGACCGCGATCATCTGGATGTCTGTCGTCCGCGAACCTCCAATCGTGAAACCGGACGGATCCTCGCAACCGAACGTGCTTATCCAGGCGAGGAATGTCTGGTCAAGGGACCGAACGTTCCGTCGCTACCTGATCGCGCGATGCCTGGTCGCTCTGACTGGACTTGCCAGCGCCTTTTTTGCCGTGCAGGCGACGAGGGAACTTGGCGCGACCGATGGCGACGTCGCCATCTATTCAGCAATCCTGCTCGCCAGCCAAACGATCTCAACGCTCGGATGGGGCGCGATCGCGAATAGGCTGCGTCTCATGAACGTGATGCTCGCCGGCACTGTCCTCGCCGGCTCGGCCTCCCTTCTTGCCTTCATGGCTCCATCGTCCACCATCATCATGCTCGTCTTCGCGCTTGCCGGCGCGTCAATGGGAGCGATCGTGGTTAGCGACGGTGCCCTGCCCCTTTCGTTTGCCGAGGACTCAAAGCAGGATCGATCTCTCTACGTGGCCGTGGCGAATACCGCCGTCTCACCAATAAACCTGATCGCTCCACTTCTCGGCGGCGCACTTGCCGACGCGGGCGGCTACGGAACGACATACGTCATTGCCTCATTGCTTGCCGTCCTCGCAGCCGTCGCCACCGTGACGGCATCTACAAAAAGGCCTGCGGCTCTTTCGCGGACACTGACGTGATCAGGGCGCGAATCCAAAGCAAGCGCCCCAGGTCGAGTGACCCCAAACGCGGACGCGTCTATTTGGTTCACGGATGCGCAACGTGAGCGTCCCGCCCGAGGCAACCATCCGCCCTGCCACCCAAAATAGGGACGATGACCCGTGGTCACTGCCGAATGCCCGTCGGAACATTGCGGTGCTGGTTTTGGACGGGTTCTTCTTCGCACTCGGCTACAACTTCCTCTCGCCAATCTCGATCCTTCCGGTATTCATCGCCAGGCTTACACCCGTTGATTTGTTCGCAGGATCATTCACTGCCATCGATCAGATAGCGATTGCCATTCCCCAGTTCATCGGCGCTAAATGGGCTGACCGGTTCGCGCAAAGGGGCCAGCGAAAGTGGCTCAAGGCGTACGCGAACCTCTCCGGACGCATTCCTATCGCGATCACCATCGTCACGATCGCCGTCCTCGGCGATTCGCACCCTTCAATCCTTGTCGCAACCCTGATGGTCGCGTTCTTCCTGTTTCGCCTCGCTGAAGGTGCCGGGGTTCCGGCGTACTTCGACCTCATCGGGCTGGTCATCCATCCGCGACTTCGTCCTCGTTACTTCTCGTGGCAGCAGGCGGCAACCGCCGTTGGGGGCATCGTGAGTGCCTTCGGGGCGCGGTGGGTCCTCGGGGCGCTTCAGTTTCCCTGGAACTTCGTGGCATCGTTCTCTGTAGGATTGACACTGGTGGTCGCGGTCACCGGCGTATTCCTCCAAGTCCGCGAACCGCCTCCGGTAAGCGATCCCCGACCGACGGAACCTGCAAGCGCCCTTCCCGCCGGACCCGAAACCTCACACCGCCCCGCTTGGCACCAATCAGTGGTCGCAATCTGGCGATCGGATGGTGGCTTCCGGCGCCTCGTCCTCACACGTGCCCTGATCGGGATTGCAGGAATGGCGCCGGCTTACTACGCCGTCAGTGCCGTGCGTCGCTTGGCGGCTAGTGACATGGACGCCGCGACCTTTGGCTTGATCGCACTCGGTTCGCAACTCGTTGGCACGCTCATGTGGGGCGAGATTGTCGCGAGGTCACGAAGACCATGGTTCCTTGTTGGGGGAACAATCATCGGCGCGCTTGGCGCACTTGCTGCAACATCCGCAACGTCGATCACAAGCGTCTACCCGGTCTTCGTAGCGATGGGGGTCGGCACATCTGCCCAGATCATGTGCGACATGTCCCTTCCGATGCAGTTGGCCGAGAGGGCCGCGGCATCACGCGGGATGTACGTCGCGTCGTACAACACGGTCATCATCCCGTTCTCAATCGCCGCACCGGTTGTTGGGGGTGCAATATCAGCAATCTCGGGATTCGATGCGGTCAATGGGATTTCTATTGTTGCGTACTGTCTAGCCGCTGTCAGCGGCGCGACCGTCGTACGCATGCTTGGACCACGATCGCGCCCGAACGTCCCGGAAACTGTTGATCCCAAGGTGCTGAAGTGAGCGACCAATCAAGCGCAAAGCGCCTGCCAGATCTCAGGCATGCTTCATGGAATTTCTGGTGGCTGGTATTTGATGGGTTTGTGTTCGCCTTTGGGTTCACATTCATCTCACCATCGTCAATCCTTCCCGTCTTCGTTGCACGGCTCACACCAATTGACCTGTTGGCTGGCGCGGTGCCGGCCATCGACTTTGTCGGTCTTGCCCTCCCGCAAATCCTCGGGGCCCGATGGGCGGCTCGCTCCGCGCGCCGCGGGGGCAGGAAACGGTTCGTGCTCATCGCCGCCGGGATCGGACGTATCCCGATGCTCGCACCGATCGTCGCCACGGCCGTCTACGGTGATACGGAACCCGGAATAGCGCTAGCGTCGCTCCTGATCGGACTGGGGTTGTTCCGGCTCAGTGAGGGCATCGTCCTGCCGGCCTACTTCGATATCGTCGGCGCAGTTGTCCCACCGCCCAGGCGTGCGCGCTACTTCGCGCTGCAACAGGCAAGCGGCGCGGTTGGCGGAGTTGCAAGTGCATTCGGTGCGCGTTGGCTTCTTGCAAACCTTCCGTTCCCATGGGGCTTCGTAACCTGCTTCGCACTAGGCACGTTCTTCGTGTCCCTCGTGCTCGTCGTATTCGCCCAAGTCAGGGAACCAGAACCGGACGATCCCGCGTGGGCCGGCGAAGGCGAAACGGAAAAAGTCGGCGAGGTGGTCTCGCATCCACGATGGTGGCGCGATCTCGCCCAGGTCATTTCCAGCGACGCGACATTCCGTCTCCTGCTTGTGGGGCGATCGCTCGCAGCACTTGCCAGCATGGCGCCCGCCTACTACGCAGTCTCCGCGGTCCGGCGCCTCGGAGCGTCAGATGCGGATGGCGCGACTTTCGGCGCCGTCATGCTTGCAAGCAGTCTCACCGGCACACTCCTGTGGGGTGAGGTTGCCGGACGATACCGGCATACCGTGCTCGTCCCGGTTGGCGCGTCCCTCGGCGCAAGCGCGGCGTTTTCGGCAATCTTCGCACCGGACGTGGTGTGGCTTCTTGGCACCTTTGCCTTTGTCGGGCTTGCGGGTTCAGCGCTCGGCATGGCCGACACGGCGCTGCCTCTCGCTCTCGCCGAACGAGCCGGACGCTCCCGCGCCCGGTACGTGGCGGCCTACAGCACCCTGACCGTTCCGTTCGCCGTTGCCTCCCCTCTGATTGGTGGCGTGATTGCCGGCGCCTATGGGTACGTCCCTGTGAACGGAATCGCAATCGTCGCGTACGCGGCGACCGCGGCGGTCGGTTTGCTGATGATCCGCCAGATGAAGGTACCCATGCCCGTCCCCACGGCCGTGTGACATGGGTACTGGGGTAACCGTGACAGTTCAACGCGTCTGCGAGGCGCTTGAACCGCTTTTTATGTCAACTCTGCCGGCCCGGACACGACTTGATCGCGCGAGACCATTCCTGGACGGATCCGACCCGACAATGCACGGGTTCCATCGGGCGGTACGCCGAAGTTCGGCTTCCATGCGCGCCGTCCGCGATACTGCGAGGCTCGATGGTTCGACCATCATGTCCAATCAGCAATTCTTCGGTCTGTTCAACCCATCCCGCAATCGCACCTTGACGAAATGGCAGTTCGATGCATTCCGCAGCGAAGACGCGCGTGGCGTTGTCGAACAGGCTTTGCTGACCGCCATTGGTTTTCTCTCCCTGCGCGGTCGCACGCATCCAATTTCAACCGTGACAGCATGGATCTTCCCTGCCGATCCGTCAAACGCTCACACCATGCTTTCCTGCCACGGTCTTGAGGCCTGGGGAGACACCCCGGGCGCTGTCGCGGTGCAACTTTGGCCATCTCGAGCCAATATCGCCCGACTGCCCCTCGTGACGATTAGGGCCGTCGCACTGGGATACCGGTCAGCAGTGACCGGTCCAATCTCCTCGCCTACCTTCGCTGAACACCTCGTTCGCGAGGGTCTCGCGTCGACCCTCGTCTGCGATTTGCATGCAGGCCCGGGAGCGCCATGGGCAATTCCATTTACCCGTCCGAGTGATTGGCACGACACTCTCAGGTCGATCGCTCAAGTCTCGGGGTTCGAGTCCTATGCAAATCTCCCGGTGAATGTCTATGGTGTGACCGCACCGGCGGGAGCTGACCACCTGCCAGACCCTCCAATGGTCAATGCGGAACGCATGGCACTCATTCAGGCGCGATGTATGGAGGCCCGTGGAACTGTCGACCCAGTGGAGATCGCCGGGCTACTCTACGGGGATGAACCACTTGCAATGAACGGGCACCCGGTACTAGGTCTGCCGTTCGCATCCGGGTTCGCCGTCGCCCACAGCGTCGTGTCTGCGGGATTACGTCGGGTCGGATGCACGATTGCTGAGGCGTTCCATCTGCCGACATATGAATTGGTCGGCACGTGAAACCGCGCGTTGGCACGACGCTATACTTCGCCTCCGCAAGGCGCAGGGGCAGTCCTGTCCCATGCGAATACTGCGTCACCCGGTCGCAATTGGAACCCCCTGTTTGGAAGGAAGCGGTGACCCAATCATGAATGTCGTAATCGTCGGTGCCGGTCGGCGCGGGATTGTCCACGGACGTGCCGCTGCTGCATTTTCCGGAACAGAGGTTGTGGGAGTTGTCGATCCCGACACGGCACGTGCGTCAACGTTGGCATCCGAGATTGGCGGGGAGGCGTTCACCGACCACCGTCAGGCACTTGAAATGACCCAACCCCAGGCAGTCTTCCTGACGTCACCACCACCACTGCATGTCGACCAGGCCATCGATGCCATTGGCGTCGGGGCCACTGTCATGATTGAAAAGCCAGTCGCGTTCGACCTCGCTGAGGTTGCCCGTCTTCGGCAAGTTGCCACCACTGCCGACCGCTTGGTCATGGTCTGCCAGCAACACCGGTACGCAACTGGCGCCGCCCGCACGCGCGAGGCGCTCGCAGGCCGGAAGATTGCCCTGATCCACACGTGGGGATACCGACAGAAGCCGGACATCAAGGCAAACTGGCACCGCGCTTGGGGTGGCGGACACATCGTCGAAAACCAGATCCACCCGCTCGACCTCACGCGATACCTTCTTGGCGACCGAGGCGAACCAATCTCGATGTACGCCCGGTACAACGAATCGTTCTACGAGAAGTCAGATGGGTGGGACAACTGGGACTCGTACAGCGTGAGCTTCGAGTGCAAGGGCGGCGCGGTCGGAAGTGTCGCAACGACGTACGGTGCGTTTCCCGGCATCCAGGGTTCGTGGGGCCATGACATCGTGGCCGAAGGCCTGGTCGTCAAGATCCGGGGACACAACTTCGAACTGCTCTTCGAAGACGGAACCGTTGAAACAATCGCCTCCGAGATTGACCCGACCATCACGATCGCTCACGCGTTCCTGCACGCGTCAAGAACCGGGGACCACTCTGCATTGCGACAGGATTACGACGACGCCGCACGCAGCCTGGAGATTTGCCTCGCGGCGAACACGTCGGCGATGACGGGTCAAGTCGTCAAGTTGGCGTAAGCCCTGATATTTAAATTATTTCTGGACGAAGCGCTGAATTGTCGCCAATTCGAAGTCAATCGTGAACTGGGATGGCGTCAACGGTCTTGACATGTGCGGGGTGTAGGTCGCGCGCCATGGCGATCATCAGGACGGTGCCGGCGACAGAAACGGCTGCCAGCACCGTGATGACCGTCATCAACCCCGAACCGAGTATCTCGGTCAACTTTGCAGCGGTGACCGGGTCAATCTGGGCACGGTTCGACGCCGACAACAACTGGGACACGAGTGGCCCCGCCTCGGACCTTGTAGCACCGGACGCTTCAGCCGCTTCAAGGAGGCGGCTATTCAAGAATCCCCCGCCGATGGCGACGCCGATGGCTCCGGCGATATTCCGTGCAAACTGCGTTGACGAGGTCACCGCTCCTCGCTGGTTCCAGGGAACCGCTCCCTGGGGCGCGTAGAGAAATGCCGTCGATGAGAGCCCAAGACCGATGCCGGTGACGCCCATTGCGAGCGAGATCACCCAAAGTGGCGAATTCGTGCCTGTCATGGCCAGTCCAATGCACCCCAAGGCGATTGTCCCGGTTCCCAGGAATGCCGACATCCGAAACCCGAGTGCCAGATAGATCCGCCCGCTCACGATCGCCGTGATGGACCACGCTGACGCCAGCGGGGTGAGCACTGCGCTTGTCCCGGTCGCGCCATCACCCCGGACCCCTTGCACCAGCAGCGGCACGAATGAGGCGAGGACGAAGTTCGTCAATCCGACCAGCACATTGCCTGCGTTGCCCACCGCGACCGGGCGGAGCCGGAACGCCGCAAACGGCAGGATCGGTTCGGGTGCCCGTCTTTCGACAAATCCGAAGACCACTAGCAGGGCAACTCCCGCGGTGACACACGCGTACATCTCCAGAGAACCCCACGGCAGAGACCGTCCCCCTTCAAGGGCGACGAGCAAAAGGCAGACGAGGCCCGCTGTCAGGGTGACCGCGCCCGCGTAATCAATCGTGACTATGCGTCGACTGATCTTCTCCTTGAGGTAAATGCCAAGAAACATGATGGACAGCAGGCACAGCGGAAGGTTTGACCAGAACACCCAGCGCCACGACACATAATGGGTCATCAATGCGCCGACCGAGGGCCCAATGAGACTGAAAAATCCCCACATGCTTGAGGTAACCGCTTGGACACGCACCCGGTCTTGGATCGAGTAGATATCTCCCATGACGGTTAGCGTCAGAGGCATGACCGCTCCGGCTCCTACTCCTTGGATCAGTCGCGCAATGACGAGCATGGGCATGTTCCAAGAAAGCCCGCAGAGGAACGTCCCCAAGGTAAAGATTGTCAGTCCGAGAAAGAAGAGCGGACGACGCCCGAATACATCGGACATCTTTCCGTAAAGCGGCGCTGTCGTCGTCGTCGTGAGCAAATACCCGGAAAAGACCCACGGGTATAGCGCGATCCCCTGGAGTTCCCCTGCGATTGATGGCAGGGCTGCGCCCACGACTGTGGTTTCGAAGGCGACGGTGCTCATTGCAATGAGCAGCGCACCGGTCAGGAGTTGCCGGGCGCGCCCCGCCTCCATGATCCCGTCACTAGCCAGCACCGGGTCAGTCGCACCCATGAATTGCTCTTTGTCCCTTTACCAAGTCACATTGCCGAGGCCAGGCAACGTCGTCCCATGGTACGTTGTCCCTCCCAGTTCCCCGACCTCGACTAGGCATAGGAGATCACCGATGCGCATCCTGATCACCGGCGTCACCGGACGCATTGGCGCCAACCTCGCTTCGTCACTCGTGCAACAGGGTCACGACGTTCGAGGCCTGGTCTGGGCACGTGATGCCCGCACTGAGAAACTCGCCGGGATCGGTCTGGAACTCGTCGAGGGCACGCTGACCGACCCGGACGCGATCGCACGCGCATGTGCCGGCGTCCAAGCCATCTACCATCTGGGTGGTGCATTCCAGGGTGGAGGGCCATTCACGCCTGCGGAGTACTTCGATATCAATGTGCGTGGCACATTCAATGTGCTTGAAGCGGCAAAGTCGATTCCCGATCTTGTGACAGTCGCCATCGCCAGCACGGACGCCGTCTACGAGAAGTACCTCCCTGACGGCATGACGGCACCGGTCTCCGAGTCAATGCCTGCGAAGCCCGCCGGGTACTACGCAGTCACGAAGTCACTCGCCGAAGACCTGGGACTTGGGTACGCCAGGAGTTTTGGCATGCCAGTCGTCGCCCTCCGGTTCGCCTTGGTCGTTGGCGCCGGCGAATTTGCCACCTTCCCCCAGTTCCACCTCAGCTCGATGAAGGCGCAGCGGAAAGGATTGGAAGTGACTGGGTCCGTGCCGGTGGCGGACGATGCCCTCGTGATCATGCGTGATCGCAACGGGCGCCCATGGCGAAAGCATGTTGCCGACGTCCGCGACATCGTAGGTGGCTGCGTTGCTGCCCTTGATCACCCTGCCTCTCGAGGTCACGCAATCCAGTTGGGAGCGCCCGAGGCATTCGACTGGGACACNNCCTACGTACTACGAATTCGACCTCACGCGGTGCCGTTCACTTCTCGGATATCAGCCGCAGTACGGCACGCACCGAATGATTGATGACGCCGTCGCCTACCTGAATGGTTCAGACATCAGCGTCGTACCGACCGGCTAATTGGGACCACCCCGAAACTCTTGGGTAACTGGCACGGGAAAGTGGGGGACGGTCGCACGGAACTGCGCGCCGTCTCCCGTTGGCCCGCCCGGATTTACGGACGCGCCTTGGTCAGTGCGTCTATCGACGCCAACTCCTCGCCCGAGAAGGACAAGTTATTGAGGGCCCCGACATTCTCGTCAATCTGTTCGGGACGAGAAGCGCCGATCAATGCACTTGTCACACCCGGCAACCTCAGTATCCACGCGAGTGCCATCTGTGCCAGCGACTGTCCCCGCGCCTTGGCAATCTCGTTCAGTGCCCGAACTGTATTCAGGTCACTCTCGGTCAGGCGCTGTGCCGTGGTCTCTTCGCCCCATCGAAGGGCCGCGCGTGAGTCCGCCGGTACGGAACCACTCAAGTACTTCGAGGTGAGCAGGCCACTGGCCAAGGGACAGAACGCAATGACGCCCGTACCCGCCCGTTCGGTCTGGGGGAGCAGATCCCACTCAATCGTCCGGCGCAACAAGTTGTAGTACGGCTGGTGGATCGTTACCGGCGCCCAGTCATGTTCACGCACGATCCGAACGGATTCGGCGAAGTGCGCGCCGTTGAAACTGCTCACACCACCGTAAAGAACCTTTCCCTGCCGGATCAGCTGGTCGATTGCGCCCAGGCTCTCCTCGAGAGGCGTGACCGGGTCGGTGCGGTGCAGGTAGAAGATATCGAAGTAATCGAGCCCCATGCGCTTGAGGCTTTGCTCGCAACTCGCGACCAGATACTTCTTCGATAGCATGTCGCCGTAGGGTCCAGGCCACATCCGGTATCCGGCCTTTGAACTGATGATGAGTTCGTCACGAGGAAGGTCGCGTCGGATGATTTCGCCACAGATGATTTCAGAACTTCCAGGCGGCGTGCCGTAATTGTTCGCAAAGTCGAAGTGTGTGATACCCAGGTCAAAAGCCCGGTGGAGGCACGCTTCGGCGACCTCGGCCCCTCGATAGCCACCGTAGGTCTCCCAACCCCCCAATGAAATGGCCGGCAACAATAGACCACTGTGCCCAGACCGGCGGTACTGCATCGAGGCGTACCGGTTTGGCGCACTGCGATCTGCAATGCCTCCGGCAATTCCGGTCGCACTAAGTGGATGAGTGGCGAGGGCATGGCCCTCTGGCAGGTTGGTTCGGGGGTCAATCTTCATCACCCGAAAATGGTACTCCCAAACTCGCCCACGTCCGCATGACGGCATGCCTGCGCGGATACGATTGCTCGGAGGAGATCACCCATGAGCGCACGTGGCGCGGGATTGACAACCGTTCTTGCAGGGACCCTCATCGACGGCACCGGGCACGATCCCCGGCACCATGTGCAGATCACGATCACCGGAGACACCATCACCTCAATCACAGACGGCCACGACGTTCCGGCTGGGAGTTCAGTGTTCGACGCACGTCACCTGACCGTCATGCCCGGGTTGATCGACAGTCACGTTCACCTAGCCATGGTACCCAAGGGACTCGAGGATCGGTTGCAAACCCCCTACTCCCTGCAGGTGGCCGAGACGCTTGTAAACGCTCGACTGACCCTCGAGGCCGGGGTGACCACGGTGCGGGACGCCGGTGGCATGCCTAGGGGCACGAAACTTGCAATTGAACGCGGCATGTTCCCGGGACCGCGCGCCAGGATTTCCGTTGGCGCGCTCTCGCAAACTGGTGGGCACGGCGACTCAACCACCCGAAGCGGCGTGCGACTTCGCGCAGACTCCGCCGACGCACCGATGTCCGAACACCCTTGGACGGTCGCGGATGGCGTGGACGAAGTGCGCAAAGGGGTCCGCGAACTGATTCGCGCCGGCGCCGACCAGATCAAGATGATGACATCGGGCGGTGTCATGAGCCCGGGCAGTGAACCCGGCCGCCCCGGGTTTAGCATCGACGAGATCACGGCCATCGTCAATGAAGCCCGCGCCGCCGGCAGGACAACAATGTCCCACGCTCAAGCCTCGGTCGGGATCATGAATGCAGTCAAGTGCGGGGTCGACTCGATTGAACACGGGATCTATCTGACTGAAGAGATCTGTGTTGAGATGCGGAAACGGGGAACCTATCTCGTACCGACCCTGGTCGCACCTCTGTGGGTGGTAAGGCGAGGCGAGGCTGACCCCACATCAGTACCTGCTTGGGCAGTTGAGAAGGGTCGCGCCGTCATGGCCGACCATCAGGCAAGTTTCAGACTGGCCGTTGAACTTGGCGTGACCGTGGCAATGGGGACGGATAGCGGGGTAGGTCCACACGGAACCAATGCCGAAGAACTAGAGCGGATGGTCCTCGGCGGAATGTCAGCAATGCAGGCAATCGTGGCTTCAACGTCAGTCGCAGCCCGATGCTGTCAACTCGATCACCTGACAGGAACGATCGCCGTGGGAATGCGCGCCGACATCCTGGCCATCAACGGCGACCCACTGGCCGACATTCGTGTGCTTCAGGACAGTGGCAACATCCACCTGATCATGAAGGACGGTCACGCCTTCAAACCACTTCACTGACCGATCCAAGCGCGCAGGCGTCACTTTTGGTCTCGCGCGCGATCACATCACTACAACTGTGCCTCGGACCAGACGAAACCACCCCGGATTTCACCTGCCCAGGAGGCGCACCCAGAGTCGAAGTTCCTACCGGTTAGAAGGGGATTTCAAGGCCGTCGTTTGCCACGATGACTTCACCTTGGTAACCGGCGTCCCGTGCCTCCGAAATAGCCCGGGCCGATCCGCTATCACCGTGGTATTCCGCACTCAGGTGGACCAGCAGTAGCCTCGGCACCGCGGAATCCTTTGCGACGAGTGCAACCTCACCGGCATGAAAATGCCCGAGTTCGTGCACAAGGAGATCCGCGCCCGCGAGGTAAGGGCGGCAATCCTCTGGAGACCCAGCATCTCCGGAATACACAAGCGTGTGGCCTTCTGTCTCCAGACGGATCCCGTACCCGACTGGCGGAACCCCGAAGTTCTCGTTGATCAGTCGTTGGGCGTGCGCGTGGGTCCAGTGAGTGGTCAGGTACATGAACGCGGACGC
>DDYL01000113.1:8220-11141 GCA_002347925.1 Chloroflexi bacterium UBA2235 | reverse complement strand
GGCGGACCATACAGCGGAATGATGACTGGCGGCGTTCCCTGCTTCGGTGCCGTGATCGCATTGTGTAGCCAGAGCCTCTGCAGCAGCAGCGGAAGGCCCGCGCTGTGATCGGCGTGCCAATGGGTCAAGAGCAAGGCACGTATTGCCGAGAATTCGATCCCAGCCTGGGGAAGGAGCGTTGCAAGCGGTGCCCCGGCATCCAATACCACCATCCCGTCGCCGATGTCGACTACAAGTGAAGTGCAAAATCGATCTCCCGGAACAAGCCCACTCGTCGAGCCAAGCACCCGTAATCCAGACATGAAGACGAAGACCATCCTTCCACGGCTTGGCTTGTTTGCCCGGCACATTCGTGATTGATAGTGTCCGGGCGCGACACGTTCGCCTTAGCCGATCTCCAGCAACACCTTCCCAAGCCGAGACGGGTCGCTTAGTGCGCGCATTGCGTCAGCCGCACCTGAAAGTGGGTACCGTGCGTGGATCGGGAACTTGAACGTGCCTCGCGCGATTGCATCGAAGCAGTCCACGAGATCCCGTCTTGAACCTCCGGTAGACCCGATCACTTCCTGTTCTTGCGCGTAAAACGGCGCCAGGTTCAGTGTGACTTCCGCGCCAGTGAGGATGCCGCAAGTGACATATCGACCGCCCCGTGCCAACGCACCGATGCTTGCCGTCCACGACGCCGCGCCGGTCGGGTCAAGCACGACGTCCATGCCCCGTCCGCCCGTCAATCGACGCACCTCATCGACAACGTTTCCCGCGGTCCGGTCGATGACCGTTTCGGCGCCAAGGTCGTGGAAGGCGGCCAAATGTGCCATGTTCCCAGTCACGGCAACCGGGACAGCGCCACGTTGGCGGACGAGTTGGAGGAAAAGGGTCCCCAGTCCACCAGACGCGCCTACAACCAGAACCCTGTCGCCAGCCGATATCCGCGCCCGCTCAATCATGTGCCACGCCGTGACGCCGTCGAGAGTGGCCGCGCAAGCGCTGTCATCGTCGACCCCGGCGGGGACGGGAATGGCATTCAGGGCAGGCACAATCGTGTATTCAGCGTAGCCACCCTCCGTAAATGCCCCCGGAATGGCTGGTGAGACGGTCGTGCGCGGGTCAGCCATGCACAGCTGCTCCTGTCCGCGCAAGCAGTAGTGGCATTGATTGCAGAACAAGCGGAGAGCCACACCCACGCGCTGTCCGACGTCTACCGTGGAGACCCCTGGACCCACCTTGTCGACCACCCCGAGAATTTCAGAACCGGGGATGTGAGGCAACTGGAGCCATGTCCACCGTCCCAGGACCTGCGACCGGTCAACTGGGTTCACGCCGCACCGCGTCACCCGGATACGCACCTCTCCTGCTCCCGGTTCGGGCGTGGGTATGTCCGCAAGGTGCAGATGCTCAGGACCGCCGAACGCAGTAATTTGCATCGCTTTCATCAGTTCTTTCCCTTCTCGGTTGCCGCTCACTCCCAATCGTTTGGATGGTGTGACCCACAGCACCCTTTCTTTTTTTGCCGGTTCAAGGAAGCGTACACCGGGCATCTGCCGTCTCATGGGCGCAAGAACCCGAAACCGGTGCAGCACCCAGATCGGACGTTTGGATACATTGCCGTGACCTGCCCCCGGTACCATCTCCTTGATGCCACCAACACCACGCATCCTGTCGGGCGAACGACCCCTCTCAACTCATTCCGACGGCCTCACAATCGACTGGCACAGCCACTCATTCTTCTCGGACGGGCGCGCGACCCACGAAGCGATGATTGCCGAAGCCTCGCGGCACGGTGTGGTCCTTGGCCTTTCCGATCACATCCTGATGGACAACCGGCGCCTACGGTCGGTTGAAGAACTGACGGGATACATCACCGCACTCTCGGCGCTTCCTGTGATAGTGGGTGCCGAAGTCTCCGTTGGTGACGTCAGCGACGAGGCGCAGATTGCCCTCGCCTCCGGGGTCCTTGGCGAGTTCGACTACCTTATCGCGAGCCTCCACCAAGTTGATGTGCCCGAGGGACGCGTTACGGCCGCCGCGTATCTCAATTGGCGGTTCGGCATGTATCCGCGATACGCACCAACGGTGGTCGAGTATGACCGTCGCGACTATTTCGACGAGTGGGTCCGAATGCTTGCCACCACGCTCGAGACGATGCCCGTGCGCATCCTGGGCCACTTCGCCCTGTTTCCTGAACAGGCGGACGCAACTGGCGTTTCACCGGCCGCCATCGATCCGACGTGCGATCCGGAGCCTGACAGTCTTGCCCGTGAATGGCTAGATGCAACCATAGACCTGTGCCTCCGCCATGACGTCGCCATCGAACTGAACAGCAAGAGCAGGGTGCCCCACCGACAGTTCATCGAGAGAGCGGCCGAGCGCGGTGCACGCTTCTCACTTGGTAGCGATGCTCACCACCTGGAACGCGCCGGCGACATTGGGTTCGGCCGCGCGATCCTGCACGAACTCGGGATCGGGACTGACCGGGTGCTTCGCGGGACCGACCTCAAGCGTTAATTGCTGGCCTTGACCAGCGCTTGCTGAGGATTCTGAACGGCAACCTCATTACAATATTGATATGAAGCAACGCCGACACTGCTAGCTGTATTCGCCAGTGCAGTCGGCGTACCCCCCGCAAGGATCAATGTCCCTAACCGTTCGCACCCAAAGGAGTGAGCCATGCCCGACGCCCACCGCATTACACGCTACTCGGACGTCTGTGGCGGTACCGACGAATTCAAGCGGATTCTCACGGAAGAACCGCTCGTTGCGGAATCGCAGGCGGGCCGCGAGACACTAGCGTCCCTCTTGGAAGACGGCATGTACATGCTTCACCGGATGTCCGGCCGGCTCGCCGAGTATGAGGCGTTCAGGGAGGAAGTGCGTCATCTGCTGGCTACTCTCGACGCTGTCGTCCCGCCTGACATGCCCGA
>DDYL01000113.1:0-8165 GCA_002347925.1 Chloroflexi bacterium UBA2235 | reverse complement strand
GAAGAAGTGAGGCAGGTGGCCAACGACATGGAGGGAGCGTTGCGTCGCCATCAGGAAGGCGCAATCGTGCTTGCCCGCGCGTACGCCACGCTCCGGGGTCAACGCGGATGGCCAGACGGACTGTCGACTGAAAAGGCCGGTCCTACCTTGGGCACAGATATCCCGGCGTGGATCCCGCAGGGATGGTTGCCTCCAGCCCCGCACGCCGAACGGATCGTAGACCAGCTCAAAAGTGGTCGGGCGTCACTCCTTTCAGAAATTGAACTCGATAGTTATCCGGTCGGACCGCAAGGACGCGAACCAATCGTCCAGTTCGAAGATGGCGGCGTGATGCCGCTACGGTTGGTTCGATGGGATGAGGCCGTTCAGAATTTCCATCCACTTGGGCAACAGCCTCACCCCCGGGGTCTCAAATACCGTCCGCGCGATGCCGGTCCCGATGCTCAGCCTGCGTGACGGAGCACATCCGGTACGGGCACTGCCTCGATCAGGTTTGGGCCCCGAAGCGTCCGAGGCATTTTCTGGGCCAGAGCGCGCGGATATCCCTACTCTTGACGAACCATGTGAACATCTATCACACTTGGTGAGGAATATCTCGTTCGCGCACTGCGATCTGTGAAGGCACCCATACAGGTGCCCACTCTGACGGTACCTTGGTCGGTCCCAATCCTTATGGGCGTTGATCGACTCTTCCCTCCACAACACCCTTTTCGAAGATCGGAGACCTGCGCCGTGAGATTTGATGGGCAAACCATATTGATAACGGGCGCATCTTCCGGCATCGGTTTGGGATACGCCCAAGAGTTCGCCATGCGAGGTGCAAATCTGGTCCTCGTGGCTCGCTCCAGTGATCGTCTTGGTAACTTGGCGTCCCAACTCCATGCGCAATACGGGATCACCGTTGAACCAATTTCGACAGACCTGTCCGTACCAGGCGCCCCCGCAGTCCTCCTAGAACGTATTGGGCAGGCAGGACATTTATTGGACGGTGTCGTGAACAATGCGGGATTCGGGGACCATGGCGACGTCGGGAGTGCGGACCCTCACCGCCTTTCGTCGATGGTCACCCTGAATTGCACCGCACTTGTCGAACTAACCCGGGCAACCCTTCCACGGATGATTGCGAACCGGCGTGGCGTGGTTGTCAATGTCGCCAGCACGGCCGCATTCCAACCAATCCCAACGATGGCGGTCTACGCCGCCACCAAGGCCTTCGTGCTTTCATTCACCGAAGCACTCTGGCACGAAGTTCGTGGCACGGGGGTTCGCGTGCTTGCAATCAGCCCCGGGGGCACCGACACCGCCTTTTTCACCGCCGCAAATGCCACCGGTACGCGCATGACAGCGAATCCGATGCGGTCGGTGGAACAGGTCGTTGCAACCACGTTCCGCGGCCTCGAACAGGGTCGTCCGAGCATCATTGACGGGGGATTGAACACCATCCTCGCGACGGCAAGCCGGTTCTCGCCCACACGTTTGGCAATGATGATCTCACGGGCAGTCGTCGCCAAGACGTGACCAGTCCGACCAGCGTCTGGCCGTGGTGCCCACTTGCAAGGAACGTGACCGCTTGGCGAACGAGAACCGACGATGCGTCAGCCCGAGGTACGGCGGTCAGGCGAGCCAGGTTCCCCAGTTGCTGGGTTAGAAACTGGCTGATTCGATCACACGTCGAGCGAACAATCCGTGCGTGGCCCGCGACAACCATCCGCCGCCGAGGATTGGGGGTGTCGGTGGGTGCAGCACCTGCGGTCAGGTACCTGTTCTCGACCAAAAGATCGTGTTGCGCATCGCCGGCCGACCCGCATCGTTCGTGCCGTTCCCTGTCAGCACTACCTGCGTCGGCTTCAGCCACTCGACCCTCCGCCATCGAGCAGCGATCGGACTTGGTGAGAACGTGGCGTCAACGGTTTCCGATCGCGACACCCGCTGCACGGGCAATCTGGTCCATGCCAACATCTGGAGCGTGAATTCGCATGGGTTTGGGAGTGGCTTCCAGATGGAGCGCCCTCTTCCGTACCGAGACGGCCCGGATTAAACTTGGGAGAGTCGCGCCCTCCCCGGCGTCGGTCACCCGTTAGCCACTGGCTGGGACTGAACCACCCCACCCATCATTTACACATCAACGAGGCGGTTTTCGCCTGACCGCCCCACCCATTTCAGTCACGCGCCGACAAAGTCCCGCAGGCCATCGATCAGGCGGTCTACGTCATCATCGTTGTTGTACGGCGCAAGGCCCATGCGCAGACCGTGGGTATCCCCGGTGCCGAGATGCATGAACGCCTCGTAGGCATAGAAGGAGCCCGCCGGTGCCTGCACATCGCGGGATGCAAGGAAGCGGGACGCCTCAGCCGACCGCCCACCCGAGACCGTTGCAAGCAGCGTCGGGGTTCGGTCGGCAGCGCGTGAATGCATCTCGTACCACTCACCAAGCTCGGCCAACGCAGTCTCAATCCGGTTCCGCAAGCGTGTCTCGTGCGAGTGAATCGCCAAATATGACGCACGCAAGCGGTCCCGTCGCGCGACCGCAAGTCCCGGTGCAATCGCAGAGATGAAGTCAACCGCTGCAGTCGCACCGGCCATCATCTCGTACGGCAGGGTGCCGAATTCAAATCGCTCTGGAACGACGTTCGTCGCTGGAAGCAGCTTGTCAGGTGCGATTGTTTCCAAAAGTGCGGGAGCTGCCCCGAGCACTCCGCAATGTGGACCAAGAAACTTGTACGGTGAACAGACGTAGAAGTCTGCCCCGAGTTCGGTCATGTCGACGAATTCATGCGCCGCATGATGGACACCATCCACCCAGGTCAAAGCACCAGCGGCGTGCGACGCATCGGCAACCGCCCGAACCGCCGGCTTGGTGCCAATCAGGTTCGATGCCCCAGTGATTGCGACGATTCGCGTTTGTGGACCAAGCATCGAATCGAGGGACGCCATGTCGACCTCACCGGTCTCCGGATCAAACTCAAGCCACCGCACCTTTGCGTCGACTGCCTCGGCGGCTTGTATCCACGGCCGGATATTGGAGTCGTGATCGAGGCGCGAGACGATCACTTCGTCGCCCGGACCCCACCCCTTCGCGAGGTTGCGCGAGAAGTCATAGACGATCTGCGTGGCACTGCGCCCGTAGACAATGCCCCGTGGGTCAATCCCGAGGAAGTCTCCGAAAGCCTGCCGGAAGGCGATGACGGCGTCGTCAGCATTCCGTTCCGACAGGACCGCACGGCCACGGTTCGAAAGCGGACCCGTCAAGGTGGACGCAATTGCTTCGCCCACCTGACGCGGCGTCTGGGTGCCTCCAGGCCCATCAAAGTGGGCAATGCCAGAAGTGAGCGATGGGAACTGCGCTCGCAAATTTGTAATGTCGAAGGTCATCATTTCACCCACGGATCCCGGTCTCGGGAAGTCGCCTCCATACTGTACGGAAGTGTTCCTCCGGCGGTATTCACCGTCGCCCCCAGCGTACCGGGACGATGTTCAGAACGAGCGCGCACCCAGCTGAAATCGTGGCCCCGCCAATGAGCTGTGCGGTCGTCAGCCGTTCGCCCAGGAGCAACGATCCAATCGCAACAGCCACCAGGGTGACCGCGAACTCGACGCTGATCGCGATTGTCGCGCCGACCTCAGCAACGAGCCGGAAATACATGATGTACGTGAGGCAACTGCAAAGTCCTGCCAGGAGGAAGAGTTCCCCAACTTCTGAGAGGGTAGGGGTAACGGGTACCGGCACCATCAGGAGCATCGGGAACGCCACGATCCCGCCGAACAGGAATGCGCCGATCGTCTGCTCCCAGGACCCCACGGTCTGCAGAGAATGACGCGCCACATTGCTGCCAATTGCAGCCGATAAGGACCCGAATAGCGACGCCGCACAGCCCATGGCGAACTCTGAAGTGAAAGGGACCGACGGAAATCCGACGAGCAGCACGATCCCACCAATTCCCAGAACAAGCCCGATCCGTCCGTGTCCGGTGAATTTCTCGATACCCCAAGCCTGACCGATCACCATTGAGAAGAGCGGGATTGTTCCCACGATGATCGCGGCCATCGCCGTGCCGATCCGAGGCGCCGCGTACGAAAGCCCGAGGAGTTGACCAGCCACGGTCGTCGATCCAACAATGGCGAGGGGACGCCACGCTCCTCCGAAATCCAACTTGCGTCTTGTGGCAAACGCCAGAACGCCGAGGATCACGCAGGCCGCAAACGCCCGGAGCGAGACCGCACCGACCCACCCAAAGACCGCCACAACCCGAACGATAAGGGTGAAGGAGACGCCCCAGATCAACGCAAGGGCCACGTAGTAGCCGACCTGGCGAGCGTTCATCCGCAAGATCCATTTGACACCCGGAGATGGGCATGACGGAGCAAGCGAACTATTCCCTCAGCCCAACGTCGAATGGGAGGCCATTTGTTACCTCTATCAACTCTGCGAATGATGTTGGATAGACATAATGTGGATGTCCACCGGCCGCCCACACAACGTCCCATGTCGCCAGATGGAGATCAACGATCGTCCTGATCGGAATAGGGTGACCAAGTGGCGCCACACCGCCGATCGGCTGTCCAGTGTGTTCCCGAACAAACTCTGCACCGGGGCGTCTCACAATTCTTGCCCCGACAAAGGCAGCAATCCGTGCCAGGTCTGCGCGGTGTTGCCCGGAAGTGATCACGAGCAACGGTTTGCCATCTGCCTCGAACAACAGGGAATTCGCAACCTGTCCGACCTCAATGTCAAGCTGTGCCGCTGCCGTTACCGCCGTAGGTGAACCCTCGAGGGTCTCGACAATCCGGGTGCGAACACCTCGCGCCTCAAGTGCCGCTTGCACGCGCATCCCATTCGGATGCATCGTTACGATTTCGCGGTACGCCAACGTGACCTTCCTTTCAGTCTCGGAAAGAACCCAAGCGTTTCGCGTCGACGCGTCATCCCGATGCGGAGAACTGTGCCAAACCAACAACTTCCGACCTCACTGCCGAATTGCGAAGTTCGGGCCACCAAGGGGTCAGTTGCGCAGCGCTTCAGCTATTGCGCGCCGAACATCAATCGGTAGCGGAGCAACTAGTTCGATCCGCACTTGAGTTTCAGGGTGGCGAAAGGTCACCCTCCACGCATGTAGCGCCTGTCTATCCATGCCAAATCCATCCACGCCCCCATAGAGGCCATCACAGATGATCGGATGCCCGATGGATGCAAGGTGAAGGCGCAATTGATGGGTGCGCCCTGATCGTGGGCGCAGTGCGACCAAACTGGCCGAGGGCCCTCGCGCAACCGTTCGGAATGCAGTCTCACTCCACCCCGCTATCTTCGGCAACGGATTACCCGTCGGCGAATGGGTTGGCGCCAACTTGACCTCTGCCTCGTCGATCATCCGTTGCCTCGTCAGGTGGCCCGTTTCCGGCCCCATCCACCCCGCAATCACCCCGGACGCCGTCAAGTTGCCAGATACGACTGCCAAGTAATCGCGCTCGAGTGGTGAGCGGTCCCGATGGCGCGACAAAAGCCTCGCCGTACGGCTGTCTCGCGCAAACACGAGGACCCCGGAGGTGTCCCGGTCAATCCGATGGATCGGCCGGACGGCGTCGGGTGAACTCCCATGCCGACGGTATCGCGCTGCCACGGCATTTGCAATCGTGCCTGTCTGTTCACTGCGGGCCGGATGAGAGAGTTGGCCCGCCGGCTTAGCGACTGCGAGAAGATACTGATCCTCATAAATGACTTCGAGGCTCAGTCCCGGCTCAGGAATGACGGTGGAAGCGATGTCGGGAAAAGCGACAGAGACAATGTCCCCTGGAATGCAATGCCGATGTTGCACATGAACTGGGACGTCATTGACCGCGACAATCCCTTCGCGCCATGCCCGCGCTCTCTCTGGTTGGGACAAACCGAGGATGTGGCGCAGGACCGAACCAACTCGCCAGACAGGGTGCCTGCCGTCGGTTCCCATCAGCGGAACCGTGCATGTCAGATGCCGAATTGCATCTACGGACGCCCCTTCTCCCAGTCCCCCGACAGAACTTGACCCGTCACTCTTGATCATTGGTTCATGATCACGCCCCGTCGACACCTTCCGCCACTGTGATCGATCGGTGTCGGGTCGAATCGGATGCACAACAAGTTTGATATCACAACTTCGCACGTTATGATTAACAACGTTGCTGCACCGTCAGATCAAACCGGTGCGCCACGAGATGACTGTAACCAACATGACGCCACGCGCACGTGATTCAGGCGAGCTTCCAATAACGAACGTCAGGCGGATCTGGGCAACTCCGTCGTTCGCAAAGTCGCTCGGGCGCCACAGTAGGAATACCCGCCTGCTCCAAAGCATTGACGCCTGCGTTGACCGCCTCTTCACCAACCACAGGTCACCAGGACTGAACCTCGAGAAACTCGGGGGAGGGAAGAGCCGGTCCTTCTGGTCAGTGCGCGTCGACGGAGAGGCTCGCCTCATCCTTGTGCCCGTCAAGCAGACGGAAATCGCGCTGGTCCACGTCGATCATCATCAGGCAGCCTATCGCTGGACGGACGAACACGCGAGCAGGGCCGAATCAGTCCTCTCGGAAGTCGCCGATGTGCCCCGTCACGGGTCAGTGGACCAGCTCATCGGACAAGTCGGGGTCCCTAGCGAGGCCGACGTTGTCCGAGCGATTGACAGTTTGACCCAATTCCGGCACATGATGGATCGTGGAGTTGACACGTACTTCACGAGCCTCGACGAGCGTCAGCGCGACTTGGTCGACATGAACCCCGCAACACCGTTTCTGGTCCTCGGCGGTCCGGGGACGGGGAAAACCGTCATAGCAGTCCATCGTCTTGTGCGGCGTGCAACTGAGAAGACCGCCCAACCACTACTCTACTTGTGCTTCAACCGTCCGCTTGCCCAGGCGGTCAGGCAAATGGCCGAGGCGCTCGCTAACGGTCCTCTTCCGCCTCACATCGAAATCATGACGATGCATGACTGGTGTGAGCGTGTGATGGCAAACTCGGAACGCAAAATCCCGTTACTCCCGGGCACATTGAACGGCCCCACCCAGGACTCCCTGCGCCAACTGACCTACAGGCACTTCGGGGGGCTGCCGAGCGAGCAGAAGTCCGCTCTTGGCGGACGCAACGGGCGGTTCATACACGAAGAGATTTCAGCAGTCATCAAACAGTCAAACGTGACGCTTCTCGAGGATTACCTGGAAATCGACCGTGGATGGCGCGGCGGAAGTCTTGGGGAGAAAGCACGTCACGTAATCTGGTCAGTCTGGGAGATGGTCCGGGCGGAACTCAGCGACAACGGTATCGCCGACTGGGACGACCTGCCCCGTCTTGCCTTGGACTCAGTGATTTCCTCACCCAATCCAGTTGGCCTCTATCAGGAAATCATCATTGATGAGGTCCAGGACGCAACCCCGGCGATTATCGATCTGTGTCGTCGGCACTTGCCACAGACCGGGGCCGGCCTGTTCGCATTCGGTGACCCAGTCCAACGCCTGTACACCCGGCCGTTCAGAGCGATTCGGGATGCCATTGCTCCAACCGTGACGACCCGACGATGGATCACCAAGGATTACCGCACTACTCAGCAAATCTGGAATCTCGCGAAGGCATGGCGCGTTGTCGATCAGGCCCGCGACGACGTTGCCGAGGCGGATATCGATCCGGACCGACCCGGACCAGCGCCGAAACTGGTCATCGAGAAATCGCCTGGAGACGCGATGAACGCGCTGATCGATGCGGTCGTTGAGACTGCAAGTCAGATGAACCCAGGTCTCATCGGGATCACCTACCTCGGAGACGCGGTCGGCATCGAGATTTCCAAGCGCCTGACGAACCGGATGGTCGCCTCAACGATTGTCGACGGCCGGACAGAAATGCTGCTTGGCGCACCAAACGTCAAACTCATGACAATGCGTCGCTCCAAGGGGCTCGATTTCCCGACGGTATTCCTCCTGATGCCTGCGTGCCCGGACCGATCCAGGGATCCGATTACGTGGCAGGACAACGCGCTTAGCGACGACGCTCGCCGCGTCCTCTACGTCGCGGCCACGCGCGCGTCTCGATCGCTGACCATATTCAGCAGTGATTCCGATTCTCACCCGCTATTGGGCGCACTCGACCCATCCACGTATGTTGTGGCAGGTACGGGCGGGCAACTGTGGAGGAACCGGCACGGGGGTGA
>DDYL01000155.1:12754-22579 GCA_002347925.1 Chloroflexi bacterium UBA2235 | reverse complement strand
GCGACCGCCATGCCGCAGATGTAGTGGAACCGCCCAATCCTTGCGCCGCTCCCACCTACAAGGTAGGGGGCCCCATCCGGCGGAGTGATAAGGAGGTAATTCCACGACTCCAGTGACAGACGAATATGTGCGGTACCGACAGCGTAGGTGATGCCAGATGGAGAGACAACCTCCAGGTCATGACCAATCGCCCATGCCGAGGGGGCGGGGCCAAACGAATCCCAATTTATCTCGAAGCGGTCATACGGTTCAGGCCGTGTCACTTGGACCAACGCATTGACCGGAAAAAGCACAATCGCCAGGACGATGAAGTGCAATGCGTATCGCTCACGGAGCCGTTGAAACCTGATCACCAATCAAGTGTAGACCATGATTACTGGCATGTGGCTGATAGTTGCGGAATTCGGTGAGACTCAAGGCTGTTTAATCATTGGTGATGACCATTGAAATGCTGGGAACAAGAGCCGGTTCATCGCGACTTTCGCGCGCGCTGGCACCCAAGCGGGTAATGAACCGAAAACCACGCGCCAAAGGAATGGCGTCGATCCACATAACATAACAAAAGGGTACGAGTGGCCGGAACATCGATGGCTGCCTGGCGCCAGTATGCTGACGGTCCACAGGAGATATGCATGACTGATGAGATTGCAAAGTGGGGCCGGCGGATACACGGGCCAACTCTGCCTGGATCCGGCATTCGGTGCGCACGTGAGACTGCCTTGACAGACGCCGAGATGAACGAAGTGGTATCCACGATAGCCACTGCTCGTGCCGGCAGGCACAGCGCATTCCTTCCGGAGCACCTCCGTACCCGACACTGGGAATCGACCATGACGGCGATGCTGTCCATCAACGCCCGGCTCGGCTGGCCGTCAGCCGGGTGGAAGATTGGCGCGGCGAGTCTCGAAGTCCAGCGTGCCGAAGGAATGCCCGGTGCCAGTCCCGGCCAACTTGCACGCGATGGCGTCCACCCAAGCCCGGCGCGTGTTCCGGCCCACCTGTTCATCAATTACCGGTGCGCAGAGTCCGAGTTCGCGTTCCAGATGGCGCACGCGTTGCCAGCACGTACTATGCCATTCAGTGAGGATGAAGTGGCGGATGCGGTTGCGTCACTCCATCCCGCGCTGGAGATCGGCGACACCGTCTTCCAGGACTGGTACGGCGCAAGCGGCTACTTCGGGGCGGCCCTTGACAACAACGGGGCTGCCGCCTTTGTCCCCGGCGATCCGGTCACCGACTGGAGACACCTCGACCTCGCGGTGGCGCGGGTCGACCTATCGCTTAACGGCACCTGGCAGAAATCGGGTGTTGGTGCGGCGGCGATGGGCCACCCGCTGACCGCTCTGACGTGGGTCGCCAACTGGTTGCGGGAACGTGGCATGGGACTGCAGGCTGGCGAGTTCGTCAGCACCGGTTCGTGCACCGGCCACTTCTTCGTTGCACCAGGCGACCGCCTGATCGCCGACTTCGGACCTCTCGGCAAGGTGGACGCGACGTTTGAGTAAACCGCAATGCTGATCGTCGACCAAAGGGGGTCCAGCCAAGAGCCGCCTCTCAGATCTGTTGGATCGGACCCGCTTTCGTCGACCCACCTTTCGTAACCGGCAATTTTGCCCACCTGGCACCGCCTCGCGGCCCATCACTCGCGTGCCGGCGACACGGTACGTGCGTCCAAGACCTCTGCAATCCCGTGCCTGCGAGGGCCACGTTCGCCCCCGAGAAATCCCGCAGCACCTATCCGCTCAGTTTGAAGACGAAATTCCGTAGAGGGCCGCCGGATTGCTGTTGAAGAGTGCCCGGCCTATCTCCACCGAATCGCTCTCCGTCAACAGGCCCTCGATCATCATTCCGGCGAGCGCGTGAGCGACGTTCTGCCGTGCCATGACCAGATGGCCGAGGATTGAGTCGACCCAGTACAAGTCGTCACCGAAGCCGATGATCTTGTTGATTGGCACCATGCGGATCCATTCACGGAGGGCACGCACGCACCCTTCCGGTGAGTAGATGTGCATCCAGGACAGGTTCAGGAACACGTTCTCGCACGTCTTGGCGAGAACCGCTGCCTCGGTCAAATACGGAAACCCACTGTGGGAAATGTCGAACCGCGCATCCCGGTGCGCGCGGATGAGCCCAGCCATCGGGGCAAGTGAAGTTCCCTCGAGACTGCCGTAGCTGCCTGCCCGAGGTCCGACATGGAACTGCACGGGCAAACCGGAGGCCGTCGCTGCCGAGACAGCGCCGTGGACGAGGACATCCTCGAGAACGCGCCCGTCCGGTGTGTCAAGCCCTGGGTACTGCCCGTCGCGCAGTTGACGGAAGACAACCGCCGCCCGAGAGGGGTCAGGTGTACCGAAATCCATCGCGCGGTGATAACTCTGCGACAACTTGATCTCGGGAGCACCGGCGGCTTTCCATGCCGCACACCTCGAGTGCATGGTGTCAATCAGGTCATCGACGCTTCGAAAGTCTGTCGAATAGTCCGACTCAAGTGAAGCGAGGTCGTCCCGGCTTCGGATCATCGTGAACCGGTTCAGCCTTGGCACCGGCAGGAACAGGTTGCGGTCGACGTCTGCAACCTCTTCGCCGTATGTGCCAGTCATCTGCACCAGACTGACTGCGATGTTGGCGCGGTCCCGCAGGATTTCGGCGTAGTGCCCCGGGCGACGTCCGGCGCGGATTGCATCGGAAATCGGGCCGACTGTCGTGGAGTCAAGTCGGTCAAACCCATAGGCGCCACGCCAACCCTCAAGCAGGCACTGGCTAAACCCGGTAAACCGAATGCGATCCCACCACGGCACGAACCTCGCCCATCGCTCTTCAATGGGCGCGGGCGTTTCGGGGCGGTCGGGAAGTGTCAGGTTTCCTTGGTCGCCGGTGACAAACAAGAGGTCCTCGTGCGGCATCCCGGCAGACCGCAGATCAGCGGCGGGGTATGGATGTGCGAAATAGGACAGTGCGTCAAGGTCTCGTGCCAGTCGGTCGGTTTCACTGATGACGTGGGTGTGTCCGTTGATGGTCGGGACCCTCCCGAAAGTCGCGACGAGTTCACTCACATTTTGTTCATATGTATTTAAAGTTTTTTCCACCGTGATCGTCCTTGACTTCGGCGCATTGTGCTTGGGAATGAAGGCGAGTATATTGGCGCATCCGCTTCGGGGTGGGGTGCCCTGAAGCGTGGCACAGGAAGAAGGAAGGTCGTATGAGACACACACGCCGCGGTTTCCTGGGGGCGGGACTGGTGGGTATGGCCGCAGTCGCCTGCGGGGGGAGTGAGACACCGGCAGCAGCGCCGGCTACCGCAGCAACCAAGGCACCGGCAGCCGCTGCACCAACTGCGGCACCCGCAGTCCAGCCTACGGTCGCGCCGACGGTTGCACCGATCAAGGCAGCGTCTGCTGGGCCGATCTGGATCCTCGACCATCCGCTGCAACTCCCGGTTCGAAAGGCTTTGGAAGGCCGGGTAGCCGAGTTCGAAAAGGCATTCCCTGGCGCAAAGGTCGAGTACGAAGGGGTTGTTGAGCCGAACGACAACCAGGAGAAGTTCGCGATCCTGCTTGCGGCCGGCACGATGCCCGACGCCGCCGCGACCCATACCGGGTTCATGCAGCAATGGCCCCACTTCTCGGACCTCAAGCCCTACCTTGCCAAGGACACCAAGATCAAGGCGGACGACTTCTTCCCCACGATCTTCAAGGCGTTTGACGTCCAGGTCGGAACTGGTACCCGCCAAATAGGCATCCCGCGCGAAGTGCACGCAACGGTCCTGTACTACGCCAAGAACGCGGTCTCCGCGGCCGGGTTGAAGGAACCGGGCAAGGACTGGACGCACACCGAGTTCGTGGACTGGGCGGTGAAACTTTCCGATTGGAAGGACAACCCTCAAGAGGCGAAGTGGGCCGCCCAGAATGTCACTGCGCTCGGCGGCGCATCTATGGGCCTCCCGATCTTCTGGGAGTTCGGTGCCGAGTTCTTCAGCCCCGACGGCAAGTCGTGCATCATCGACCAGCAACCCGCGCGTGACGCCTTCCAGTATCTGGTGGACCTGGTGTCGAAGCACCACATCACGCCGTCACCGGCGGAACTGACGGCCAGTGGCCTGACCGGCAGCCAGCAGGGAATGTTCGGCACGGGACGCTTCCGGAGCTACGCATCGAATCAGAACACCGCGCCTGTCGGCACGAATGCGGTGCAGTTTGACTGGGATCTGCAGCTGCTCCCGCAAGTGCCAGGGAAGAAGCGTGCAACACGAATGGCCGGCAACGCGTACGGCGTGATCACGAGTGGCAAGAACAAGAACCCGGACCTCGCGTGGGAGCTTGTGAAGTACTTCGTTGGGGATGACGGATCAACCGTTCAGATGCAAGCCGGTAACTTCATGGCAAACAAGAAGGCGACCGAGAAGTGGCCAGAGACCCGGGCGCCGGCCAAGAACGGCAAGGTCGTCTTCGAGGCGATGGACGGCTACGCCCGCCTGGAACACCGGCCGAAGGGTTGGGACAAGGCCATGGTGGTGATCAACCGCGAGTGGACCAAGGTGCTCAACGGAGAGCAATCGATCGGTGGAATGATCAGCGTGGCGAAGCCAGAGGCGGAGGCCATCCTGAAAACCGAACAGGCGAGCTAGGCAACCGTTCGGAACGGCCCCATCCGGACGAACAATTCGGTACGTTCTCCGGATGGGGTCTCGGTGGTCGTGATGCCTTGTCTGGCAACAATCCGGACTACAGCGTTGCCAGATCGGGTGGGTGGTAACCCGGCATGGAGTACGCGCCGATGTACCCCTCCAGGCTCCAGATCGGACTCGTTGTCGACTGCCACGGGGTCCCGCATCGCGCGGAGATCACGGCCCAGTCACCCGGCGTGAGATTGCCGTGGTGGTGATAGAGGAACCGGCGCAATCCCGCACCCTGGGCAGCCTCGAGCATGCGATCAAGGTCATGCGCCGTGAACGGGTCGCCATCATGGGGCTTCCGGCCGGAGTCGACCCATGGAACCACCCGTTCCGCATCCCCGCCCATGGCAGCGATCGCCCGCGTGGTCTCGCGAACCACGACTGTGTCGAAGAAGGCTTGCGGAAATCCGCGGTCGAAGTCCCGCAACGATTGGACCTCTGGAAGGTCTATCCCGAAGACTGCCGTGACGAACTTGAGGGCACCAATCTCACTGACGCCGGGGTTCCAGGTTCGCAAGGTCTCGACGAACCTTGCGACCGACCCGTACAACCCATCGAACCCCCGGTGCCAGAAATAGTGCTTGGGGAACATCCGGTCCAGGATCTTGCCAAGAGCCTCGTAGTCGTAGCCGGCCATCGAGGACCAGGCCGCTGATCGAGGACCACATGCGATTGGGATCTTGCGGTTGGAGTTGGCGTTGGCCATCTCCTTGATTTGGGAAAAGGTTTCGGTGACCGCTGTCGTCCGGAAGGCGATCCATTCGGCAAGTGCAGGGTCACCTCCGAGGAGCCCGAACCCGCCCATGAAGCCCCCCGACCGGTCTCCCCAGATGTCGATTCTCCGATCATCCAGGGCATGCAACCGGGCAAACAAGCGGTCCTTGGCGCCGACCATCCTCGCGTAATCGAATCCCATCCGGGCCGCGCCCTCGGCAACGGTTTCGGGCAGGTCATTGAAGATTGAAGACCGCGCATTCTGGTGGAAGGGTGCAATCTCGTAGCCCCACTCGGGGCCATCGAAGAGCGCACCATCGGCCATGGGGTATGCCTCCATGGCATCGACCAGCCGGGCCGCGTTGACCCGTCGGGTCTGCTCGTCGACAAGGATGGGCCCACGGGAACCGGGACCGACCCCATAGTGGGGACAGAAAAGCCAGACCTGCCAACCGCGTGCCTTGGCGGCCTCGATCATGCGGGTCAGGAGTGCGCGCCGTTCGCGGAGATCGGCGGGTACGGATGCCGTATCCCTCCCATCGGCATCAGGCCGACGCCAGGTGCCCCGGACATCAGTGGCGGGAAGTTTCCACCAGAGCGAATCCTGGGTGTTCGCCGGCGGGGGCTCTACACCAAACCGCCGGTACACCTCCGGGTTCGGGTCGAACGTGAAACTCTTGTCCTCGAAGGCCAGGGGTCCNNGCCATGATGGGTTCGAGATGACGCATCACGTCGATCCACGCGCGCATCCCGCCCGTCGACGCAACCACCGTCCCTTCGGCGCTGGTTGCACCGTGCTTCACTTGCTCGCCAGTCACTTCCGTCGGTCCTTCCGTACTCTCGACCGCACGCAGACCAGTTCAACTGGACGCCGCATGTCGGTTGCCGGGACAACATATCCGCGTAGCACTGCCCGCTGCTTCCCAAACTGCCTGAATGCACCGCGCCCAATGAAGGCACCTCGCGGTGAGGCACGCCGTACGTCCCGGGACTTCCCACGCCACTCTCGGGCAAGAAGGGTCGGGACTACTGCACAGCGTCCATGGATGTGGCTGATCAGGCCGTGGAGACCGGTGGCTTGACCGGGAAATCCATTGCCCTCCAAGTGTCGTCGTCCATTCTGTCCGGACCCCAAGGTGGGTCCCAAACCGGGACGACGGTGACATCCTGAACACCGGGAACCTGCCTGAGACGGGCCACCGCCGGGTTGGCGAGGTAGCGGTACATCGGACGCCCCCGATGGGGCATGGTGAAGGTCACCTCGACGCGACCGGACGCCAATCCGTCAGGCATCCGAAGGTCATAGACGTAGCCCATCCCTGCGAGGTTTGCATCAACGGTATAGAACATGTCGTCTTGGAGATCATGCAACGCATCCCACATTGACTGTTTCAGCAAGGCGCACGTGGTTTCCTCACCCGCCGTTGCCAGGCGACCGGGAGGCGCAGACGCTTGCGTGTCGGAATGGTCACCTGAGAGGGTCGAGAAGAGAACGGCTCCGGCTTCTCGGGATGGGTACTGGGAGACGACGACCGGGTTCCTGAATCGTGTGACCCATTCGCCAATCTGAGACGCGCCCTCGTCAGGTGGATACGGGGCGGTCAGGTAGGCGTTTCGCTGCACGAGGCGGTCCCCGGCAACCAGTTCCGGGTCGTCCCGAAGTGCCCACCGGCTCCACAGTTGCCCATGCCCGGGGTAGTGCAGCGCAGGCGCATCTGCATGATGCATGGCAGGAAGTGTTCGGCGCCCATCAGTGCGGGTGATTGCAGGTTCGAGGTGGTGTTCGAGGCGCAGCGAGACAAACGCATCCTGGCTGTCCCGGTGAAAGAAGCCCACACCCCACATCCGGTCGGCATGTTCCGGAGGGACAGCACCCTCATGCGCCACGCCATCCTCGTCGACCCACACCTGATCGGTGAATGCATATCCCGAGAAGACCCATTCATCATCTCGGAGATAGTTCAAACTGAAGTCACGGGTCGCTTCCATGCGCCCATCCTTCACGAAGTAGGGCACACCCGCATAGAAGAGATAGCGGACTTCCACAAACATTCGCGATGCAGGAAACATCGGATGGAGGGGGCTATGTGGAAACCCCCACCGTCGCACGATCGTGACGATCGGGCCCCGGATGACCTCCACGTTCGGACATGCATCCCAGTTGGTCACACGGAATTTCTGGAACCGATCAGATGCCAGATAGTCGTGTGCCCAGTCGATGTGCGGAGGTTCGCCGTGGCCCTCGCCGCCAGCGAACAATTCCAGTCCGTGCCCTCGCCGGTAACGTAGCCTCTCAAGTTGACCAGTCTGCGCCGAGAGTGACGCAACGTGGTGCGCATTGCCGATCTCGAGGGCGGAACCTTCGCCACTGACAGTGAGATCGGTCACGTCCCTCGGAAGTTCCGCAGCCGGATTGCCAACAAGGATCACGAACGTGGCCTGTTCGCGCGCGTCCAAGGTGACCGACCACGTGAGGTGTGCACGACGGACCGGATCGGGCCCGCGGGTCCGCGTCTCGCTGTAGACCTGACTGACAACCCGGACCAATGATGTGCCAGAAGCCGAATGCTCAAGCCTGGCGACCCTCAGTTCTCGTGCGAGGGAAGCTGCCATCGCCACGGGGACCACGACCTCGATGTCCACTGGTTCATGATCGCGCGACCGTCCATCCGGCGCCGTCACCGTGACGATGCGAAAGTGGGTCCATCCAGCAATCCACGCGTGCCATTGAATTGGAAGTCCTGAAACCGGCGACCAGTTGGCGTGTGCGTCCGCATCGCCGTCCAAGGGAACGGCTGATGCAAACGCAGCCTCCGCGCGTACTCCGTCCTTGATTGAGTCGGCAAGGGCAAGAGCGACCGCATAGTCTCCCGTGGCGAGGGCGCGCGATAGTGCCTCAACCTTGGCCTCGACCGAATCGATCCGATCGACATAACGTGGCTCGGCCATTGGCGTATCCGGTCGGTGCGTGATTTCCCAAAATCGCACTGTCGACACATGATCTGCATGCGCGTCGCGAGAGGGGATGGGCGCAGCATATCCGCGCACCAGCGGTCGTCGGGATTTCACCGTACCTGATCCTAGGTAGCCATCCCCAAAAGGCGCTTCGGACGTGCGCGCCGCCTGTAAGCCGGAAAAGAAAGAAGCCGGGAGCACCTGCCATAGTGCGCCCGGCCAAGTCGTGCGACGCGGGATGAGGCTCTACTTTCATCACGCGGTCGCAAATTAGAAGACGGATGACATTCCAGAAAGTAGCGCTTGGCGTGGAGGGATTCCCCGTGCGGTTCCGTAAACTCGGCCTCGAGCTCTGATCATTTGGGTTTGGTACCGACAAGAGCCGAACGGAAGGAAATGCGGGTGTCTGATACACATGCAACCAGGCCGAACGTGATAGTCATCATTGCCGACGATCACGGTCCCTGGGCACTGGGATGCGCAGGCAACGCTGAGATCATGACCCCCAACCTCGACCGGCTTGCGTCGACCGGTACGAGGTATACGCACTTTTTCTGCGCGTCACCTGTCTGTTCCCCCGCGCGTGCGTCGTTGATCACCGGACGCATCCCATCGCATCACGGCATCCACGATTGGCTCCGGGACGGAAACGGCGGAACGCAACCGGCCATCGGATATCTCGACGGCATCACCACCTACACGGACATCTTGGCAGCACATGGCTACGACTGTGCCCTCTCTGGCAAGTGGCACCTCGGAGACAGCCCGACACCGCGCCTCGGGTTCGGCCATTGGTACGCTCACCAGTTTGGCGGAGGCCCGTATTACGGCGCACCGATGATCCGCGATGGGGTCCTCTACCAGGAACCCGACTACCTCACGGATGCGATCACCAACAACGCTCTTCAATTCCTGGAGAGCCGTGCGGTGATTCCCGGCCGGACCAATGCAACGCCGTTCTACCTCCAAGTCGGGTACACCGCGCCGCATAGTCCGTGGATTGGCAACCATCCGGCAGAGGTCGTCGACCGATACGCGACCTGTGCGTTCGCATCGTGCCCGCAGGACGCAATCCACGCTTGGGCCGGACCTCTTACCACCCAGAACCGCGGGAACCGCGACGCCCTCGCCGGGTACTTCGCCGCCGTGACAGCGATGGATGTGGGCATCGGACGGATCCTTGATCGGCTTGAAACACTTGGCCTGCGCGATGAAACGCTTGTCATCTTCACGAGTGACAACGGGTTTTCGTGCGGGCAACACGGGTTCTGGGGGAAAGGGAATGGCACGTTTCCCCTGAACATGTACGAGAACTCGGTGACAGTCCCGACGATCATTAGTCAGCCTGGGCGGGTTGCCTCCGGCCACGTTGACCACCAATTGCGCAGCCACCTCGACATTTTTCCGACCCTTCTTGACTACGCCGGGCTTCCGGTGCCAGAACGTGGCAGCCTACCGGGTCGGAGTTTCGCAACCACGCTCAG
>DDYL01000155.1:4128-12690 GCA_002347925.1 Chloroflexi bacterium UBA2235 | reverse complement strand
CGATCCACGACGAATACGGTCCAGTTCGGATGGTCCGAACTGATCGATGGAAGTATGTCCATAGGTATGCCTACGGCCCTCACGAACTCTTCGACCTGCAAGAAGATCCGGGCGAATTGGTCAACCTTGTGGCGGATCCGGGACACGCCACAACCCGGCGGGAACTCAAGGGTGAGATCGACGACTGGTTCGTGAGATATGCAGACCCGGCCCGCGACGGGATTCGCGAACCAGTGACCGGCCTCGGCCAGATCGCACTGGCGGGCCCGGCCGGACGCGGGGTTGATGCCCACGCTGCTTTCGACGGCTGAACGGACAGACGACTAGCTTTCCCCATCACTTCAAACGTCGAAGCATTCGTGCCAATCCAACACGCGGTATGGTGGACGGGATGGAAAACCTTCAAGATGACTTGAAGCGAGCACAGAAGACGATAGACCGTGCAGAAGCAAGATTTTGGACGGCGTGTGATGCGCTTCCGGAGCGGGCAGAACGGCTCGCACCCCAGACCGAGGTCGCGCACTTGGAAGAGCTGATCCGGCCTCTCGAGGTGGGTCGTTGCGCCCGATAGACCAACGCCACCCGTAGGACCTGCAGACGAGGCGCGACACTTCCCAGAAAGTCTCATCCCAAGCCACGACCCTGTACCGGCAGTTAGCGATAGATCTCAAAGGGACGTGAACCAGGCCATCTTCGCACCGTCTATACGTGTTCCAAGATCTGCGAAATCACATGAAGCGCGCCTTGTCCATCCGGGTCGCCACGATCATCGTACTCGGCCTCGTAGTCATCAGCGTCACGCTCACATTCGGCCCCCTCGGGCAGCTTGGTGGCGACCGACCAGCTGAATGGAGCATCCTCGGCAACGCGGATGACCGCATTCCGGGCCTGCAAACTCCGTGGGCGATAGCTTGTGACAGCGACGGCACCACACTTATTGTCGACCGCGACCGCGCCCAGGTGATTCGCGTCGATCCGGAAGGGCATACGGTGGCGCGTTGGGGACGCGTGGGAAGCGGTCCAGGCGAGTTCAACCGCCCAACGGGGATTGCAACTGACGTGAACCGACGCGTCTATGTGGTTGACAGCGGAAACGACAGGGTTCAGGTCTTCTCCGCATCCGGCGCGCCCATTGCAGAGTGGGGCCGCCGCGGTTCAGACCCGGGTGAGTTTGATGTTCCCTATGGCATCGCCATCTGGCGTGGCACCGCGCTTGTCACGGACCGCGAGAACAACCGGATCCAGACGTTTGACCTCAACGGCCAGTTCCTGAACGCCTTTGGGCATCGCGGACCGGACAATCTCGGACTCGACCGCCCGACGGGGATTGCGGTCGATCCCCATGGCATCACGTACGTTGCCGACACCGGGAACGCCCGCGTCCGCGTATTCGACCCTCCAGACCGGCAGGGGATCGGACACCTCATTGATGACTGGGGAAGATCCTCCGACGAAGACACGATGTCTCCCGCGCCAATGGGGTTGGCGATCGCGCGAGATGCCACGGTGTTCATCAGCGATGAGGTCACGGCCGATGTGACAGCGCGCGACCCCACGGGTCGGGTGACGGGCCGATGGGTGCGAGGTCCCAAGTTGCCGGACTTGAGGAACCCAATCGGGATCGGCCTCGACCGAAACGGATCACTCATCGTCGCCGATCGCGGCGCACGGCAAGTCCACGTTCTTGGTCAGGACGGATCACCCAAGGCATCGTGGGGACGCGCGCACTCCGGACCTGGACAGTTCGTGGGGCCGATTGGCGTGGCCTTCGATCCTGTCGGGAACGTCCTCGTGGCCGAGTTCGGAGCAAACCGTATCCGGAAACTCTCGCCAACCGGCGCGCCCATCGCTGAGTTTGGGCGACGCGGTATCGGGCCCGGCGAGTTTGACGGCCCCTACGGGATTGCCGTGGATAGCAAGGGGCGCATCCTGGTGTCAGACCGGGACAACAGCCGCCTGCAATGGTTCGAGGCCGACGGAACACCGATCACGGTGTGGGGCGGGTTTGGATCCGGGACGGGGGATTTCGCCAATCCTTCCGGCGTCGCGATCGCAACCAACGGCCAAATCCTCGTTGCGGACACCGTCAATCACCGCATCAAGTCCATCGCGCCTTCAGGTGAGGTGCGCGCAATGTGGGGTCGTGAGGGAGACGCGCCCGGGGAATTCAGATACCCGCGCGGAGTGACGACTGACCCAGAGGGCCTGGTCTACGTCGCAGACTTCGGGAACAATCGCGTCCAGGTCTTCAGCCCGGACGGCCACTTCATCCGCGCATGGGGACATGCCGGCGACGGCCCTGGAGACTTCGACTGGCCCTTGGGAATAGCAATAGGTCCAGAAGGAACGGTGCTTGTTCTTGACACGGACAACAGTCGCATCCAACGGTTCACCCCGGATGGAAAACTCATTGAGATCTGGGGTCAAACCGGCAAGGAAGCCGGCGAGTTCCTTTGGCCCGATGGCATTGCCGTTTCTCCAAACGGAACGGTCGTTGTCGCAGACACCGCGAACGGACGTCTGCAGGTACGTCGTCCGGGACGCTCATCTACCATCGGCGAGATCATTTCCCACGTGTTTTTGCGCTAGTGGAAGGTGTAGGCGTTGCGGGTCAATGCCCCGCACACGGCTGGATGGCCGGCAGGTCTTCACATGACCGGTAGGTGATGCAATTCGCGCGTTCGGTCGCGCGCCACCTGGATGATCCGACGCAGGTCGTCACCCTGATACGTCACGGTATAGCCATCGTCCAGATGGGCGAAGATGAACGATACCGACGATACCGGGCGCCCGGTGACCGCCTCCAATGCAAGGGCATAGGCGCCTCCCGGGGCCTCGTACGCACCAGCGGTCGCCCGGGCCTCCATCTCATCCCCAACAACGTCCGTCTTGAAGTCCGCGATGGCGAGTGTTCCATCTGGCGCCTCATGCAAGAGGTCGATAACGCCGGAGATGACAACGCCGTCGACGGATGCGCCGAGCGGAAGTTCGCGCCAGAGACGCCCTGAGGTGATCGCATTCGTGACGAATGGGCTGCGGGCCGCATTTTGGACAAGCGTGATGATCCGCGAGGCGTCGCCCTTGACCAGGTCACGAATGTGTGGTTGACGTTTCTTGTCCTCGATACATTCAGCCACCAGCTGGACGATGTTCTCAAGTGTTCCGAGGTCAATCCGCTCAAGGACTTGGTGAACGATGGTCCCTCTGGCCTGGGCGCGAGTACGCATGTCCGCGCCTTCACTGGCGTCTTCGGTCGGGTCGCCTCCAGAAGTTTCCCGCACCAGATCGCTTTCGTCGGGCTCGGCTGGCGGAACGGACTGATGGTCATCGCCACTGCCGGAACCGTTCGCAGGACTTGCGTGATCCCGACGCAAACGGCTCGGGGTCACGACCGCACGACGTGACGCGGCCGAGATGCTCTCGACGCGATCGCGCAACCATTCACGCTCGTCATTGATCCATTCGTCCGTGTTCCCGGCCCGCTCCCACTGATCGAGGGTGTCGAGAACCGGCGTTTTAGCTACAGAAATCTCAGCCGACGCAATGTCTTGCCAGGCAAACGGCGTGGCGAGGGGCGTTGAAGGGGCGTCCGGGCGGTCAAGACGCGCAGCGATCCGGGAAGCAGCCGTCGGTGCTGACTTTCCCTCCGACTTTGACGGGGCGCGACGGTGAAGCAACAGGATCAGGTGGTCGCAGGCGCGTGTCGCTGCGACATATTCCAACCGGATCCGTTCGGCTTCGAGAAGGAGTTTCTCCCGCTCTCCGTAGGCGGCGTATCCCAAGGTCTGGAAATCCCCGCACTTCGCCTCGATTTCCGCTCGCCCGCGGGTCAGGGATTGGCCTTCGCGGTCCCCACTCTCGGTGTCGGGCAGGGCGCCGTCCAAGGGGATGGCAATGTCGACACGTGACCCCGCTGTCCGCTGCCGACCATCGAGGCCGGTCAAGAACACGATTGGGAACTCAAGCCCCTTTGCACCGTGGACAGTCATCAGCCGGACGGCGTCCTCGTCACCTTCGGGAGGTTGCGCAGTGGTGTCGGCACGCTTATCGAGAAGCTCGTCAAACCACTCGACAAGGTCGCGCAGGGTTGGCAGACCAGCATTCGCAAGGGTCCGCGCCTGGGACACAACTAGGCGCACCCGGCGCCACGCCTCCCTAGGTTGCCGGTGGAGGAAGGTCCCCATCGCAAGCATGCGGTCATGTGCGAGCGCCTCGACGGTCATGGCCGCGCTACGGCCAATCCGCGCGAGGTGAAGCGCGTGCAGGGACGCAAGCGCTTCGCCGACCGGCGAACCACCGGTCGNNAGCAAGTCGGCATCGGTGCACCCGTACGCGGAAGACCGAAGCGCCGCGACCGTTGCAACCTGATCTGACGGGTCATGGATCGCCCTCAGGCACGCGATCAGGTCGCGTATCTCGGCCGTGGCCGCGACGAGTGCACCTCCGACGCCACGATACGGGACATCAGCTGCCGTCAATCCGATCTCGATCTGTTGGAGACCGGTACGGGTCGCCATCAGAATGCAGATGTCTCGGAACCTTGCCGTCCGCAATTGTTTCGTCTCGCGGTCCCGGATGAGCCAACCGGCGTCGATGATCTGTCTGATGGCCCGGCCTAGGTCCGCAGCCTCGGTACGCCGGACCCTAGACACCGGTTTATCGACGACGGTCCCGAGACGCCAAGTAACGCCGGGGGCTATCCGTCCGCGAACCACGTCCACCACATCGATTGACCCAAAGGGGAAATGCGCCTCGGCCTGCCCATGCGCCGAATCCTGATGTGCGACCAACGGAATATAGGTGGCCTGGATGCCCGGCGCACCCGTCATGGCTTCCCCGAACTCATCGTTGACCCAGTCAAGGACCGGCGCCAAGCTTCGGAAGTTCTGGACAAGTTCGACGCGCACGCCACCGCTTTTCGGCGCGAGTTGCTCGTACACCTCGTTGTAGACCGCGATATCGGCGCGGCGGAAGCGGTAGATCGACTGCTTGGGGTCACCGACGATGAAGAGCCGTCCCGGCACAATCTGGAGTGCCCGCCAATCGGTCTCATTGGCCTGTTCGGGGTTGGCACACAGGAACCATGCAATCTCAGCCTGGAGCGGATCGGTGTCCTGGAACTCGTCGACAAACAGCCTTTGCCATCGAGCGTGGGCACGACGGCGCACTTCCGGGTTGTCACGAAGCAGGTCACGCGCCCGCGTCAGCAGATCCTGAAACGTCGTCACTCCCGCGGCGCGGCGCCGGTCTGCTTCACGCCGGGTAAAGGCATCCACGTGGAAGAGGACCCGACGCAACGCATTGTCCCGGACCTCTGCGACCGTCATTCGCGCCAGTTCATCAATTGCTGAAAGTTGCCTACGAATGGTGACGACGGGGTTCTCGTAAAGTCCGGAGGCATCCCAGTCGGCCTGCGATCCACGGTTGGCCCCCGACACCTTCCGCCGGACCAGGGAGGTCAGCGCCAGGGTCTGTCCAACGCCGTCTGCATCCGGGTTCGCAAGCGCGTACTGCAGGCGCCGGCGATCAGGCCCAAACCCTTCGAGCGTCCGCACGAGTCGATCATCTTCACCCTTGCGGGCGCGGGGTAGCAAGGCTTCGATTGCATCGAACGTTCCAAGGACTTCCCTCACGACCGCATCGATTGCGTCCGGGCTCACACGCGCCGCAGCATCCCTTTTGGATAGCACGTCCGTTCCCCGATCCGGGATCGCAGGTGAGCCATTCCCGTAGATGGTCTGGGGACGCGGTGGGTCGGAAACCGGGGCTTCGGCATAGCGCGACGCCAGTTCACGCAAGTCCTCCGGGTTCAGACCGAGGCGGAGGGCGTATGCGATATCTGCCTCCAGCACCGTCCCGGGTTCGGGTTCATCCCGGAGCCAGGCGCGGAATGTCTCATCGAACGCACGCGATTGATCGAGCGTGTCCCACGTAGTGAAACCGGGGGGAAGTGACGCCTCAAGGGGAAATGTCCGGAGCAAGGTGCCACAGAACGCGTGAATCGTCTGGATTGAAGCCTCATCAATTGCATCAGACGCGATGCGGCAGTACTCACGCGACAGGTTCGATGTATCCGGGTTCGTAGCTTCCCGGTCTAGACCGCCGCGTATGCGGTCACGAAGTTCGGCAGCCGCGGCTTCCGTGAACGTAATCGCTGCTAACGCCCCGATCTCCAAGCGACCATTCGCGACGAGCGAGACGATCCGCGCGACCAACGTATGCGTCTTGCCCGTCCCGGCACCGGCATCGACAACGAATGTCGTATCAAGGTCGGTGATTAGGCGGTGCCTCGCCGCAGCATCGAAAAGTGGCGTTGGCATGCCGTCGCTCACTCCTCGTCCCCTTCGTCAGAAAACTCGTCCTCGGTACCGTCAACTTCACGCGCGACCTTCGGCGCAAGGTGGTCGTGAATCGCACCGCCTGCCGTCTGTCTTGTGCGTCCCCGCACCGCCTCAAGGTTGCCGGGACACACCATGCGGAAGTCACAAATGCGGCAATTTTCCTCGTCTCTCCCCGGCACCTGCGGAAAGGCGCCGTGGACCATCCCGGTAGCGACCACGGTGACGACTTCCCGCAATCGCTGATCGGCCCGCGGGATGTCAACAACCGAGTGTTCAGTTCCCGCACCGCGACCCGAAACGAACCGGTAGGACGCACCGACCTCGTCAAAACCAAGTGCCTGATTGGCCGCGTAGCGATACAGGGCAAGTTGCACCGCTTTGCCCGACAGAACCGGGTCCAGTGAAAGCTTCTTGAACCGATCGGGTGAACCGGTCTTGTAGTCGATCACCCACGCGCGGCGACCATCATCCGAGCAATCAACGCGGTCGATGGCACCTCGGAAGGTTACTGCCACGGCCTTGGTCACACGGTCCGCTTGGCCCGTGTCAGGGCGTGCATCGTCGGGGACTGCGGTAGAAGCCTGATTGACAAGAAAGTCGGCATCGATGTCGTCGGGGACGTCAACCGCAATGGTGACCTCCGGCCACGGTTCTGCGCCGGTGACTCTGGGTTGTCGACGCGGTTCCTTCCCGAACCACTGTTCGAAATGGATCGGCACCAGACCGGTTTCGAGGCGTTGGGCTCCGTCCGAAATCGCAAACTCGCGCAGCTCTGCAAGCAACACGGCACGCGACGCTCGCCAAACCACCGGATACCCGGCCGCGCCCGCTCCTTCGAGTTTCGCGATAACCGCCGACGCGATCGTGTTCAGCAACTCGAGGTCAGACGAATCTGGTGGGCGATCTGCATGCAGCCGTTCGCGGGTGCGTAGTTCGCGATACCACGCTTCAAGAACCGCATGGACGGCGGTCCCGCGCACCATCGGATCGACCCCCCAGGTGTCGGCCGGGATGCGGGTTGGCGTGACCCGCAACACGTCCTTGAGGAACGAACGGTACGGACAGGTCGCCCATGTCTCAAATCGGGTGGCGGACAGGCTGCCTTCGAGCGCGCGCGTCAGCGTCCAGGACGCGGTGCGCATGAACCCGACGTTGCCGTCGTACTCCGTGAATGACGCCATGTCCGTGGCACTGGCCTTGGCACGCCGCCACAACGCGCTCACTGGCAAGTCTCCGGTCACGAGCGGATGTTCCGGGGCCGGACGGCCGGTATCAACCCACCGGGCCATCGCACCGATACGCCGATCCTCGACGCTCAAGGCGACAGCGCGACGTACGGCCGCGGTGCCACCGCCGGAAGTTGCATGGGCGATCGGAGCCCCGGCACCGGCCCGGAGTCGAAGATCCCCCGTCGCCTGCCTTGCGCCGTCCCGGGATGAAACACGGTGGTCCAACCAAAAAGGAACCGGGTCGGCGGCCGAGAGGTCACGGAGGCTGCGACCGTACGGAAGAGGAGATCCGTGACGGGCCTCGGCAAATTCGAGCAACCACCTGGCGGGATACGCCTCACGGCCCTCGACGGAATCGGGTGTGCACAGGGTGAGGGTGCCGCCATCTGCAAGCGCAACCGCAGAAAGGAAGGTAGCGCGTTCGGCGACTGGATGTGCCTCACGTTTGCCAAAGGGATCGTTCTCGGGATCGGGAAAGAATGGGTCGGCCCCGACCGGGGGAGGAAAGGCACCTTCGGTCATCCCGACGACAGTAAGGTGGTCAAACGGAACGGCGGGTATCCGGTCAATCGTGCCCACCACAACGCCTTCCCCAAGACGTCGGGTTGAGACTGACGTACTCTCTAGTGTCGCCTCGATGACCGATACGACAGTCTCAGTGCTCGGGTTCAGGTCAAAAGGGTTGGATGCCGCCAAACCGACGAGCACACCCCTGACCCGTTCGAGGTACGCCTTTTCCGTCTCGGCACCGGATCCATCACNNTCCGTCTCGGCGCCCGATCCAACACCGGACGACGCACCCGTCGCCGCGGCTGAAAGAAGATCGGTCGCCCAGGCGGCTGCCTCAGCCCATGCGCTTACCAGCTGCCCGGACTGATCCAACTTCTCGCGGAAGTCCGGACGCGTGAGGCGCTCAGCCAGAAACTTGATCGTGTTCGCGATCAGTCGCGCTTCCTTGGCGCGACCAACCGGCACCTCGACATCAGGTGAGG
>DDYL01000155.1:1949-4006 GCA_002347925.1 Chloroflexi bacterium UBA2235 | reverse complement strand
CGGGATATCCAGTCCCATGAAGCACCGTCGACGTTGACCGTTTCGGCCGAGGTGCCATCCCCGGGGCCAGGCAATCTGACATTCACGACCGGTGCCGTCTCCGCCCAGGCGAGGACCGATGCCCGTGAGAAATCGGAGGCGGGAAGCCTGAGCAAGGCTCGCAGCCTCCGGCCGGGCAGCGTCTCGGAAAGCGGCGTGCCCCCAAGGTCGACGTGGGGCACGCCGGCCTGATCGAGCACTTCGGCGACGAGACGCTGATAAGGATCTCGCTGCCTATAGACGATCGCGGCACGGTGCAACGGCACTCCGGTTCCGACCACGGCAAGTAGCCGTCGGACGGCCTGCCTCACCTCTTCGGCGGGATCCGGCGCCCGGATGATCTGAAGATCCGACCGGAGCACAAGCGTTGTGGAGACTGGTTCGCGGGAGGCTTGATCGCCACCCGTCGAGGCTTGACCGACGTGTGAATCGCCCCGGGCGAGGGCACCGGCAGGATATGCACCCGTGGTTGCGTCTGTCAGGGTCGAGGCAATGCGGTTGGCGCGCGTCTCCGCCCGACCACGAGGATCGTCCAAACGAGGCAGGATGACGAGCACGGGTGCGAGACGTGAGAGCGATGCCAGTAGGTCTGCATCTGCGCGGTCAAGTTTCGTCGGGCCGACAAGGATGACGGTCCCCAATCGTGCAATTGCGTCGAGCATCGCCCGAGAGGGCGACTCCAGGGCGGCTACAGCGTCGCGCGCAAGCGATATCGCGTCGGAATGCTGGCCGGTAATTGCCCTGAACTCAGAGTAGACCTGTGAGGCCGCCCTGGCCGTGGCACCGGCCGCCCCAGAGGCTAGGACATCATCAGGGTCGGCCTCACGGCTACGAAACTCCCGGAAGAGTCCGAGCAGTGCGAGGTGCAGGGATCGGTGGTGGCGGGTTTCGTGAAATGCATCGCCACGAACGTTCTTCATCGCGGTTCGAGCAAGGGCCGCGCGAACGGCGCTCAGTTCCGCGGTCATTCCGAGCGGTCCCGCAGTCGCCTCCACTCCCAATATCCGGGTAGCAAGTTCCGAGAGTCGCGCGTACGACACATTGATGTACGAGCTGACTTCTGCAATGGCGAGCTGCAGTTCGCGACCTACGTCGATGGTCGCCGTAACGAGCGTCACGGGAGCGAATCGGTCGGAAGCCTGTGCAACCGTGATGGCGTCCCGAAGCGCTGCAATTGTGTCCCGGCCCGGACGAACGGACATGATGCGGGGACCTGCGCCGCGCTCGGGCGAGGCATCGGCTCCCATCACGCAGCGCTCCATTCGTCGACACGGGCGACAAGCACCACCCAAGGCACATGTGGGGGTGTGGGCTCATGCATGCTTTGCAAGTATAGCACGTCACAGATCAATTTTGATAAGTGCAGCGACGGTGCCCGACGTACGGGGTCGAACCTCGCTTCGTGATCAACTTGTGCGGAACGAGCCTCACGCGCCCATCATGACACCAGTGATGGTCAGTCGTTGCCCTCACCCAGGCGCTCGGCGTGATCAGCGTCATCGAGTGCATGGCCAATCGCCCGGGAATGCGCGTCGGCCCTGGCACGTTTTGCCTCTTCGGAATCAGCCAACACCTCGTCGTGCGAAACGGTCATCGAGTGATTGCGCTCGGCGTCGTCAAGCGCTTGTCCGAGATCACGCAACCGGGCAGACTCATCGTCGTGAACGCGCTCCTCGAAGGCGTCGACCGCGTCTTCGCGCGTGAGCTTTCCGCGTTCAAGTTGCTCATCATTATCCAAGGCCAACTCGATCTCGACCCGTTCCTTTAGGTGAACGAGGGCCTCGTGAATGTCGAACTCGACAACCGCTTCGGTTGCGTCGGCATCGGCACGATCGGCATCTGTCCCCTCCTCAACAAACGCCTCAACGGCTTCTTCAATCTCATGCAAGCGGGTTTCGGTCAGTGGAACTCGACCGCTATCTGGTTCGAACACCGTCTCCATGCGTGGACCCTCCTTGGCCGCATCGGCTGGGACTAACGCTCCCTAGTCCCGGCAATCTCAAGCACCGCATCTTTAC
>DDYL01000155.1:1697-1914 GCA_002347925.1 Chloroflexi bacterium UBA2235 | reverse complement strand
TCGCCCTGCAGTTCGCAGTGGGACTGAACTCGACGTCCGAGCTTTGTCCCACGCATCGGTAATGTGAATCAATGATGCCGGGAACAACGACACCCGCCGATCGCCCGGTGACGGACACAAGCGGGTGTCGCAGCAGCTACTGGCTTCGGCAGGTTAGGGGGCCTTGGTGGGCGTGACCTGGGCTGCAGCACCCTGGCCCGCAGCGCCAGATGGCCGC
>DDYL01000155.1:0-1646 GCA_002347925.1 Chloroflexi bacterium UBA2235 | reverse complement strand
CATCGGCGGGAGCAGCACCCTGTCCAGCTGAGCCCGCACCGCCCGCGGGACGTTGGCCGCCCCCAGCAGCGTCAGCGGGTGCCCCGCCCGGTCCGCCGGTTGGACGCTGACCACCTCCGGACCCATCCGCTGGGGCCTCTCCTTGGCCGCCGGCACCCGCTCCACCGGCGGNNTGCGCCTTGGCCGGCAGCTCCCCCCGGAGCGCCCTGACCGCCTGCCCCGCCAGAGGCACCTTGTCCCGGAGCACCGGCCGGCCGCTGACTGCCGGGACCACCTTGACCGCCTGCACCACCACCAGGCGCTCCCGGTGTCACGATGCGCACGGCATCCTTGTCACGCAATGTGGCTTGACCGCTAATCACGATGCTTTCGTCTGGCTGGACCCCCGTCTTGACCTCGACCTTGCGGTCATCTCCAAGACCGAGTTCAAGCGGACGGAGCGCCGCGACATTCTCGTTGATCACAAATATGAACGGCTTGTCGTTACGAAGGAGAATTGCGTCGCGAGGAACGACGGTCACATTGGTCCGTGAATCGAGCGTGACGCTGAGTTGGGCATACATGCCGGGCTTCAATTTCCCGGTAGGGTCGGCCGGCTTTACCTTGACCGTAAACGTGCGGCTCCGAGAATCACCTGTCGGGAAAATGCTCGTTACCGATCCCTGAAAGGTCTCACCCGGATACGCGTTGACGGAAAAAGAGGCGTTCCCACCCTCGCGGAACCGTGATATCGCCGCCTCCTCCACATTGAGCGCGATCTCCGTGTCTCGCGAGATGAGGGTGAAGACCGGGGTGGAGACCTGGACCACCGCACCGGCGGTTGCGAGACGCTCGGCAACGATGCCGTCAAACGGCGCAGTGATCTGCGTCTCGCCGAGGTTGACGGTCTGCAGTTCAAGGGCCGCTTGCTGCTGTGCCAACGCTGCCTCGGCCTGTCGGACCGCCGCCTCAGCCGCCGCACGGTCGAACTCGGTGTACGGATTGCGCCGCGCACTGAGTTGTGCCTCGGCCTGGGCAAGGGTAGCGCGCGCCGCATCCACGTCAAACGGGAGCGGCTTCTGGAGCTTTTCCAGGGCGGTGAGCGCCGTGGCATATGCACTTTCAAGCTGGGCCACCGTCGCGGGATCCGGGACGATCGCCTTCTGAAGTGTGGCGACCGCCGTGGCATACGCCGTCTCCAGCTGGGCCACGGTGGAGGGATCTGGATTGACCGCTTTGTCAAGGTTTGCCTGGGCCTGCACCACGGCCTGACGGGCCGTCTCGATATCGAATGGGGTGACGGTCTTCAGCTTCTCCAGAGCCGCCTGGGCCTTCTCTACCGCAGCCTGGGCGGCGGCGATGTCATTCGGGCTGGGATTGGACACCTTCTCAAACGACGCGCGCGCGACTTGCTCAGCTTCTTCAAGGAGGCGTAGGTCCCAGTCGGTTGGCCCACCCACGGCGCGTGCTTTGGAGAGGTCGTTCTGGGCAGTGAGCACACTGATCTGCGCCTGGGTGGCAGCAAGGTTCAGCGCCTGCGAGGTGACAGTGCTCGTGGGTCCCTTGGCAAGGTCGGCATTTGCCTTGTCAAGCGCCGCTTGGGCCGCCTGAACCCTGAGTTCGAGCGTGTTGAGATCCTCTGGACGTGCCCTGGCCGTGATGCCAGT
>DDYL01000123.1 GCA_002347925.1 Chloroflexi bacterium UBA2235 | reverse complement strand
CTTCATTCCGGGAACACGGGTGCCGACTGCACTATCACGATTTCGGTCAGCTGGTCTGGTGCGTACGCCTTCGGTGCGGACAGGGATCCCCGCGCAGGTGTCAGGGCCGTTCTCGAGGCACCAGTGCTATGCTCCTCCCCGATCGCTTTCGGGGCGTCTCACGATGTTTCCGTCCGCGAGGCGCAACCGAGACGTGTTTGCCCCGGGATGGTGTCGTGAAGACGCCGAACTTGGTGCGTGCAGCTGAGGGGAGATTGGCGATGGCAAAGATCGTGCGACTTGGTGTCGCGGGCGCAGGAAGCATTTCTGTCCGGGGCATCCTGCCTCACCTCGCCCTCGCAGATGTGCAGGACCGTGTCCGCCTCCAGGCAGTATGCGATCCGGTTCCCGGTCGGGCAGCCGCCGCGTCAGAGAAGTGGAACATCACCCAGCACTTCACGAGTTACGAGGAGATGCTTGCTCATGGCGACATCGATGCCGTCACGATCGCATCGCCAATCGGAGCACACTACGAACAGGGGCGCCAAGCCCTGGCGGCCGGGAAGCACCTCCACTTCAACAAGACCATGACGACCACGGTTGACGAGGCTGATGACCTCATCGAGACCGCGCGTGCCAAGAACCTGCGGATTGTCGCGTCACCGGGTGAGATGTTGCGTCCCCACAACCAGCGCATCCGCGAATTGATCCAGGAAGGTGCGCTTGGCACCCTCGCTTGGGCTGCCTGCGGAGCGGCGTTCGGGACGTACCACGAGAACGAGAAGGTCCGGCAGGGCACCGACGTGCTTTCCAACATCGATCCGTCGTGGTACTACCGCAAACCCGGTGGTGGGCCTCTCTACGACATGACGGTCTACGCCCTGCACGGCCTCACCGGTGTCCTCGGATCCGCGAAGCGGGTCTCAGCGATGAGTGGCACGCGCATCCCGACCCGCGAGTTCCGTGGCCAGCAAGTCGCCTGCGATGCCGACGACAACACCCTCATTTCAATAGATTTCGGGAATGCGATCTTCGCCCTGGCCTACGGCACCGCCGCTGGGAGAGTGACCGAGGGTTTCATGGGCAGTTACTTCGGGACGGGTGGCACGATCACTGGCCTGACGATGAACGGTACGCCGTTTGACTATCCGGGTCGTGATGTCGCCGATTCGTACGGGCCGTCGGGTCGGCAATTCATCCTCCCCCACGTCACCGAACCCCACCGAGGCATTGGCGAGGAACACGTTTACGAGGACATCATGCAGCTGGTTGACTGGATCAACGAGGGCAAGCCGTCCATCGTCACTGCCGAACACGCCCGCCACGTGATCGAGATCATCGAGTCAGCGTATCGGGCGGCCGAGACTGGTCAGACCCAGAACCTTCGCACCACCTTCTAGGGCACAACACCAGTCCAGATGTGGCCCGTCTGCCAGTTCCGACTGGGAAACGGGCCATTCCCTTTGGGACCCGCTTGCCACTACCGGCAGTTGACGAGGTTGGGATTGCGAACGTAGTCCCACCAGTTGTTCGAGACGCCATTCGTCTCGCCACCAACGTGAGGCAGATGGCGGAACCACCAGAGGTGGTGTTCGCGCATGTCGCCTCCACCCCAGTCCAGACATGTGACCCGCCTCATTGGCGCGTCAAGGACCGGGAAGGTAAGCCACGAGTCGCACTCGCTCATGACCGGTCGCCGGTTGCCCCAGTCGTAATCATGGGTGCTGTTCGGCGCGAAGTGCACGTTTCCAAGTGCCGCCCGTCCGGGCGCAACCTGTTCATAGTTCGTGAACCGTTCCCAGAGATTGGCTCCGCCCCGCATGCCCCGGTACACCTCGGACAGCATTGACTCGGTCCGATGACCAAGGTTCTCGAGCATGCACCCGACTTCGCGTTCGTAGTTGAAGCCCATCACCACGAATCTACGGGATGCCTGCACTCCCCGAAGATGTGGACCGGGCACATGGCCCGGGGAATTGCACCAGAATGCGCCCGGGCCGGCCATGTGTGACTCGTAGAAACCGGAGTACGGGGGCGCCATGATCCACAATTCGTCGATGTCGCCATCGTTGATCCGAGTGATGACATCGTGGCTGGCCAGGATTTGGTCGTAGTCGGCTTCATCGGGAGTGTGGAACCCCGTGCGTCGCTCCCAACAGTCCAGGAATTCGCGCAGCGTGTAGCGATGGCCGTCGCGGTGGGCGGGAAAGCCATCGATGGTCTCGTGGGCGACGATTTCGTATGTGAGGTTCCCATGGCTGCAAGCGGCGACGTCTTCTGCGTAGGACGCGACCAACTGGTGCGGATCAAACCAACCCATGTGGGATGCGAGGCGGGTACCGGAAGAGGCGTCCACGGTGGGGTTGTAGGTGACCACGAGGACGCGCAAGGGCAGTCCGGGTGTGACGATTGGTTGTGCTCTTCGGGCGATCGTCGGCGCCGGATCGGTTGCGACGACAGGGTTCCCGCCGACCAACCACTGCCTCACCCCGCCGATTATCCGTTGCACATCGTTGATCATGGTCGTTTCTCGATCCCGGCTGTCATAGAGGCCGGCCAATCCGGCGAACTCCCACCATGGATGCATCACAAGGGATTGACGGACCGTTCATATTGGGGATACGATGGGAAGGATGCCACGGATGACTATGTCCCCGACTTCGGGTGCGTCAGATCAGGGCTTTTCACGCGCGGCGCTGATCCCGCTGGCGCTCAGCCTCTGCGGCCTCAGTTGCGGCGTCCTCTCCATCCTTGCGAGCAACGCAAATGACTACGTGTTCGCGACCACGCTGATCGTTGTCGCTGTCTTCTTTGACGGGCTTGATGGTGCGGCCGCCCGCGCCCTTCACGTCGAAGGGCCATTCGGAGAGATGCTGGATTCGCTGTGTGATGTCGTCGGCTTCGTGGTCGCCCCGGCGTTCCTGGCGTACCAAGCCGATCTCAGAAACTTCGGACCTGTCGGTACTGCCACGACGATTGCATTCGTTGCGTGCGGTGCCGTCCGCCTTGCCCGTTTTCCGCTCATGAAGACCAAGGGTTATTTCCTTGGTCTGGCCACACCGATGGCCGGTTCTTGCCTGGCGCTCCTCAGCATCTACGCTTCCGAACTTCCTCAGGGTTTGATGGTGATTGCCGCGAGCGGATTGGCCGTCCTGATGGTCACAACGATCCGCTTCCCCAAGTTCAACACGGCGTTGAAGTTCCTCCCATCGCCCTTGAGATGGGTCTTTGCAGTCGTCCTGATCCCTGGGTTGCTCGTGATTGAGCCGAAGGCGCTACTCGGGGTCTGCTGCGTCTATCTGCTTTCCGGCCCAGCCATTGAACTCAGGATGCAGCGCTCGGGAACGTCCGAGTAGTGACCACGCGTCCCACAGGCATGTCCCGCCACGAGAGTGCGGTTCGCGAAGGCATCCCTTTCGTTGTCGCAGCCACCCTGATTGCGACCGTTGCCGCAACGTGGCGCCGCTGGGCGGGTTGGGCAGGGTTGGTGTTCACCGTCTGGGTCGCGTGGTTTTTCCGCGACCCGGACCGGGATTGCCCAGCGGTTGAAGGAACCCTCTACAGCCCGGCTGATGGGTTGGTGACGGCTGTCGACGAAGTCGAAAGTTCATGGCACCTGACCGGTCGCGCGACCCGTGTCGTGATCTTCCTGTCGCCACTCGATGTCCATGTCAATCGCGCACCCGTCAATGCTGATCTGGTAGCTCGTCGCCAGGAACCCGGTCGTGCCCTTCCGGCCTTCCTCGTTGCCGGTGCGGGTGAGAACGCCAGGCAACTCCTCGGCTTCAACGCCCGCATGCCCCACCCTTCTCCGGGAAACGACGGTGCTGTCCCTATCGTGGTTGTGCAGATCGTCGGGTTCCTCGTCAGACGCATTGTCACCTGGCGGTGGCCGGGTGAAACGGTCCGAGCTGGTGACCGTCTCGGGATGTTGCGGTTCGGGTCACGGACCGACTTGCTAGCACCCGCTGGGACCGTCGAGGTACTGGTGCGCCCCGGAAACCGCGTCGTTGGAGGCATCACCCCGGTTGCGCGGTTCATCCGGCACTAGCTTCCAGTCGTAGAATGCACCGGGATGACCTCCGGGATCGGTGCAATGTCTGCGCCAGTGCAACCAGGACGAGACGTGCAAGGCGCAAGTCCGCCTGTTCCTGACCCGCACCCGGTCTACCGCGGACGGGCGTGGTGGCGAAATGCCGGCGGGATGGCGACCGTCGTCTTCATCGCGTTCTTCGGCTTCAACTTTGTCATCCCTCTCCTTCCGCTCTATGCACAGCTCCTGGGGGTTACTGACGTCGGGCAGACCGCCCTTCTCGGCGGTGTCCTGTTCGCGATCGCGCCATTGCTCTCGGCATTCTCGTCCCCGTTGTGGGGGATCATCGCGGACCGCTACGGCCGGAAACGGATGGTGCAACGGGCTTTGGCGGTAAGTGTCGTGGCCTACACCTTGATGGCGATGGCGACTTCAGTCTGGCATGTGGTGATCCTTCGCGCAGCGATCGGCATCTTCGGTGGCTTCTATTCGATGACGCTTGCGTACTTGGTGACCGTCACACCGCCCTCGCGCGCCAGCATTGCGATCGCGTTGCTCCAGGGTGCCCAGATCCTCGGGACAATTGCCGGCCCGGTCTCAGCGGGCTTCATCGCCGACCACTATGGCTTGCGCGCGTCATTCTTCACCGGCGCTGCCGTCGTCGCCGTCGGTTTCTTCTCGTTGCTGGTGTTGGCTGACGATGACCGGGCCATTGGCGCACCCGGGGAGGATCCGTCACCGGTCAAACCGGAGTTACGACTTGCCCCGCCCTCGGTGGGCAATCTCCTCAACCGGATCTGGCATGGCGCCCGGGATGGGATGCGCGACCTTCGCCTGGCGATTGCATTACCCGGGTTCGGATCCATCCTTGGTGCGCTCTTCCTCACCCAGATGGTTGATCGCTCGTATGGCCCAATCCTGCCCCTGTTCGTCGCGCACCTCGGCACGCCCGACAACCAGGTAGCGTCATTCTCCGGGTTGGTCGTCTCTCTTGGAGCGGCGGCGATGGGCGTCTCGGCCGGACTTGGTGGGGTTGTGGCATCCCGGTGGCGGGTCTACCCGCTTCTCGTCGCGTCACTTGTGGCCGGTTTCTTCCTGTGCGCGCCAATGGCACTTGTAGAGACGCCGATGCAGTTCCTGGTTCTGCGCGTCCTGATCGGGCTGTTCGCAGGCGGGACCGTGACCCTGATCATGAGCCTCGCGAACACCCGGATACCGTCGGCCTCCAAAGGGACCGCATTTGGGGTCATCTCGAGTGCGACGCTGCTTGGAACGGCCATCAGCCCTCTCATCACGGGCGCGCTGGCCGGGTTTGACTTGCGCCTGGTCTTCGCCTTGAATAGCGTGCTCTATCTGATTGCACTCCTCTGGGTCCTTCGCAGCCCGCAAGTGGTTGCCCTGATCGCGGTAGGCACAGTTGCCTCCGGCCCAGTTGATCCGACCGACTGAAAGGCCGTCACGTGACCGGAACCGTCGTCCTCGATAGTTCGCTTACCCCGGGCGCCCGGCTGTTGCCCGTTGCCCTTCAGGCCGTCCGCTTCCGGGGAGGCTTCTGGGAAGCCCGGGTTGATCTGGTGCGTCAGGTCACGCTTCGGCAACAGCATGACCAGCTGGTGGCCACC
>DDYL01000040.1:345-4523 GCA_002347925.1 Chloroflexi bacterium UBA2235 | reverse complement strand
CAGGAACGCCTCCTCGCCGAAGCCGGGGCGATCATCGTGGCAACCGACCGCCACATCACCTCCTCGGCCTTCCTGCCGGCGGTGGCAGGCAAGTGCCACCTGTTGCCCTACGGGATGGATACTGCGCCGTACACCCACCCATCAGCCGTCGAGGCCGGTCGGCAACGACGCGCATCGTGGGGCAATCCTGACCGGGTGGTCCTCTTCCTGGGCCGGCTGGTCTATTACAAGGGTGTCCCGGTATTGCTTGACGCGATGGCGCGGACCGATGCCTCCCTGGTGATTGCCGGCGAGGGACGGGACCGCGAGGCCCTGCAGGACCAGGCCGCCCGCCTTGGCATTGCCGACCGCGTGCGCTTCATCGGCGATGTGCCGGAGGCGGACCTGCCATCGGTCTACCACGCGTGCGACGTCTTCGTGCTGCCTTCGACGGCTGCCGCCGAGGGGTTCGGACTGGTGCAGCTTGAGGCGATGGCGTGTGGCAAGCCGGTGGTCTCCACGACCCTGCCAACGGGGGTGGCGATCGTCAACCGCGATGGCGAGACCGGCCTGACCGTCCCGCCGGGTGACGCGGGCGCACTGGCTTCGGCGATGACCCGCCTCCTCGACGACCGCGCCTTCGCCGATGCGTGCGGAACCCGTGCCCGCACCCGCGTGCAGACCCACTTTTCCCGCGAGGCGATGGTCTCCGCGACGATGGCCCTGTACCGGGCGGTGGGGCGGGTGTAGGGTGAGGAGACCCCCAACCCTACCCCGTTGCGACGGGAGAAGGCAGTCGGGTGCGGGTCATCCTGGGAGCGCCGGCGCCCTCGCCGGCACGGGTATGTGGTGGGGTGATGTGATGTGGGTGGACCCGTTGGTGCGGGAAGACCCCCCACCTCCATACGCGTGGGTCCAGAGTAGGGAGGGGAGCGTAGGACCGGCAGACCAGGTCTCGTGTGGCGCGTGCCTTCCCTGGGAGCGCCGGCGCCCTCGCCGGCATGGGATTGTGGGTGGGGTGGGGTGATGTGGGGGCCTTCCCACCTACGCCTCCTCCGCACCGGCGGGAGATGGGAGTTGCATGGCGGCGCGGCATCGCTTGCCGGCAGGGGTGAGACGGTAGCGCTGGTGCGAGCTTCGGGGTCGTGTCGGGTCGGTCATCTCGACAAGGCCTGAAACCAGTGCCGGACGAAGATACGCAGTGCGGAAGTGTTTCTGGTCCGCAAGTCCGAGGCGTTGTTGCAACTCCCGGCGGGTCGCCTCACCAATGATGACCGCAAGGAGCGCAGATGCCCCTTCGTCTGGCTTCACTTCGGGGGTGACTTCGGGGGNNTGGTGCACGTTGATCGGCAGACGCTGCGATCCGGTGCCATCCGCCCGCGCTGATGGAACCGAACGCAAGGCCAACTTGATACCACTTTGAGGCTGGGTCACTCACAATCTCAGGCGCGGATGCCTCGAGAGATAGCCATCGAGACCTCATCGTCGGCACGCCAAGGCCAGCGTGCTCGGCAAACCCGGTCAGGCGCATCATGCGCTGCACCAGCGGATTGCGCGACGCACTACTGCCTCCGTGACGCATCTCCGCCGGGGTAAGGAGCGAATCGCCTGGGTTGTCAAACACGATGCGGTCGTGGAACCATCGGATGGTTGCGGTGCGCGCAGGGTCGCCGTAGTCCTGATGCGTCAGCAAGTTCACGATTGCCTCGCGAAGGACCGGAAGGTGCGGTCCGTGCGCACGACGCGTCACGCCATCGCTTTCGAGGGCAAACGGGTTCGGCACGAGGCGTTCCAAGCGGGCGATGACTTCGATCAGTGCCTGGACCACATTGCCATCACACACCAGGCGGTCGATCCATTCCAAGGCCGACACGGGGTCATCTGACCGTGTGGCGTAGACCCGCACATCCACGATTGGCGTCGGCTTGATGCGCAAGCGGGATGCGGGCGTGCCACACAGGAGCAGTGCGGCGCGGGTCAGCTGGCCATCAACCGCGAGGCCAAAGCGATCTAGCCACTCGGAGGGGTCCACCGTGTCGGTATCCCCTTCCTCGACGGTAGTTGCCCTGCGTCCACGGATCGTCGCCTGAAGCCACCGGAGTGACCTCGGGTCGAGCATCGATGCATCGGAGTCCGGCTCGATAACCGTGTCGAATGGCGTTGCATCGGCATCCCGCAGGAAGCGCGCCTCCTCACGCGGAGTGCAGCGGTAGTCTCCACCCGCAACGCGGACATAGGCGTGCCACGTCCGGTCTTCCCGGACACGCACTGGTCGGTCATGACGCCCCGATGGAGGCACCGCAAAGGCGAGGACGATCTTGCCGTCAATGTCTAGCCAAGCGGTCCGGACGTCGACCGGAACCGAGAACTTGCCCGCGCTCCGGCACGTGGAGACGAAGTCATTCTGGGCAGCGTCTGGGTTGCCGACTCCGACGACCTCCAGGCGCCCACCAACATCCTGCACCCCGAATACAAGACATCCACCGGAGGTGTTCGCAAATGCCGAGACGCTCGCGTACGCACTCGACGGAATGCCGGTCGCGGCCAACTTGGCCTCGAGGTCGTCCCATTCGAAACCCCGAAGCCGGGCGTGCAGGTCAGCAGGATCAAGCCACGACATTCGCTTTGCCCTCGTACATCCTACCCGCTCCCGGCAGGGCGTCTCGTGACGGGCCCGGGGCACACCACGATGGATCTCGGCGGTTGTGAATCCCCGGTCACCATGCGGAAGGGGAAGCAGGCTACGGGGTGGGTCATGTGCCCCGGAAGCCGAGGACGACGCCGACGGTCTTGAGGACGATCAACAAGTCAAGATAGACTGACCGGTGCCGGAGGTAGTACAAGTCGTACTGGAATTTTACAAGTGTGTCTGCCTCTGACGACGCATACGAGGCTTTCACCTGCGCCCACCCGGTGAGCCCGGGGCGCACGGCCAGACGTACGCGGTAGAAGGGCACGGCCTCCTCAAGCCGGTCCACCAGTTCCGGTCGTTCCGGACGCGGGCCAACGAGTGCCATGTCGCCGCGCAGGATGTTCCAGAACTGCGGGAACTCGTCGAGACGGGTACGACGCAGCCACCGGCCGACGCCGGTCACGCGGGCATCGCCGGGGCGGGACCACTGCGCACCACCGGACGCCTCGGCATCGGGCACCATCGACCGGAATTTCCAGATGACGAACGGCACGCCGTTCCGGCCCAACCGCACCTGCCGGTAGAAGAGTGGTCCCGGCCCGGCCAGGCGCATCGCCACGAAGACGGGCGGGATCAGGCACAGCGTCCCGACGAGGCCGATGACCGCCGCCACGATGTCGGCCCCGCGACTGGCAAGCCGGTACGCCCAATCCTGATCGAGATGGGGCAGGGTGGTGGCCCAGAACTCTCGGGCATGATCGACCAGCACGCGTCCGGTCACACTCTCGTACAAGGCGGGCATCGGCACCACCCGCATGCCACGTTCGTACGCCTGGATCACCTGCCGCTGCAGCGGGGCCGGCATTGCCCCGGCGGTTGCAAGGACCAGGGTGTTGACGGTTCCGGATGCAATCAGGTCGGCCAGGACGGCGTAGTCGCCGAGATGAATCATGGATCCGTCATCGGTTGAAGCCGCGTCATCATCGACGCAACCGATGACCTCGTGATCCGGCCCGAGATCATGGGCGATGACCTTCGCGATCTCGGTGGCGCCCGGGCCACTCCCGGCGATGACATAGCGGGTGACCAGCCGGACCTGCCGGACGAGGGCGGCGTGCAGGATTCGCCAGACGATGCGGATTGCCAGACCTGCAAGCACGAACTGCAAGACGATGTAGCGGGAGGCGAGCAATGGCGCCGACAAGTACGGCACCCCGAGGTAGATCAGGGAGGCGATGACCCACGCGCGCCCACCCCCGAAGCCACCACTGAACGGGTTGGAGGCCTGGCGTGGGTCCAGGGCATCGGTGGCCCGGAGGATGGTGATGTCTATGGCGCCCAGGGTGAGGCACCAGANNAGGTCACCGGCGAGGAGGAGGAGCCGTCGTTCTCCGAGGTGGGACGCGTTCACGGCGCCCCTCCCGTGGTGCTGACGGAAAACGGAAGTGGGGAGAACCCGGTGGTGCGTGGTGAGGCCCACCTGGGAGCGCCAGCGCCCTCGAACGATGGGCTTTGCGGGACTGGATGCCACTCCGGTCCGCGGGAATCCTTGCCCGCACGTCCCATG
>DDYL01000040.1:0-266 GCA_002347925.1 Chloroflexi bacterium UBA2235 | reverse complement strand
GGAAGGAAGCATGGGCGGGCAGGGATGCCCGCGGACCACAGTGCCTCTCGGCCATCGTCCAATCTCCATTCGCCCGCGGATCGTGACGTAGTTCAGGAGAGTGGAGAATCCGGTGGTGCGTGGGGAGGCCCCCCTGGGAGCGCCGGCGCCCTCGCCGGCAGGGTTTTGCAGGACTGGGTTCCATCCCGGTCCACGGGCATCCTTGCCCGCACGTCCCATGTCGATCCCGTGGCACACCCCTGATTGGGAAGCATCGTCATGGACGG
>DDYL01000197.1:8318-8590 GCA_002347925.1 Chloroflexi bacterium UBA2235 | reverse complement strand
TTTGCCCACCAGGCGTCGAGGACCGATTGGATGCGGGGTTGCAGGATCTCTAGGGCGTCCTTGGCGGGCAGGGTGCCGAAACGCATCCGGTCGAGTGTGCGCGACAGGTCGGCCTCGCGGTCGAGGACGGCCTCGGTGACGGCGCCGACAAGATTGATCGTCGATCCCTCGATGGCTTTCAGGAAAGCGTCGGCGTTGGCCACGTTGTAGCGCTGGGTCGCAAGTGGAAGCCAGAACCGGCGGTTCGTGTCGGGAACGTTGCACATCCGTCC
>DDYL01000197.1:5104-8224 GCA_002347925.1 Chloroflexi bacterium UBA2235 | reverse complement strand
TGGACCTTCTTGCCGGTCCGGCCGGTCGGCAACACCTGCACATCGAACGCGGTGCCTCCCGGACGCTTGGCCTTGTCACCCCACATGCGGGGCAGGAACCACGGACCCTCGACCTTCATGGCGACGTTCCCGAACTCGAGACGGTTTGCCTCAGGATTCTGTTCGAGGGTGGCCTGCGTGGGTGCGACCTTGAGGGTGTATTGCGTGTCGAACAACTGGTATTGGAGGGCCTCGGCGATCTCCGGTGCCGTCCAGTTGGCTTGCTTCGGTTCGGCGATGCGGTCCCACTCGAGGCGTCCGTTCATGCGCCACCATGGCGTGTTCCGCAAGTAGCCGGGGTTCCACTGGTAGCCGTACACGGGGCCACGATCGGTGGTTCCGGTCAGTTTCCGGGCGGTCTCCTGGAAGTCGGTGATGGTCCAGTCCGGTTTGGGATACGTGACGCCGGCACGGTCGAAGTGTTCCTTCACATAGAACATCACCATCGTGCCGATGTTCGATGGCGAGAGGTAGCGCTTGGCACGGAACTTGGTCTGGAGTTCGTAGGCGTCATCGTTCGGCCAGGGCGCGGTCCACTTGTCGCGCGCGGCCCGGTCATCAAGTTCCTGCAAGGCACCGGAGACGGCATAGGACTGCCACTGCCATCCCTGGAAGTAGGCCAGGTCTGCAGGGTTGCCGGATGCCACGCCACTCTGGAACTTGTCGTAATACCCCGGATTGCCGTTGCCGTTCACCTGGTGGTCGTTGGCAACCTTCACATTTGGGTTGGCGGCGGTGTAATCGGCGGCAATGGCGTCGTAGACATCCTTGTCCTGGATGTCATCCCACACCTGCATCCTGATGGTGACCTGCGGGATGGCGGTGGGACTGAATGGCAGGGAGATATCGGCCGGGCTGCAGGCGGTGGCGAGGGCGGTCGAGGCAACAGTGGTTCCGAGGGTCGCCTGCCGGAAGAGGCCTCGCCGTGTGGTTCCGTTGCCCTCGAATGAACCCCGCATCGCCATTGCCGTGTTCCTTTCCCCGCCACGCCGCTGCTCACTGGGAGACGATTCGCTTCATGACGGGCATTCATGAAATTTCCTGTCGTTCCAAGTATCGCCGGGACGAATGGGAGGCTATCGTTACGAGGGACCAGATGAGACGGTGTCGGCGCGACGCACGGCTGCTTGCGTGTTTGCGAAGCGACGCGGTCGGGTGACCACCAAGGAGATCGGGCCGATGAGCGAACAGGATCAGATGAATGCCTTGGCAGCGCAGTTGCCAATCGGGGCACACGCGTTGCATGGCGTCCTTTCAGGCGGACAGCCGGAACCGGAACACGTCGCCCTTCTGGCGGGGGCGCACATCCACACCGTGCTTGATCTCCGGTTGCCGGAGGAAGAGCGTGGGTACGACGAGGCGGCAACGGTCGCGCATGCAGGGATGGAGTACCTGAACATCCCGGTCGGGCCGGCCGGTCCCGATGATGCGGCGTACGACAAGGCCCGTGAGGTCCTCCGCGATGCCGGACGACGCCCAATCCTGATCCATTGCAAGAGTGCAAACCGGGTTGGTGCCGTGGTTCTGCCCTACCTCATCCTTGACGAAGGTCATTCCGAGGCGGAAGCCGTGGAGATTGCGACGGCGGCGGGCCTGAAGGTGCCGGCACTGCGGGAATCGGCCCTGGCCTACGTGGCAAGGCACCGGGGCTAGTCGCGCCAAGACATCACGCAGTCGGCAGTGGCCTGTGGTTGACGGAGGGTAGTGGCACAGGATCGCTACCCTCCGGAGCGATGATAGACAGCTCGCTGTTATGGATAGCCTGATCGGTTTTGCCGTGGTGGCCGGCATGCTGACGATGCTGCCTGGCCTCGACACGGCGCAGGTGCTGCGGTCGGCGACGCTTGGCGGACCGCGCATGGCCTACGCGACCCTTGCCGGGATCCTCGGGGGTGTCTTTGTCTGGGGAGTCGGCGCCTCGGTAGGGATCGGTGCCCTGCTTGAGGCATCGCGGACGGCGTATGACGCGCTGCGACTCGCGGGCGCGGGATACCTGCTGCACACCGGCGGTCGGATCCTTTGGGACGCGCGTCGACCAGTGGAGTCGACCGACTTCGGTGCTGGCGACGGCAAACGTATGGGGTGGGTGACCACCTTCGCACGCGCGTTGGTTGTCACGCTGACAAACCCGAAGGTCGGCCTGTTCTACGTGGCGATGCTTCCGCCGTTCCTTCCGGAGGGCGTGCCTCCGGTTCTTGGGGGACTGCTGCTGGCGGGGATCCACAACCTCGAGGCGATTGCGTGGTACAGCGTCCTGATCTGGGGGGCAAACCTGGCCCGGGAAATGTTTGCGCGTCCGCGGGTGCGCCAGTGGATGGAACTGGTGTCTGGCATGGCGCTTGTGGGGTTCGGGTTACGGGTGGCGTTCGACAGGTAGTTCGGGGCGCGGGTCGTCAGAGTTGCTCGCGCAACTGGGCGATGACCGACGTGGTGATGCCAGGGACGGTGAGGAGTTCGGCATCGGTGGCGGCCTTGATGCCGGCAAGGCTGCCAAACCGAAGCATCAGTGCCTTCTTTCGCTTTGGTCCGACCCCATCGACACGGTCTAGGCGGCTGCCAATCTGCCGTTTGCTTCGAACCAACTGGTGGTAGGTCACGGCGAACCGGTGCGCCTCGTCGCGGATCCTCTGGACCAGGTAGAGGGCCTGGGAGGTGCGGGGCAGAAGGACTGCCTGGCTGTAGCCGGGACGGAAGAGTTCCTCGTACTGCTTGGCGAGGCCCACGATCGGCAGGCCTCCGGTGCCAACGGCAACCCCGAGGGTTTCCAGTGCCTCGACGGCGGCCCCGAGTTGGCCCTTTCCTCCGTCGATGATGACAAGGTCCGGCCAGACACCCCACCCCTTGCCGTCCGACGATGGCGAGGTATCGACATCGGTCTGGTCGCCGGGACCATCGTCATCGAGCGCGAGGAGACCGGCTTCGCCGGCATCTTCGGGCAGTGAAACGGTGTCGTCCGCGACCTCCGATGTTGGACGGGATTGCGCGCCTAACCCCCCGGCCCCGTTCCCGGCGCGGGACGCGGGTGAGAGGTCACCCGCACTCGCTGTCTCGGGGTTCGTTTCATCGGCGATGGGAGAGGTT
>DDYL01000197.1:2069-5031 GCA_002347925.1 Chloroflexi bacterium UBA2235 | reverse complement strand
TGGGCACGGCGGAAGCGGCGTTCGATGACTTCGTACATGGACTTGAAGTCGTCGTTCTGGTCGCCGGCCTTCATCTTGAAGCGTCGGTAGGCGTGCCGGGCCGGCTTGCCATCCTCGAAGACGACCATCGAGGCGACGGTGCTTGTGCCCTGCACATGGGAGATGTCGTAGCACTCGATGCGACGGGGCGGGTCGGAGAGGTTGAGACCCTCGGCGAGTTCGCGCAGGGCCTCGGTGGTCTTGCGCCGGTCGGCTAGCCACTCCACCTGCATGCGCTTTAGGGCCAGGGTGGCGTTCTTGTCGACGAGGTCGAGGAGGTCCTTCTTTGGGCCACGCTGCGGGACCTCGAAATGGACGGCACCGCCGCGACGGGTTGCCATCCATTCGCGCAGCGTCTTTTCGCCCATCGGCGACGCCTGGACGAGGACGAGCGGGGGGACGAAGGTGGCGCGTTCGTAGTATTGCTGCACAAACTGCGCAACGATCTCGCCCGCCTCGGCCCCGGCGGTGTCGGAAAGGACGAACTCCTCGCGACCGACCACGTTGTCGTCGCGGACGGTGAAGACCTGCACGACGACTTCGTCACCATCGGCGGCGTAGGCGATGGCATCGAGGTCACCCCGACCGACAGAGGTGATGCGCTGTTTCTCGATGACCTGTTCGGCGGCACGGATGCGATCGCGAAGGGCGGCGGCCCGCTCGAACTGGAGGTCGCCGGCAGCGGCTTCCATTGCGATGCGCAGGCTGTCCAGGGCATTGCGCCCGCGTCCTTCCATGAAATGGATCAGGTCCTGGACCGATGCGCGGTAGGCAGTCTCGTCGATTGCCCGCACGCATGGCGCGCTGCACCGCTTAATGTGGAACAGCAGGCATGCACGCTGGTAGGTGCGATCCATGTCCAGGGTGCAGGTCCGGAACTGGAAGAGGCGCTGGAGGTGCTTGACGGTCTCACGGAGTGCTGTCGGATCGGAGTAGGGACCGAAGTAGCGGGAACCATCGTGACTGGTGCGACGCGCGGTGCTGATGCGCGGGTACCGCTGGTTCATTGAGATCTTGAGGTAGAGGTACTGCTTGTCGTCGCGCAACTTGATGTTGTAGCGCGGGTGGTGCTCCTTGAGGAGGTTGTTCTCCAGGATCAGGGCTTCCTGTTCGGTGGCCGTGACGATCCAGTCGAATGACGCGATGCGTGCGACGAGATGCTGCACCTTGATGCCGAGGTCGTCCTGCTTCTGGAAGTACGACCTGACCCGGTTGCGGAGGACACCGGCCTTGCCGACATAGAGGATGCGTCCTTGCGGATCGCGCATGAGGTAGACGCCGGGTTGGGTGGGGACCAGGCGCAGGCGGGCCTTGAGGTCGGCGAGGGGCATCAGGCAGGGACTGCGCGGTTCGTCCGGTGCATCGCTGTGTAGGGGGGCGGGTGCAGGTTCCACGGTGTCAATGCGTTCGGGGGCGTTTGGCCCACCCCATTGCCGGAGATTGGAAGGCGCTTCGCTTGGCCCGTCCTGATGCCCCAGACTGGTAGACGATTCGCTTGCCTCACCCGGACGTACCGGCTTATTCCGTTTTGCCCCCGTGGTCATCGTGCCCGTCGCATCCGGGGCAATCGTACCGCGCGTCTCGCCAGGTGCCTCGTCGTTTTGGTGGGACCGGGATCGAACTGGGGTTCGTGTCCCATCCATGGTGCCCAAGACGGGTTACGTACGAACGGTTTTGATAGGGCCATGCCTATACTTGCAGATCGCTGACAGAGTTCCGATGGTGCCGATGCGGTCGGCCGTCGTTCGGGGTTAGCGCGTGAAGGAACGGATCGCGGCATGAACGGCAAACTCGTCTTCTCAATTCTCTTGGTTGTGTTCATCGACCTGTTCGGGTTGAGCCTCATCATCCCCCTGCTTCCGGGCTACGTGAAGATGTTCGGGGCGGCCGAGACGACTGGTGGGTTGCTGTTCGCCGCCTATGCCGTCATGCAGATGATTGGCGCACCGGTCCTCGGCCGGCTTTCCGACCAGTACGGGCGCCGGCCGATCCTGATCTTCTCGATCGCCGGGACTGCACTCGGGTTCATCCTGATGGGCTTGTCGACGTCCTACCTGAAGTCCCTGGAACTGCTGTTCGTTGCCCGGATCATCGCGGGGATAAGCGGGGGAAACCTGAGTGTCGCGCAGGCGTACATCTCCGATGTGACCGATGCCAAGAACCGGGCGAAGGGGCTTGGACTGATCGGCGCGACGTTCGGACTTGGCTTCATCTTCGGTCCGGCAACCGGTGGCATCCTCGCCGACTTGGTTGATGTGTCATTCCCATCGTATGTTGCGGCCGGCCTGTGCGTGTTCAACCTGCTTCTGGTGCTCTTCTGGTTGCCGGAGTCGCTCACTTCCATGGAGCGGGCGGCGCGCCGCCTCGGTGCGGGCAAGCCTGGACCGATCTTCTCCTTGGAGGCACTGGTCTCGGCCCTGCGCCGTCCGTTCGTGGGTTCGCTACTGATCACCCGGGCTGGTGTCACGCTGGCCGGTGGTCTCGTGCAGACCGTCTCCGGCTTCTACATGATCAAGAAGTTTAATCTGACGCCAAGCGAGATCGCCTACGTGCTGACCTACGTGGGTGTGCTGTCGGTGATCGTGCAGGGCTTCCTGGCCGGTCGCATCAATGCACGGGTACGCGAGGATGTGCTCATCATGGCATGCGTCGGTCTGATGGCCCTCGCGATGGTCGGTTGGGCACTGGCGCCAACGTTGCTTCTGTTCAACCTGAACCAGATCCCGATGTCGCTCTCCCTTGGGCTGCTGACAACCCTGATGTCATCCACGCTTTCCAAGTCCGTCCGGCCGCAGGAGATCGGTGGCATGCTCGGCCTTGGCACATCGATTGACAGCGCGATGCGTGCGGTGGCACCGATCATTGGAGGGTTTCTCCTTGAGGCGTATGGCACCGCGGCCCCGGGTGGCTTCGGGGCAATCGT
>DDYL01000197.1:1334-1987 GCA_002347925.1 Chloroflexi bacterium UBA2235 | reverse complement strand
TATGTAGTGCGCCGGATGCACAAGACCCGGTGGTTGATGCCCGTTAGCACCATGGTTGCGTCTGGTCAGTCCCAGGAAGCGCTTGCGCACGTGGCGGTCTACGCCATGCTTTCCTCCACGTCATACGGCCGGGCGGGCTACCAACCGTCCTTCAACCGTGCCGGAGATGTGGAGAGTGAGGCGGACCCGGTGACGGGTGCGTCGGTAACGGCACGGGTAGTCGCGCTTCGTCCACGGATTGCCATCGACTACGACGCGGTGCTGACAGGTGGCGAGACCTTTTCCGGTAGCGAGGAGATCCTGGGGACGACGTTCGGCCTGCGGGGACTGGGGATGGCGGCACCATCGCGGTTCACGTTCACGGCGCCGGGCTATAGCGCATCCCTTGACGGAACCATTACCAGTGAGTTGACCCTCGCAATCTTCGGTGGCACCCGAGTGCGTGGCTACGGGTCGCTCGCGATGTCGGACAGTACCGGGAACCGCGGTGAGATCACGATAGACCGTGACCAGAAGATCGTCCTGACGGTGGCTGGTGAACGGTATGGGGTCAACTTGGCAACGTGGACCGTGGCCCGTCCGGCGGAGCCAGTTCCCCGGAGCTTTTGATTGCCGGTTACGACGAGGCTGATCCGGCATGCACCGTGCGGCAC
>DDYL01000197.1:0-1222 GCA_002347925.1 Chloroflexi bacterium UBA2235 | reverse complement strand
CTCGCCGCCATCGCCTCCCCACCCTGGTCCCATGACCGTTTTTTGTCACCGCCCCCTCCGTTGCGATTGGAGGGCGGAGTGACCCGCGCATGAGCATCCTCGCGTTGTGAACGGGATTGATCCCGGTTCCCGAGGCATCAACCCGTATCGAGAGGGGTGGTGGTGCGAGACTCGCGAAGGTAACAGCGGACCCAAGTGCATCGTTTGCAAAGCAGTTCTGATAGCAGCAAGTTCGGCGACTGATTTCGGGAGGCAGGCATGAAGCACGTGATCGTCTGGGGTGCGGCGGGTGGCATTGGTCGTGCGGTATGTGAGGAACTGGCGGGAGATGGCGACACGGTCGTCGCAGTGGCGCGTGATGCGTCCGATCTGGCCTCGATCACGCGGTACACCGTCGATGCCAACCTTGCCGATGAGGGGTCGGTCGCACAGGCGGTGCTGCAGGCAACAGCGGTGACTGAGGCGTTCGACTTGTTCGTGTTCGCGGCGGGTGACATCACGAGTGCCAAGGTTCCGGAGATGCCTTTGACCACGTGGCACCGGATCCTCGACAACAACCTGACGGCGGCCTTCCTGACCGTTCAGGCGTCACTGCCGTACCTTGCGGCCGGGGCGCCCATCGTCCTCTTGGGGGCGGTGCACGAACGGCTTCGGTTGCCGGGACTCGCTGCCTATGCATCGGCGAAGGTGGCCCTGGAGGCCTTTGCGGATGTGCTTCGCAAGGAGACCCGTCGGCGCGTGCTTGTGATACGCCCTGGCGCGGTGCAGACACCCCTGTGGAAGAAGGTGCCGTTCGCGATGCCCAGGCAGGCGGCCGACGCCCACCATGTTGCGAAGCAGATCATCGGTGCGGTCGCCGAGGGTCGCGATGGGGTCATCGACCTGTAGCCGGTGAGGATGCGGTCCCGGAGGCCCGGTGCCCATTTTCTTAGGGATGCGGGCAGGGACGCCCCCGGGCCAGATGACCACGGCGGGATGCCCGCGGGTCGGACGATCCCGAGGACAGACGGCCCGCGGTCATTGACTTGTGGGTACCCCGTCTTTACACTGCCTCCCGGGGAACCATGATCCTGGGACACGGGTCCGGATTGCGGTCAACGGTTTAACCAGTGGTGCATCCCCCCCGCCTCATTCCTCCTGCACCAAGCGCAGCGTTTGTGAAACAGGCGGGTTGAGGTGGGGGTTTGACACTGGTGCAGGACATGAGGATGGCGCTTCTGAA
>DDYL01000227.1:16347-22319 GCA_002347925.1 Chloroflexi bacterium UBA2235 | reverse complement strand
GTCGCCGAAGCCACCGCCGTGATGGCCGACATCATGGAGGATCGCGCGTCTCCCGCCCAGTTCGGTGCCTTTGTGACCGCATTGCGCCTGAAGGGCGAAACCTCCGCCGAACTGGCCGGCATGGCCCAGGTGATGCGCGAGAAGGCCGTGCGTGTCACCTCGGATCGTCAGGATGAGCTCGTTGACACCTGTGGCACCGGAGGCGATGCGAGCGGCAGTTTCAATGTCTCAACGGCATCAGCCTTTGTGGTCGCTGCGGCCGGAGTGCCCGTCGCCAAGCACGGCAACCGTGGCATGACGAGCAAATGCGGATCAGCGGATGTCCTGGAAGCCTTGGGTGTATCAATTTCCCTCGGACCCGATGCTGTCGCCCGGTGCATTGATCAAGCCGGCATGGCCTTCATGTTTGCGCCCGCTTACCACCCCGCAATGAAGTTCGCCGCCCCGCTTCGTCGTGAACTTGGCATTCGCACCATATTCAATATCTTGGGCCCACTCACGAACCCTGCGGGTGCGACGAGGCAAGTCATCGGGGTAGCGTCTCCGGCAGTCATGCCAGTGATCGCCGGAGCACTCATCATCCTCGGCGCCGCGCGAACCCTCGTCGTCCACGGTGACGGCAACCTCGATGAGATCAGCATCAGCGGCGCAACAGTCGTTCACGACGTTGACGGCCCATCTTCGTCAACCTACTCGATCCATCCCTCAGACCACGACATCGCGACGGCGCCACGTTCGGCAATCGCCGGTGGGACGGCGCCTGAGAATGCCCAACTGATCACCGAGCTCTTCAGCACGCCCGCCGTAGATCACGCGTCCCGAGCACGCCACGACATCGTGTGCCTCAATGCCGGCGCCGCACTGGTCGCCTCAGGACGGGTCACGTCGCTGGCAAACGGCGTCGCACGTGCCCGCGAACTCATCGCGTCGGGAGCCGCGCGTCACCGATTGGAGACGCTCATCCGCGTCAGCCAGGCCCTCGCCTGAGTAGCGACGCGCCTGCAAATCAGGGGCGGCCGGGTGGGGCCGGGAACTCACGGGAAAGTAGCTAGACACCATGATCCTTGACGACATACTCGCCCATAAGCGCCACGAAGTCGCCACGTCGATGCGCCGACGCTCGCTCGATTCGGTCCGCTCCGAGGCATTCCGCCAGCCAACCCCACGGCCGTTCGGGGCAAATCTCCGCGCCACTACCGGATCACCGGCACGACTGATCGCGGAGATCAAACGCCGGTCACCGTCCGCCGGAGCGATGGCCGATGTCCCAGACCCGGTCGTCCTTGCCCGGACGTATCAGGCGAATGGTGCGAGCGCGATCTCGACCCTGACCGATGGTCACTTCTTCGGTGGCAGTCTGGACGACCTGCGTGCAGTCAGCCAGGCAGTAACGATCCCGGTCCTGCGCAAGGACTTCCTGTTCACCGAATATCAGCTGTGGGAAGCACGCGCCGCCGGGGCCGACGCCGCCCTCTTGATCGTCGCCGCCCTCGCCTCGCCTCTGGCTACTCCCGGCAACGCAGATGAACTAGACCACCCTCTTGAAGACGGCGATCCGGACCTCGCTATTGCCCGTGAACGACTTGCCCACCTACTTGGGGTGGCCCGTGGCGTGGGACTTGAGATCCTGGTCGAGGTACACGACGAGGCCGAAGCCGCCGTCGCGCTTTCCGTCAACGCCGCGGTGATCGGCATCAACAACCGTGATCTCCGCACCTTCATCACCACGCTCGACGCAACCGAACGGGTTGCCCTGCGCCTCCCAAGAGGAACCAACGGCCCCGTGATCGTCAGCGAGAGTGGCCTTCACGATCTCGCAGCCGTCGAGCGGGTTCGCGCCGCCGGTGCCCACGCCATCCTCGTCGGCGAAGCCCTGGTTCGTGCCCCTGACATTGGTGCCAAAGTGCGGGAGATGAGCGGGACAGTCCTCGTGCCTGGAGTGACGGACGCGCGTGGCCTTCACCAATCAACCGGCGCTCCCGTGGATAACCCGGCGTGATCGTCGCCAATCCCGATCACATTCGAGTCAAGATCTGTGGGATCCGGTCCGTCGACGTGGCAGTTGCCTGCGCCGGAGCCGGTGCCGACTTCCTCGGGTTCAACTTTGCCCCAGTCAGCCGTCGACGCACCGATCCCGCAACCGCATCCCGCGCCATCGAGGCGCTCAAGGCCAGTGGAGCGCGAGTGGCACGTGAAGCTTCTTTAGATCACTTGCAAGCCACCGGCCGCACCCCCCACGCGTCGACCCCCTTCGCTGTGGGCATCTTCGTCAACCAATCAGCCCGCGAAATCGACGACATCGCACGCGAGTGCGAACTAGACATCGTGCAACTCAGTGGAACCGAAACCCCAGAAGAATGCGAGGCTATCGCGGGGACCACCGGACTTCCCCTCATCAAGGCGGTACGGCTCACATCTGCATCGGACCACGAAACCATCAACGCGTATGGGTCTCTGCCAAATCTCTTCGCACTCCTCGCCGACACACCCGGCACATGGGGAGGCACGGGCGAACCCTGGGACTACGCAACGGTCCGAACCCTTGCCACTACCTCCACGCGACACTTGTTCCTTGCCGGGGGCCTGACTCCAGAAACCGTGGCAGAAGCCATTCATCACGCGCGTCCCTGGGGGGTCGATGTGGCCAGTGGTGTTGAAACCAACGGCGTGACCGACCCGGCCCGCGTGCAGTCTTTCATCAAGAGTGTCCGAACCCGGCTTCTCGCTCCCGAGGCCTCANNGGGGAAGCGTGACCAATGGTTCCACCATCTCGAACAGGCGTTTTTCACCCCGAATATCCCGATCAGGAGAACCCACCATGACCGAACCGACGACCAAGCGGCTCAAGACCTTTTCCGGGGTCAAGCCGAGTGGTGGCCTGCACCTCGGCAACTACCTTGGAGCGATCAAGCGATGGGTTGATGATCAGGACGTGTATGACAACGTCTTCTGCATCGTGGACCTGCACGCCATCACCGTGCCGCAGGACCCTGTTGCCCTCCGCCAACAAACCCGCGAAGTCGCGGCCTTCTACATTGCTGCAGGTCTCGACCCGGCCAGGACAATCGTCTTCGTTCAGAGCCACGTGAGCGCTCACGCCGAACTCGGATGGGTACTCAACTGCATTACCCCCATGGGATGGCTTGAACGCATGACCCAGTTCAAGGACAAGGCTGCCCGGGAAGGTGACAATCGTGAGCGCATCTCAACCGGGTTGTTCGACTACCCGGTCCTGATGGCGTCCGACATCCTCCTGTATGACGCAAATCTCGTTCCCGTTGGGGACGACCAGAAGCAGCACGTGGAACTGACACGCGACATCGCCGAGCGGGTCAACCGCCTCTACGGTGACATCCTCGTTGTTCCAAAACCGCTGATCGCCGAGACCGGCGCCCGGATCATGGGTCTCGCCGACCCGTCAAAGAAGATGAGCAAGTCGGACAACCTGCCCGGTCAGGCGATCGGCATCTTCGACAAGCCCGAAGACATCCGCAAGGCAATCATGCGTGCCACGACCGATAGTGAACGCAGCATCGTCTTCGACACCAACCGGCCGGGCCTCTACAACTTGCTCACGATCTATCAGGTTCTCAGCGGCGAGACGCGTGAACAGATCGAGACACGGTTCGAAGGAAAGGGATACGGTGACCTCAAGCGAACCCTTGCAGACGCGGTTCTGGACACACTCTCCCCGATACAGGCGCGTTGCAACTCCCTCCTGAACTCTTCTGACCTCGATGACCTTCTCCGAGATGGCGCCGATCGCGCGCGAGTGATTGCCGACCGCACCTTCAACCGGGTGTGTACTGCAATGGGCCTGCGATAGCCGCACGAACGATCACGGTCTTCAAACCAACTTCATTCCTGCAGATTGCGGTGGGGAAGGCGGCTGGGATGAGGGCCAACATGAAAGGAACTTACGCAGATGGCAACTGCAATTCCATCCACCAGAGAAGCCAGACCCTCCGAAGCCGCGCGTCCCGGTCGGTTTGGACCGTACGGCGGACAGTTCGTGCCCGAGACGCTGATGCCCGCCCTTGCGGAACTCATCGACGCATATGACATTGCCCGTCACGATCCAGCATTCACCGCGACCTACGATGCCCTCGCCCGTGACTTCATCGGGCGTCCCACACCCCTCTACCACGCAACGAAACTGACTGCCCGCTCTGGTGGCGCCCAAGTCTACTTCAAGCGAGAGGACCTCGCACACACTGGCGCACACAAGATCAACAATGCCCTCGGCCAGGGCCTCCTTGCCCAGAGAATGGGGAAGGAGCGCATCATTGCGGAGACTGGTGCGGGGCAGCATGGCGTTGCCACTGCAACGGTCTGCGCGATGCTAGGCCTGGAGTGCATCGTCTACATGGGCGAGGAGGATGTCCACCGCCAAGCGCCAAACGTGTTCCGCATGAAGCTTCTCGGCGCCGAAGTCCGGCCAGTCAAGTCCGGGTCGCGAACCTTGAAGGATGCGATCAATGAGGCAATCCGCGACTGGGTCACCAACGTCAAGGACACCTTCTACATCATCGGGTCTGTTGTGGGCCCCCACCCGTACCCCACCATGGTGCGTGACTTCCAGAGTGTCATCGGCCGAGAAACCCGCGAACAGTCCCTCGCGCAGATAGGTCGGCTGCCAGACGCCGTGATCGCGTGCGTCGGTGGAGGCAGCAACGCCATGGGCATCTTCCATCCCTTCCACGACGATCCATCCGTGCGCCTCATCGGTGTCGAGGCCGGAGGCGATGGCGTCAATACCGGACGCCACGCGGCTCCGCTTTCCGCAGGGCGCCCCGGTGTCCTGCACGGAGCACTCTCCTACCTGATGCAGGATGGGGACGGCCAAGTGGTTGAGACCCACAGCATCTCGGCGGGTCTCGACTATCCCGGCGTCGGTCCGGAACATTCCTGGTACAAGGATTCTGGCAGAGCCACCTACGTCGCAGTCGACGATGAACGCGCACTGGCAGGATTCGAACTCCTCTGCCAGACCGAGGGGATCATTCCGGCCCTGGAAACCGCGCATGCCATTGCCTACGCCGCCGAGTACGCCGCATCGCGACCTTCTTCGGAAATCATTGTGGTCAACTGTTCGGGCCGTGGAGACAAGGACCTGAGCACTGTCGCGAGCCGGTTGGGAGTGACCCTGTGAACAACCAACCCGCGCACCATCAGTCACGAATTGGCGCAACTCTGGCCCGTCACCACGAAGCCGGCACCATGGCCTTGGTTGGATGGCAAACCATCGGATTTCCAACCGTCGAGGCATCCCGGACCCTCGTGCCGGCCCTCATCGACGGAGGTTTCGACTTGATCGAGCTCGGCGTGCCGTTCTCTGATCCCCAAGCAGACGGCACAACGATTCAGAGGGCCTCATTCGAGGCGCTCAAACAAGGCGCAACGCTTTCAATCGCCCTCGATACCGTTCGAACACTTCGCAGCGACGGTATCACCGCACCGCTGATCTTCATGAGTTACTACAACCCGATCCTGTCCAGAGGGCTCGAACGATTTGCGATCGACGCCAGCGAAGCCGGGGTAGATGGCCTGATCGTTCCCGACCTGCCCGCCGAGGAGTCTGACGACCTCATTGAGGCGCTGGATCGCGTAGGCATCGACACGATCTTCCTGGTAGCACCTACCACGCCTGAACAGCGTCTCCGCGCAATCGCCGCCCGCGCGCGCGGTTTCATCTATTGCGTCAGCCTTACCGGGGTCACTGGCGCACGGCAGGCACTACCAACGGATCTGCCCGAGTATCTTGCCCGCGTGCGCAGCTTCACAGACCTGCCGTTAGCGGTCGGGTTCGGGGTTTCTCGCCCGGAACATGTGGCAAGCCTCCGGGGGATCGCTGACGCAGCGATCGTGGCCAGTGCCATCATCGACCGGATGGAACACACTCCACCCGAGACCCATGTCCAGGAACTTCGGTCTTTCGCAAAATCCCTGCGCAATGCTGCGGACGGCGTGTC
>DDYL01000227.1:11897-16246 GCA_002347925.1 Chloroflexi bacterium UBA2235 | reverse complement strand
ACCTCCGGGTGCATCGCCCCCACGCACGGGCGCCCGTACAGGGATGTGCATGCCTCGACCGGGTTCACCGGCACGTCCACACCGGCATCAATCATCAGTCCGACGATCGCAAGGATCGGGAATCCGACGACCGAACTGATGCATCCAGAGATCGACGAGATCAGTGCGCCACCACCACCGCGCGCGTCATAACTGCCGGCGCAGTCAAGTGCCTCGCCGGTCGCCACATATGCAGCAATGTCTTCATCGGAATACTTCCGCATCACAAGCGGTGTGGAGACCTCGCCGCTAACGATCCCACTCCCGGTGACCATCGCCACACCCGTCCGAACGGCGTGCGCCTGGCCGCGCAACTTCTGCAACATCCGGACCGCAACGTCCGATGTAGTCGGCTTACCCAAAGGTTCGGCACCAAGCGCGACAATGGTGTCGGCCGCAAGAACCACGTCTGGCAAACCGTTGTCACCAATGGCGACGATATCTTGTGCTTTGGCTCTGGCAATCGGTACCGGGTCAACCGGGTCTGGTCCTTGGTCGAGACGATCTTCGACGTCAGAAACCCGGACTTGGAACGCAACTCCCAGTGCCCGCAATGCATCCTGACGCCGTGGCGACCGCGACGCTAGACAGATCGAGGCGCGAGGGTTGTCAACCGCGGTCACTGAGGCACCGTGGGTGGGCGTCCCATCCGATCAATCGACGCTGCCGGCAACGCCACCCGGCCCGGGCGCGTCCACACCATACGTTTCCACATTCATGGCAACAACCGTTTGAGACCCAGTGGCATGGTCATCATGTTGGTGGTCCTCACCGGCGTGCTCATGCCCGACGCCCTGCAAGGCACCACAGTATGCACAGAGCTCCCAACGTGGATTGACCAGACGGTCGCATGCCGCACACCGATTCTTGAGGATCACGTGGCAGCTTGGACACACCACGTAGTCGGAATGGATGCGTTGCCGACAACTCGGACAGTGCAACCGGTCCTCGAGCTCCTGAAGCAGGCTTTCCTCTTCGAGTGACCGTTCATACGCCTCGGCGAGCGTCTCGCGTGGCCGAAGGATGAAGTAGAGCAGCAGCCCGAAGACGTTGAAAACCAGCACCAACGCCGTAGCAAAGATATGCACATAAAGGTCCGCGGACCGGGCGCGAATGTCGTAATAGGTCCAGACAATCAGGCTGAACCAGAGAGCGACGAGGTACGCGCCCCCGAATGCAACGATAAACTGAACCACGGTGCCGAGAGGCGGCATCAGATTACTCCCAAGCCCAGTTCCGTCGCGCGTCCGCCTATCGAATGCCTTGCCGGACGCGCCGGAACCCTCTCAACCCGACGATCCGCCACCGAGGTCACGCCCCCCGTTCGACCGAAACGATCAGGTAACGGGTTGTGCCACCAGGGGTCACCACATCGGTCTCTTCACCGGCGGTCTTGCCGATGAGTGCCTTTCCGACAGGTGAGCGATGGGAGATCTTTCCTAGGCGCGGGTCGGTCTCTTCCGGTCCAACCACCTGATACTCCACCTCGTCATCCGTGGCAATCTCGCGCAACTTGACCCGGCTTCCGACACCAATCGTGGCCCCGTCGTTATCCTGGTCCTCAATCAACGCGACGTGCCTGAGCTTGCTCTCGAGCTCACGGATCCTCGCCTCAAGCAATCCCTGACGCATCTTGGCGTCTTCGTAACCGGCATTCTCGGAAAGATCCCCATCCTTGATAGCCTCTTCAAGGAGCGCACTGATGCGCTGTCTCTCATCGACTTGAAGCCGGTCAAGCTCCTTCTTCATCTCTTCGTGACGGGCACGACTCACGTACTCCACATCTTCGATGCGTGACGTTCCGGAAGTCGTTGCCACGTGAGTTGGTGAACCAGTCGCCGCCGCAGCCGCTGCAGCAGCAGCAGCACTCTTTTTGACCGCAGCGACCCCAGTCCTGGGCAACCGAACATTCTTCATTGGGTCGCTCGGAATGAGACGCTGCTCCAAGACATAAGCGAAAAACGTCTTCAGTGGGGCAAGATACGCACGGGGGGACACCGAAGTCTTGACCTGTTGGGCAAGGAACTCCTCAATCTTGTACGCCTGAACTGCTTCCACGGTGACGCTAACGCCAAGCCAGGTCACAAACTTGCGTAGACGCGCATGATCGTCAGGGGAGATCCGGGCCCGGTAATCATCCAAAACCTGGCCAAGCCGGGTCGGTGCGGTTGGTACGGATGCCGTCATGCGTACATTGTACCGGCCGACCCTCGGGAGGTCGGAGTCCGTTGATCTCCGGCCGATTTACGGTAACCGCGAGATCGAAAATTGGGCCGGTCCCACGGTCACCCATGGTCCGGCCCAAACCTACCGCTACCCAACGTCGAGCAACTACTTCGAGGCGAACCGACCGGCGTCAGCGATTTCGCTGGAACTCGACCAGTAACCCATACCCACCTTTTCCATCCAAGGCATCAGAACGATGAACCCCACAACAATGAACAAGAGGAAAGCGACTCCCCCGATGATCTGGGGCCAGTTTGGCGGGTTCTTCGGAGGTGGTGGAGGAGGCTTGCCAAAATCCTCGAGAGACACCATCTGGGGCTTACCCGCCATGCTACGCCCTCCTGACGGCGCCAAGCCGTCTCACTAAATCTATTCTAGTGCAAGGTGCGGTCCTACCGCGCTGCAACTTCATCCTCCGCGGTTTCAATCGCCGCAACGTGAAGGCGACCCGCCGCTTGGTCTCTTCGACGGTTCTCAACCTGTGAACGATGAACCGCTCGCGCCATTCGTTCACGTTGGAGACCTGTCGCGTCGTCAAACTTGACCCCAACCTTGAACTTTGACAACCGCTCGCCTGGGTTCACGTCAATCACGTTCATCACTTCGACGGTCACGGCCATCTCACCTGAACCCATCGGGACTGGGAAACGCACCCGGAGCTTCAGGCCCTGTGCGACTTCCTCGTCCAAGGTCAGGCCAAGGCCACCGCCGCTGATGTCATGCACGAAGCCGCACACGGGCTTCCAGGTCGCAGCGCCGTAACTACTCTCTCGCACTGCGCACTCCGTCAACGGAATCGTCACCGGGAGGCGGTACGAGCCTCGGGGCGCCTGGCGACCCGCCGCCAGAACACGTACGACAACCAATGCCACCGGGTTGCCAGGGGAAGGGGGTAACCGGTCCACAACAACACAATCAAGATAAATTGTTGCCGTCGGCTGCCCGTCCGAACCGGATTGCGACATGGCGAGCGACACGGAATCCTCAACTGCAAGCTTGACGCTCTGCCCGCGCTTGGATGGCCAAGTCAGCGTCAGACGGTCACCTGAGAAGTCCTCAATCCGACAACGGTACGTATCCGCACCCAACGTCGGGTCATCGGCCTCCATGTTGAGCGTTGCGCCAATGCGAATGCCCGGAAGATTTCCAACCATGGTTCATTGCTTCCCGTCTGACTTGAAGGTAGCCGCCATTTGCCGATCAGTCAAGATGGTTCCATTTGCCTAATGACGAACCAACGCCTCGACCACGTCCCGAATGACGTCGGCGCTTAGTTCGTCCGTGACAACAACCTGCCCGATATCTCGCAACAGGACCCATCGAACTCTATTCGATTCAACCTTCTTATCGGTCAACGTGCGGTCCAGGATCGCGTTCGCGTTGGTAAAAGTCGGGTCATATCTCGTCGGCAGACCCGTCCGTGCCAGCATGTCCTCGATCCGTGCGGCCACTCCGGCGTCTAGAAAGCCGGCACGCACACTAAGCCGAGACGCCGCGACTAGTCCGATGGCGACCGCTTCCCCGTGCAAGTACGTCCCATAGCCCGTCGTAGCCTCGATGGCATGGCCCACGGTATGCCCGAAATTGAGCACAACCCTGATGCCCCGCTCACGTGGGTCTTCGTGAACAACCCGTTCCTTCCAGCGCACTGTCCGTTCCAGGATGTCCGCCATCCGGTCTGGCTGCAGTTCAACTAGGGGAACCGTATCGAGTTCATCAAAAAGGGCCGGGTCAAAAATCGCGGCTGTCTTGATCACCTCCGCCCACCCGGCCCGCACCTCCCTTATGGGAAGCCCAGAGATGAGGCCTACATCGACAAGCGTGAGGATAGGCGGATGGAACGCGCCCACAAGGTTCTTTCCCGCGGGGAGGTTGACCGCCGTCTTCCCGCCGACAGAACTGTCAACCATGGAGAGGACCGTCGTCGGTACCTGGACCAGCGTGATGCCTCGCAGGAAGGTGGCCGCCACGAAGCCCGCCAAATCTCCAACCACACCGCCACCAAGGGCAACAACCACGTCACGGCGCTCCGCCCGATGTGACGCAAGCCACGCGTACAGGTCGGTGGCGCGATCAAGGGATTT
>DDYL01000227.1:8395-11798 GCA_002347925.1 Chloroflexi bacterium UBA2235 | reverse complement strand
ATCACGAACGCACGTCCTCGGAGCCCGAGTTCGGTGATCCGTTTGCCAAGCCCAGTGACGTTTCCGTTACCGAACGAAAGGTGGGTTGGAATGCCAACGAAAGCCTCCGGGACAGGTGACGGAGCGCGGTATTCGGTGATCAATCGTGAGACCTCCCAACCGATCCGCCCTTCCCTCGACGCAGCGAAGCGTATTTCGACGGGGTGTTGGCGGGTGGCGAAGCTGATGCGGCTGCGTTCCCGCGTGATGTGCTGCGCGTGCGCGTCTGACCCGGACGAACCTGCCGGATGATCTCGGTCACCACGACCTCCGGACGAACTACCCCGGTCTCGACCCTGACATGTGCCTGCGAGTAGATCGGTGCGCGTGCCTCCAGAAGCGCGGGCAATCGAAGCCTTGCACCACCGTTTGCCAGAAGCGGACGCTTTTCGCGACCCGCCCGTTGCGATCCCTCCATCCGGGAGATAAGGACCTCCATCGGCGCGTCAAGCCAGATCACCGCATTGCCTTCCCACAGTTGGCGGAAGTTCTCCGGATCAACGGGGGCACCTCCTCCCGTGGCAATCACCGACCGAGGCCCAGCGATGGCCTCGCGAACCGCTTCACGCTCGAACGCACGAAATGTCGCTTCACCGCGGGTGGCGAAGATTTCGTCAATCGGACATCCGGCGCGCGCGACAACCGTCTTGTCGGTGTCGATGAACAACAAGTCCAGCCGTCGAGCCAATCGCGGTCCGATCGTCGACTTACCACTCCCGGACAATCCCACGAGCACAACATGGTGGAAGTTCACAACCCGTGCCTCGCACCATCATCGTCACTCACTGCACCCCAGTGATGGGGTGGAACCGAGTACCCGGATTCCTCGGGATGACTCGGACGTGTCGCCTCGTGTCGCAGGGCGTGATCCACCAGAACGAGTGACGCCATGGCCTCAACCAATGCGACCGCGCGCGGCAGGACACAGGGGTCGTGGCGTCCACGCCCGGCTATCGTCGAGTCCTCTAGCGTTCGCGTGACGGTTTCCTGCTCACGCATCACCGTCGCAGTTGGCTTGAACGCAACCCGGAACAGCACATCCTCACCATTGGTGATGCCACCCTGCACACCGCCACTCCGATTCGTGCGGGTACGCACACGGGCGCCGTCCATGTAGAAAGGATCGTTGTGCGCCAATCCGGTCAAAACCGTGCCGCCAAAACCGGATCCGATCTCGAAACCCTTCGTCGCCGGCAGGCTCAGCATGGCCCTGGCAAGATCGGCTTCGAGACGATCGAACACCGGTTGGCCCCAACCCGGCGGGCATCCGCGGATCACGCAGTTCACAACGCCGCCAAGCGAATCACCGTTCTTCCGCGCCTGTTCGATGGCAGAAATCATCTCAGCAGCGACCCCGAGGTCAGGACAGCGCACCGGTGTCTGGTCAACGAGTTCGCGTGTCACCGTCCCCGGATCACATTCAACCTGGTGGGTGTGAACCGCAGAGACCCAGGCTACGACTTCGACACCGTAGGCGCGCACCAGAACCTTGCGAGCTACCGCACCCGCCGCAACCCGCGCAGCGGTTTCACGCGCACTGGTTCGACCGCCTCCGCGCCAATCCCGAATCCCATACTTGGCGTCATAGGTGTAGTCGGCGTGACTCGGCCGGTACTTCAGCTCCACCTCACGGTAGTCACCGCTGCGCTGATCTTCGTTCGGGATCAGCAGGCTGATCGGAGTACCCAAGGTCTTTCCCTCGAACACACCCGACAGGATCTGCACCGTGTCCGATTCCTTCCGCTGGGTCACCAAATGCGATTGCCCCGGTGCACGACGGTCAAGGTCGGGCTGGATATCCGTCTCGTCAAGCGGAACTAGCGACGGACAGCCATCGATGACCGCACCAATCGCCCGTCCATGCGACTCACCCCACGTCGTGACACGGAAGATCGTGCCAAAGCTATTGCCCATCTGGACCTTTCTCGCAGGTTCCCACGCCCTGATCGCGCGGTAAGCGAAGCGTCTAAAAAGAGTAGGTGGAGCGTCGTGGGAGTGCAGCTGCCCTTGACCGGATGACAATCCGGGGACTAGGAATTCCTTGCCTCCAGTGCACGACGCCCGTGAGCGAACATCACATCCACCGGCGCGTCGACCCCTGTCCACCGGGTGAAACTCGCCGCTCCCTGATAGATCAGCATCGGCAATCCTTCAACTGGCCTCGCACCTGCCATCCGGGCTGCCCGGAGTAATGGTGTCTCGGCCGGATTGTAGACAAGGTCGTAGACAACCAACCCCGAACGAATCGCGTCCACTGGTACTGGTGAAGTATCCGGCGACGGACCGTGGGCCATCCCGATGCTCGTCGTATTCACAAGCAGTTCCGTCGACCTAAGAAGCTCCCGGAAGACCCCTGCATCGAACGGTAACGGTTCGATCTCCCTGCCCGGAAACGCACCCTGAAGGTGCCAGACAAGTGACTCGGCACGTTCCGGGGACCGGTTTGCAACGGAAAGTTTGTGAACACCTGCTTGCAGAAGCGCGACGCAGATTGCCCGAGACGCACCACCGGACCCAATCACGAGCGTCCTGGCACCAACCGGGTCGAACTTGCCATCGACAGTCAGGCCACGCAGGAACCCCTCGGCGTCGGTATTGTGACCAGTCAGCCGACCGCCTTCGCATATCACGGTGTTGACTGCCCCGATAAGCCTCGCCTCCTCAGTCACGTCATCTACGAGTTTCGCAACGGCCTCCTTGTGAGGAATCGTCACATTCACGCCAAGCCAGACCGGTGCATCCGAAGTCCGCAGGCCCGAAATGAATTCCTCAAGGCCCTCAGGCGGTACGGGAACCGCTTTGTATGAAACAGCAAGTCCGCACGCGTCGAAGGCCGGCTGCTGGAATGCCGGGCTGATGGAATGCCCGAGAGGCCAACCGATCACCCCCGCGCGTCTCTCAGGCCTCCCAGAACGAGCACCCATGATCATTTCCCTGACCCGCCTTTCGGGCCACGATCACTCCGGTCCGCAGCCTCATCGCCAAGACAACCCGGCGCGATCCTTGAAAGTGTCGGCCAGAATGCTGGATAGGAAATGTCAACCGCCGCCGCTCCGCTTATGTGCACCGGTCCGGTAGCGACAAGCGCACCTATGGCAAGCGCCATTGCGATTCGGTGATCGCCTTCGCTTGCAACCTCGCCACCGGCGATGCGCCCACCAGTGATGGTCAGCCCATCCGGATGTTCCACAACCGTGACACCCAATGTTGCGAGATGAGTCGCAACCGCCTGCAACCGGTCACTCTCCTTCACCCGCAATTCGGCCGCGTCCCGGATCGTTGTGGTGCCAGTTGCAACCGACGCCGCCACCGCCAGGATTGGGACCTCGTCGATCAGGCGCGGGATGATCGCGCCTCCGATGTC
>DDYL01000227.1:5027-8351 GCA_002347925.1 Chloroflexi bacterium UBA2235 | reverse complement strand
TTCGTCACCGTGATAGTCGCACCCATCAACGTCAACGCATCAATGATGCCCGTCCTCGTCGGGTTCACCCCGACATTCCGCACCGTCACGGTCGCATCCGGATGAATGCACGCCGCCACAAGCCAGAACGCCGCACTGGAGATGTCACCCGGCACGTCGACATCGAGTGCCCGGAGACCAGACGGTCGGCCCACCCGCACCGCCAGACCTTCCGTCCGCACGTCCGCGCCTTGGGCGGCGAGCATCCGTTCGGTGTGATCACGACTCTCCTCCGGAGAAATGATCACGGTCTCGCCCGACGCGTATAGGCCGGCAAGGATCAGCGCAGACTTCAGTTGCGCACTTGCCACCGGGATGTTGATCGTCACGCCCGACAACGGCGCAGGCGATATGGAAAGGGGCAACAGCGTTGACCCGGCGCGTCCGCGAATGTGGGCACCCATGACGCCAAGCGGGGCGATCACCCGGCCCATCGGTCGTCCCCGAAGCGAACCGTCGCCCGTAAGCACGCTAAAGAATGGCTGTCCCGCCAGAATGCCGGTCAGCAGCCTGGCGGTGGTTCCAGAGTTCCCGGCATCGATCACGTCCGCGGGTTCCCGCAAGCCATCCAGACCCGCGCCGTCCACAAGCAGCACCGCGTCATCCCGGGTGTCCACACCCGTCACGGGGTCGCGCCGGAGGTCGTCAGTCAGTTCACCCGACGACCAACGACGACGCACCCGCGCACCCAGCATTCGCATTGCGCTGGCCGTCGACAGGCAATCGCCACCGAGCCCGGCACCAGTGACGGTAGCTGTGCCAGTTGCGATTGCATTGAGCATCACCGCACGGTGCGTGATGCTCTTGTCACCGGGAACGGTCAGCGCCCCCGACAAATGCCCGACGGCGTGCACGACCCGGGTACCACCGTGCAAGCCCGTACCACCTGACTTGCGATCTGACGCCGGTTCAACGGTTACAGGGTGCTGGGTGCCATGTTCACCACTCATGCCACGGCAACCCTCGCAATTGCTGCCTCGGTACGGCTCCCGTCAGCCTCGAAGCNNGACTGGGCTCCGTCACACAACGCGGTATCCGGGGTTGGATGCACTTCTATCAGAACCCCGTCCGCACCTGCCGCCACCGATGCCAGGCACATCGACTTGACCAAGTGCCACTTGCCGGTTCCGTGGCTCGGGTCAACGATCACCGGGAGATGGGTGAGGCGCTTGATGACCGGGATCGCGGAAATGTCAAGCGTGTTCCGGGTGTAGTTCTCGAACGTCTTGATCCCACGCTCGCACATCATCACCTGCATGTTGCCGCCGTGGAGGATGTACTCGGCAGCCATGATCCACTCCTCCACTGTCACACTCGGGCCTCGCTTCAGCATGACCGGCGTGCGCGTGCGTCCTACCTCGCGCAAGAGCGGATAGTTCTGGCAGTTCCGTGCGCCGATCTGCAGGACGTCGGCGTACCGCACAACCGTGTCAAGCGTGCCAGGTTCCATCACCTCGGTAATGATGGGCAGACCGGAGAGCTCACGCGCCTCCTGAAGCAGCTTCAAGCCATCCTCGCCCAAGCCCTGGAAACTGTACGGCGATGAACGAGGCTTGTACGCACCACCGCGCAGGACATGCCCGCCGTGTTCCTTGACGCCACGCGCGGTAGCAAGCAACTGGTCACGCGTCTCAACCGTGCAAGGTCCGGCCATGATGACCACATCATTGCTGCCGAGCGTCGCCTCTCCGAGACGGATCTCCGTGGTCGCATCCTGGAAGTCCCGGGCGGCGAGCTTGTATGGCTTCTCGATCGGAATAGCCTGCTCCACGCCTGCCATCGACTCCACCGTGTCAATCATCCATTCGGGACGCTTCCCGATCACTGCGATCACCGCCATCTCGACGCCACGAATCGTGCTCGGCGTATACCCCTCAGCGATGATCCGCCTTTCGACTTCCTCAACCTGTGCATCAGTCGCGCCACGCTTCATCTTGATGATCATTTCGGTTCCAGTCTCCTTTTAGTGGTCGTTGCGATGGCCTACACAACCCCGCCATCGCCCTTGATTTACACGCGCTCCGCTGTCACCCCATCACCACTCGATTTCGACATGCCAGTTCAGGAATACCGGCGGGCAACAAAAAAGGCAGAGGATTTTTCCCCTGCCTTTCCCGGTGCGCGTCCGGCCTGATTGTGGCCGTGAACTCACACCGGGGTGCTAAAAAAATAGAAGGAAAACCCGCCAGGCAAAGCACTGCCCGAGGAACTTGCCTCAAGGGATGCAAACCGTAGCGAAATCCCCATCATCTCTCGGCGACTTTACGTTGGCACCGTTGCGACTGTCAAGCGCCCCCCGGAGTCTGGTCCGCGGGCATCCCCGCCGAGCGCGTCACTCCAGACCGGTTCCATCTCCGATTCCTGCCACGTGCTCGGGAACCAGGTCGTCAGGAACCCGCGTGATCCAGTCTCCAACCAAGCCGGCAAGCTCCCGCGCGCCGCAATGGACGATGGTCGCGGGAGGTAACGAATCGATGAACGTCTGTCCGTAGCGCCTCGTCACCAGACGCGAGTCGAGAATGGCCACGACACCCCGATCAGTGCCGCTACGGATCAACCTGCCGAACCCCTGCTTCAGTCGAAGCACCGCTTGGGGCACCGCAAGTTGCATGAATGAATCCTCAAGTAACTCGCTCCGCGCCGCGAACACCGGGTCACTCGGAACTGTGAAGGGCAGCTTCACGATCACCAGGCACGACAATGCGTCACCAACGACGTCGATGCCCTCCCAGAAACTGTTCGTACCAAGCAGGATTGCGTTGGGGGTGGCTCGGAACCGGTCGAGGATCACGCTCCGGGGCCCGTCAATTCCCTGACCAAGGATCGTCAGGTGCGGCGTCATCTCGCGCAGGTGCGCGTGCGCCGCCCGGAGTGACGCATACGATGTGAACAAGACCAGTGTCCGGCCATTCATGGCACTTGCCACCCCCGCGAGGATGTCCTGGATCACCGTGCCGTGGGCCGGCGACGTCGGATCCGGCAAGTCACGGGGCACCAGCAAGAGCGCCTGCTTCGGGTAGTCGAACGGCGATGCCACTTCAAGCACCATGGTGTCCTGTGGCAATCCCAGGCGATTTCTGAAATGCCTGAACGATCCTCCAACCTGGATCGTCGCCGAGGTCATGATGATCGCCGACTTCTGTTCATACAGGTTCGACTGCAACAGCGCGTCAACCGCAAGTGGCGCGGCATGCATCGTCATCTCGCGACCGGCACCGGCGATCCAGTAGACCTCGGTGTCATCGGGCGCCGCGAGGATGCGGGTCAGGCTTTCACGGGCCTCAC
>DDYL01000227.1:0-4918 GCA_002347925.1 Chloroflexi bacterium UBA2235 | reverse complement strand
CCGCATCTCCACGACCCCCTCGCGATGCACGGTCCATCAGGTCTGTCGAGACCTCGAAAAGGGAAGACACCGCCACGCGCGCCGTCTCGCACGCTTCATGGATCGGCGCCGTGATCGATGCGATCTGTTCGCGCCCGGGTTCTCCAGCCGCTTCAACAAATACGGCGGCGATACGGGCAACCGTGCCTCCAAACCGCGTCCCACCCTGCGGTTGGCTTAGCGAAGCCAGTTCGAACCCGATCTCGCGCGCACTCACCGTGGTGCCAAGTTGATCGGTTGCAACCGCTTCCAGATGGTGGGCCTCATCCAGAATCACGTCGTCATATTCGGGAAGGACTGAGTTTTCCATCGCGCGGTCGGTAAGCAGCAGGGCATGGTTCACGACGAGCAGGTGGGCACCCTCGGCCCGGCGCCGGGCACGCGCAAGGAAGCATCGACCGGACCGATTGTCACGGCAGAGACGCGTCGTGCAATGCATCACGTCCGCCGAGAGGTGGTTCGTCCAGATTGCGCTCTCAGCCTCGGAAATCGCGAGTTCGCCGCGATCACCAGTCTCCGTGGTCCGAACCCATATTGCGATCCGCGCCGCCAGGATCCGTTCGGGAGCACCGTCGAGACCGTTCGATAGGAAGAGCCTCAACCGTCTGAGGCACAAGTAATGCGTTCGTCCCTTGAGCACCGCAACCTGCACATCGTGTGGAAGGGCCTTGCGGAGGACCGGGATGTCCTTGTTGAACAACTGCTCCTGAAGCGTGATCGTGTTCGTGGAAATCACGACACGCCGGCCATTCGCAACCGCGAACATTGAGGCCGGCACGAGGTACGCCAGACTCTTCCCTGTTCCGGTACCCGCCTCAATGACCAGCCGCAGGCCGTCGTTGAGCGACCGCGTCACCGCCCGCGCCATCCGAACCTGACCAGGCCGGGGTTCGTACCCCGCCATCGCCTCGTTGATCGAACCTCCCGGACCGAGAGCGGCGATCACCTGATCCTCGCTGATCCGTACGCGTTCCGGAGATTTCTGCAAGGCACCGGGCGACGCAAACGGTTGGAGTGTCGAGTGGGATCTCTCGGAAGTGTCATCCGCGGCCGACACCGTACCCACAGAGGCGTCGGATCCCTCACCACTGAGACCAAGGCGAACGCGATCCTGCATCGCCTCGTCAACCACCGGACCGAGTGGGGTTGCGCCATTCGACAAGAGCCGATGCAATTGTTGCAGCAAGGTCAGATCGAGCCGCCCCAAGCGTTCCCGACACGCCTTCTCGAACAATTCCGCCTCACGGACCCGTCCACTCGCCTGACGAGGCTCGGTCAAGGGCACCGGCACCCCAAGACGTCTGCCCAGGCCCAGGCGGTCATTTGCACCGACGTCCAACACCAGAATGGACGCGAGTTGCATCGCGGCGGTCAAGCGGTCCTCGACCACCGGCGGACCGCCACCGATCCTGCGCCCCGCCCCACCTCCACGTGCGCCGCCTGCCCGGTTACCCACCTTGCGAAGCTCTGGGATCAAGGGGTGACCCTATTGGGGAGTGAAGAGTAGGTAGGTCGGGCAGCGATGCGGTGGGGGGTTGGCTCGCCACCCACGTGTCCAGAACCGGACGGATCGCCTGGACCGCCCGGCTCCGGTGGCTGATTGCATTCTTCTCGGCGGGGGTCAGTTCCGCCATCGTCGGGCGCCGTCCGCCAACGAGGAAGATCGGGTCGTAGCCAAAGCCGTGGGCACCAAATGGTTCGAGACCAATGCGCCCCTCAACCGATCCGGAACCGGTCCCGATCACAGCATCGGGCGTCGCGAAAGCCAGCACGGTCCGAAACCGTGCGGTTCGGGCGCGCTCGGCAACGCCCGCCAGCTTTGACACGATCAGGCTCACCCGGTCGGCGTCCGTTGCATCCGGTCCGGCATAGCGCTTGCTTCGCACCCCGGGCTCGCCACCCAGTGCGTCAACCTCAAGGCCAGAGTCATCCGCCAGCGCAGGCAAGCCGGCCTTGCGCGCGAAGCTGACCGCCTTCAGAATGGCATTCTCAAGAAGCGTCGATCCAGTCTCATCGACATCGAAGTCATCCAGGCCGAGATCACGAGGCACAACAAACTCGCAGCCAACCTGTATGAGCAGCGCCCCGAGTTCCTCGATCTTGTGGGCATTCGTCGTCGCGATCAGGACGCGTGGCACCGGGCACTCTTCCTCGGAAGAGATAGTAACGCGCATTGCGTAGACGGAACTCAGCAAGCGCAGGGTATAGCGATGATGGGGCGATGGGGTGGGCCAAGCAAAGCGTATACAGATCAGGGGGCGATGGAGTGGGGATTGGGTCGCCCCCCAAACGAGTCCGGCCCTGAACGCTACCTGCCGCTCACTCATTCACCCGAAGACCGGGTGCATCCAGGCCCATCACGCCCCCCCGGACCTCCGGAACCAGGTTCGCATCATCCACCCACCGCCGCATCGCACCTATCCCTCCTACCGGGTGGTCCGAACCGAACAGGATCCGACCGGGGCATAGCCTGGAAGATTCCGCAAGCACTGATGGATCCCATAAGAACCTGCACGCCGCCGTGTCAAACCAGACCAGGGCACGTTCAATCCGGCGCCGGACATCCGGCATGTGCGCGTACAGGGGTAGACCACCACCAAGATGACCAAAGATGAGCGTCACCTTGGGAGCAACCTCGGCCGCGAGATCGATCAGCTGCAGCACTCGATCAGGCGTCGTGCGGTCGCGACCGGCGTAGTCGCGTCCTACCGGTTCGCTCGCGTGGACGACAATCGCCATCCGGGTTGCCTCGCACACCTCAAGAAACGGGGCCATCGTCTCGCGGTCAGTGAGATCAAACCCCTGCCCGTCTGGGAAGAGTTCTCCGATCCCGGAAAACCCACTGGACGCCAGTCGCTCAACTTCCCGAATCGCCGCGAGGCCCGCAGCCGGGTTTGCCGACCCAAAAAGCCGGATCCGATTCTCATGCCCACGAGAGGCTTCACGGATCAGATCGTTTTGATCTACCGCAAGGCCATGGTCCCGCCAACCGAACCCCAATGCCCACGAAACATCGATGTCGTCGGCATCCATCTGCGCAACCAAGCGCGAAACCGTCGACAAACGACGCGACCCCGGCGGGTTCTGCACCCTGAACCATGCATCCTGAGAAGCGAATGCTTCCCGGTCCCGGATGACCGATTCGTGATGGACATGCGCATGCACATCAATAACCGCCGGCCGGTTTGACACTTGGTTTGCATCCACCGCTGCAATGTACCCCCTTTGCCCTCCGACCAACCTCCAGTGCACACCGTGCGAAGTCACGACACCACACCATCCAACAGTCCTCGGGCTCCGAGAGCGCCGACACGGTGTCGCAATACGAGATCCGTAAGTGCCCCGGGATAGTGGTGGCGCATGAACCGCCGTGCGTGGTTGCGGTTCCCCGCGCTCCCGGGCCAGGATCAGTCAATGCCCACTTTCGGTCCCGGTGTTCAAGTGATCGCTTCCGAATGCGGGTACCTTCATCTCGACACCCACGCGCGGGAGATCAGAGGCGTACCCTCACGGCAATGTCAAGCGAAGCGTATGACCCAGGGGGCGATGGGGTGGGGCGGATGGGCCAAGTGCAGAGAATTGAAATCGCGAGAGGCTGCACGGGGAAATGAACGAGACACCTCCAAGGTGGCACACGCCTCGAAGCGCCTACATCCACGTCCCCTTCTGCAGAACGATGTGCGCGTACTGTGACTTCGCCACCTTCGCGGGGGTTGAGCAGCACATCCCAGCCTATGTCGTCGCGCTTGCCGAAGAGATTCGCAACCGAAGCGGATACAAATCGGGGGCGATGGAATGGGATAGTGGTATCGGTTCACCCGGTGCCGAACCCGACATTCCACTCGAAACGATCTATCTGGGTGGGGGTACGCCGTCCCTTCTCGAGCCTGCACAACTCGAAACGATTCTCAAGGCCATCACCGCCCGGTTTGGGGCACTCTCCAACGCCGCCGAAGTGACGCTTGAGGCGAACCCCGGTTTCAACCCGGTGGTGATCGGCTCATGGGTGAACCTCGGTGTGAACCGGGTAAGCCTGGGGGTCCAGAGCCTTGACGATCCGACGCTGAAACGTCTCGGGCGCACTCACGATGCAGACACGGCAATCCGGGCGGTTGAGGCATTGAAGGCATCAGGATCGATCTCGGTGAACCTGGACCTGATCTACGGCCTGCCTTGGCAAACCTTGGAGATGTGGCAGGATCACCTGAGGCGAGCCCTAGACACCGAACCGGACCACATCAGCCTGTACGCCCTTGCCATCGAGGCGGGCACGCCCCTTGCCAAGCAAGTTTCCACCGGTCAGTGGGCAGTTCCAGACGACGATCTCGTGGCGGACCTGTACGACGCCGCCCTTCCCGAACTCGCACGAGCGGGGTTCCGGCACTATGAAGTCTCAAACTGGGCAAAACCGGGCCACGAATCCCGCCACAATCTTGCGTACTGGCGCAACGAGGCCTATCACGGGTTCGGCGTCGGCGCACACCGGTACATCGCCGGTCGCCGGTCGTGGAATGTCCGAAGCCTGGATCACTACCTCGCCGCGATGCAGTCTGGCCGTCCGGTCGAGGACGGGAGCGAGACCCTTGGTCAAGACGCCCTGCCCGGAGAGACCGCGATGCTCGCCTTGAGGATGCGTGACGAGGGCATCGACTTCGCGCGGTTCATCGAACGGTTCGGCGTTGACCCTCGTGATCGGTGGCGAAATATCTTCGAAGAAGTCGCCCCATACGGGTTCCTTAAAGTCGACGACAGTCGTGCCTGCCTGACCGACCGTGGCCTCCTGGCGAGCAATGACATCGCCTCCCGCTTCCTCTGATCACCAGGCGGTGTGGCGAGATCGCACCTTTCTCACGACCCGACCGGAGCCGCTCACGACGGG
>DDYL01000145.1 GCA_002347925.1 Chloroflexi bacterium UBA2235 | reverse complement strand
AGGCCATACAGGCACGCCATGCCGGCGAAACAGTCCTGATTGCGACGCACGGCGGGGTCGTGCGGGTACTCGGTTGCTTCTTTCTGGGTCTCGACCTCGACGCCGCGTGGCGTCTGACGGCCGGAAATGCCGGTCTGTCGATCGTGTCGTGGTGGCCTGATGGGCCAATCCTTGAGTCGTGGAACGACACCTCCCATTTGCGAGGTGCCGACCTAGAGGCGGTTCCTGACACCGGACTGGTGCGTCCGGCGTGAGCGCCTCTTCTCCGGTAGCCTCGGCTCAGGTGGTCGTGGGACTGGGTGGAGGTGCCGATGATTCGTGGCCACCGGCTTGCGCCCGGAGCCGATCACCGATTGGCACACGTGACTCCGGACTTCTCGTGTTGTCGAACTTCTCGCGTTTTCACACTTGTTGAAGATTGAGATCGGTACGAGTGGCAGGGAGGCGGTGCCCACAGGTGCACGCGAAGCGACGGTCGCAGCAGTCCTCGGCGAGGTTGACGCCGTGCGGGTGCAAAGCTCATCGAGACGTTCGAGGTCAAGAGGGGGAACCAGAGTCATGCGTCTAGATGGAGAAGTTGCAGTCATTACGGGCGCGGGGGGTGCGATCGGTGGCGCACAGGCGCGTCTACTGGCGTCGAGCGGCGCGGCGATTGGGATTGCTGACGTTGACTTGGCGAAGGCCGAGGCAATGGCACACGGGATCACGAGGGCGGGCGGTCGCGCGATCGCGTCTGAGCTCGACGTGCGTGATCTGGATCAGTGGCAGCGGACCATTGCGGCGACCGAAGCAGCCTTTGGACCAGTGACGGTGCTTGCAAATAACGCCGGCGCGAATGTGCGGACGACCTTTGATGATCAGACCGAGGCGATGTGGGACTTGATCGTGGACACCATCCTCAAAGGATCATTCCTTGGCATCAAGGCCGCCGTGCCATCAATGCGACGCGCGGGCCATGGGGTGATCATCAACCTTGGGTCGATCGCGTCGGTGCGCCCCGGCGCGATGAGCCCAGGATATGGCGCTGCCAAGATGGGGCTTGTGGGTCTGACGCGATCTGCGGCGCTGTCGTACGCCACCGAAAACATCCGGTGTGTCCTGGTCTCGCCCGGCCACGTCGATACGCCCTTCCTGCGGGCCGACACGCGATACAGTCCGAACGATGCAACTACAAGCCTCGACAATCCGGAAAACTACCGGATGCGCCTGGCTGCGACCCCGATGGGGCGCCTCATGTCTCCTGAGGACATCGCGCGGACGGTCAGGTTTGTCATTTCCCCTGACGCAGCGGCAATAACGGGATCAATGATTACCGTTGACGGGGGCGCTGCGATGTAGCCCCCCGTCGATTGCATTCCCAGGGTCAGGCGTTACGGGCTAGGAAGGCCCCGACCTCGCTGAGGAAAGGTGCAAACCGGTCGCGTCGGATGTTGTGCCCGGCACCGGGAATGTGAGCGATCTCGAGTGTCGGACAAAGGTGCTCGGCTTCGCCGGCAGCATCGGGGTTTACGATCGCCCCGAGCGACGGGTCTCCGATGACCAATAGCGTTGGGCACTCCACCATTCCAAGCAACCCTTGCCAATCGAACGCTTCAGGGATTGCCGTAAAGAATGCATCGCGCACCTGCATTTTGGCGGTCGCCCAGTTGTCAAACTCGACATCGTCCCAAAGCGGATTTCGCGCACGCCCCTGCGCAACGATCCCCTCATGCCCGATAGAGGCCCTTGCGTGAGCCTCCTCTCGCATGCGTGCACGTCTGGACACAATCTCCTGCGTGGATGCTGCGGGTTCCATCCGGAAGACCGGGTCCTCGAGAAAGGCGGCCCTTGCCAGGCGCGGGTGGTTTGCAATCAGTGCAAGCGTGGTGTTCGCACCCATTGAGTGCCCTCCCACGAGTGGCCGATCCAGATGCAGTGCCTCAATGAACGACGCGAGGTCGTTACCGAGCGTGGATGCCGAGTAATCGCCCTCCGGCGCATCGGACAGGCCATGCCCCCGCGCATCGGGCACGATCACGTCGAACGTATCGGCAAGGGCTGTCGCGAGGCGAACCCAGCATCCGCCGTTGTCGGTTGCACCGTGAGCAAGGACGAGTGGTGGGCCACCACCGCCGGTGCGCAAGTAATGAATCTTCAGTCCGCCTGCGATGATTTCATGGGAAGTCCACATTGGTTCGATCCTNNGTGACTTGATCGTACCCCTAACCGTACCCCGGACATCCTCAGGCGTGGTGTCCGACGGCTCCGTTCCGTGACTTGCGCATGGCAGTGCCTAGCGGTCACATGCGCTACAACAAGGGGGTGACCAAGCCATCCTCTTTTGACGCACTGACCGTGCGAATGCTTCCGGTTGACCACCCGGACGCTCAGACCCTGTCGGACGCGCAGCAACGTGAACTTGGGTCAATCTTTGGATTTGATGATCTGAACCGGCTCGACCCGGTGCCGTTCACCCATCCCGGTGGTGCCTTTGTAGTGGTCTACGACGGGGATGACCTCGTCGCATGCGGAGGCGTCTCGGCGCTGTCGGCACTTCCCGGACATGCCGAAATCAAGCGCATGTACACCGTCCCGGACCGTCGACGGCAAGGGATCTCCCGTTGGCTGGTCACCGTCCTCGAAGATCATGCCCGGATCCTTGGATACAGTCGGATCGGGCTTGAGACTGGGAGCACGATGACCTGGGCAATCTCCCTCTACACAGGGATGGGGTACCTGCCGATCCCCACGTACCCGCCGTACATTGGAAACGGGTACAGCGTCTGCTTCGCAAAGGATCTCTAGCAGACGGCGAACCACCCTCGGACCATGCGGAATCCTGCAGATGGGTCGAACGCGTTGGTAACGTGGCAGGGATCAAAAGTTCGGTTCCCAAATGCGGGAACGAGAAACGCGGAGGGTCTGTCCGTGACAAGGCCCGGTGACACAAGAGGCGAGGTACAAGTCCCCTCGGTTTCGGTGGCGGTCACGCTTCGATTGGTCCCGGTCGACACGCCGGACGCACGCACCCTCCAGGAGGCGCAGCAGGCCGAACTGGGCGAGTTGTTCGGGTTTAGAGGTTTCGCACTCGCCGACCCACCTCAGTTCAGGTCTCCTCGCGGTGCGTTTCTCGTAGCCTACGACGGCGATGTTGCGGTCGCGTGCGGTGGCATCTGCCCGCTTGGCGCGCTGCCCGGAACTGCCGAGGTAAAGCGGATGTACACGGTCCCGCCATATCGCCGGCAAGGTATCGGGGTGCGGATCCTTCGTTCGCTTGAAGTCGAGGCTTTAGCGCTTGGCTACCGTGCGGCTGCCCTCGAGACAGGGACCGTCATGCATTGGGCGGTCGCCTTGTACGAAGGGCAGGGATATTCACAGATCCCCTTGTATCCACCGTATCTCGCCAGTACCCATAGCACCTGTCTCGGCAAAGCCTTGTAACCGGACTATCGATCGGTCCGTAGGTTGACGAACTTGACACTGGCAAGGCCCAGTCCAAGTGCCTCGCTTGAGGCGACCACCTGATCTCCTGGTCAGGGCGGACGGGTGGCGGGCGTGAGGCACTTTGGCCTGTGGGCATGACTGCCCGTTGGTATCCGTCGGCTTCCCAGCGCAGCCGCATTCGAGACGTCCACTGCCAGGCATTACCCGTGTACCTCATCTCTGGAATAGCGTCCGGATCGGGAAATTCCCAACTTGCAGAAAAGTGAGATGCGGGCAAGGGTGCCCGCGGACAACATTTGAACCCTTTCTGGCGGAAACCAAGTCGCGCAAAAGCCTGGTTTCGGTGTCCGCGTCAGGCATTAGCGGCGAACCAAATGCAGTTGCGTGAAGGGGAGAGGCGGGCCCCATTAGGGAAGGGCTGCACAAGGCG
>DDYL01000196.1:15183-15818 GCA_002347925.1 Chloroflexi bacterium UBA2235 | reverse complement strand
GACCGTCACCCGAACCGCGACCACAGTTCCTACGGTGACCGTCACCCGAACCACGACACCGACACGGACGCCAACGTCCGTGCGGACTGTCACACCTACCCGGACAAGCACCGTCGCATCTGCACGGGGTCTAGGCGCCAGCACCGCGACCGTCGCCTCGTCACCCACCCGAACCGTGACCGTCACCCAAACCGTGACCACAGTCCCAACGGTGACCGTCACCCGAACCGCGACCGCGACACCGACACGGACGCCACCATCCGTGGGGACGGTCACACCTACCCGGACAAGGACCGTCGCACCTGCACGGGTCTAGGCGCCAGCACCAATCTGCGGGTTCGCCCTGGTGGGTGATCTGGGCCTGTGTATCCATGACACACATACGGGAACGATCAATCGGACCCTCTTCAACAATCAGCCTCACGCATCTGATTTGCTTGTAACTGGCAATCCGTCGCTGGTACTTGCGACGCAATGACGGCGAGACAGCGTCTCAAGTACCCGAGGCACCCCGAGTGCCATCCTGATTTGCACTGATCTCGATGTCAGCTGATCGGAATCGGGCAGGTGGGTCACGTCTGTGGCTTCCCACCCAATGACTTCGCATTCGTGCCCGGTGCGGCGTACTTCGTGCG
>DDYL01000196.1:1222-15109 GCA_002347925.1 Chloroflexi bacterium UBA2235 | reverse complement strand
CCACGGCGCCGCGTGGCACGATGTGCGCGTGACAAAGCCACCGACCCACCTGGACGGCGATCCCATCTCACTTGGTGAGGGCAACACGCCCGTCATCCGCAGCCGGTGGCTTGGACCGCACCTCGGGCTGCGGAACCTCTGGTTCAAGCTTGAACAGGTCAATCCCACCGGGTCGTACAAGGACCGCTTCGCCGCACGGTTCGTCACCCGGCATCACGACCACGGACACCCGTTCGTCCTCGCAACCTCTTCGGGCAACACCGGTGCTTCCCTGGCCGCCTACAGCGCGGCGGCCGGACTACCATGCATCGTCTGCGTGCCGGTCGAGGCACCAGAAGCCAAACTGGTCCAGATCCGCGCGTATGGTGCCCGCATCGTCCGCGTCCGGGGCATGCTTGACACACCTGTGGCGGTGCGGATCCTCATCGACCGTCTGGCAACCGTCTGTGCATCGTTCGGAATGCCTCTTGGCACCTCCGCCTACGAGATCGCACCGGAGGCAATGGCGGGGATTGAACCCCTCGGTGCCGAACTCGCAAACGTGCCGTCGGGTTCACCCGACCGCATCTTTGCCCCGATCGGTGGTGGAGGCCTTCTCACGGCGATCTTCCGGGGACTCCCCAACCCGACTTCCCTGACCGGTCACGCCAATCGTGCAATCCGCATCCACGGCGTGCAACCGTCCGGAAATGACACCGTCGTCGGGCCCCTGCGGGCGGGCAAGGACACCGCACGCACCCTCGGGGCGGGTGAAGCACATACCGCCATCTCCGGCCTCGGCGTGCCCATCGATCTCGACGCCACCCGCGCCCTCCACGCCATCCGGTCGACGGGAGGCGATGGACACCTTGTTGCCGATACGTCCGTCTGGGACGCACAGGCCATGCTTGCGAGACATGAGGGCCTCTTCATCGAACCCGCGGGTTCAACCTCGGTCGCCGGTCTCATCGACGCCGCCCGGGCCGGCCAGATAGGTGCCGACGATCACGTGATCTGTGTTCTGACCGGGCATGGGTTCAAGGACGGCCCAGCCTCGATCCGTCTCGCCGATCACCACCCACTTGACCCGGACATCCTCGACGCCACTGACCTCACCGGGGAGTACTTCGCGCGCATCCTGAACTGACCGGACGCACGGGCACCCAAACCAGGAATTGGCTAGACCTTGAGCTTCTGCCACTTGCCTCGATGGAAAATCCATAGGTAGCACAGCCCGCGGACCCACCAGTCCGCACACCAGCCAAGCCAGATGCCGGCCACGCCCCACCCAAGGCCAATGCCGAACGTGGCGGCGGTCATCAGTCGCACTCCCCACATGGAAAGTGATCCGACCATCAGTGTGGTCCGGGTGTCGCCGGCACCCCGCAGTGCCCCGGACAGCACAAAGGCCGCCGCCTGCAACGGTTGGCCAATCCCGACCATGCGGATGCCCGTCGACCCGGCAGCAATGACATCGGGATCATTCGTGTACAGGCGGAGGAGTGGTTCCGGGAAGAGCAGGAACCCCAGTCCGGCCAGCGACATCCATCCGGCTGCGGCAAACGTGCTTCTCCACCCGGCAGCCCGCGCCGACGCCGGATCACCCGCGCCCAGATGCTGCCCTACTAGGGTGGTCGCTGCGACCGAGAACGCAAGTCCCGGCAGCATCGAAACACTGGCGGCACTGAAGACCACCTGCTGGGCCGCGAACGCCGCCGTGCCCATGTGGACGACCATGATCGAGAAGATGATCATGCCCATCTGGATCGAGGCATACTCGCCGACAGCCGGGCCTCCCACTGCCATCAGGCGTCGCAGGACCGGCATGTCAACCCGCCACCCCTCGAGACGTGCCATCTGGTCAAGGACACCCATGAGGGGACCCCGCGTCTGACGCGCTAGCGACCACACACCCAGGACCCCGGCGATGCCCTGCCCGGCAACCCACCCGGCAGCCACACCCTCAACGCCAAGTGCCGGAACCGGTCCAAGGCCGTAGATGGCCACGGATGCGACCACAAGGTTCACGCCGTTGGCGATACCGGTGTTCCACATCGGAGTGCGCGTGTCACCGGCACCGCGAAGGACCGATCCGGACAGGACACCCGCCACAAGGACCGGAAGCATCATCAGGGCAACCCGCAGGAGGGCAACGCCATCACCTGATACCTCAGGGGCGACCCCAAGGACGCCAAGCAGGGGCGCCGCGAAAATGCTCCCGAGGACGGCAAGGATGAACGCCACCGCCACGCTGAACAGGAGTGACTGACGCGCAATCGCCCGTGTCTCGGCACCGTCATTTGCCCCGACTGCCCGGGCCACCAGTGCCGTCGTTCCGGCCGCAAGGCCCGTGAAGACAATGATCACCACATTGGAGATCTGTCCGGCAGCGCCCACGCTTGCCATGGCCGCCGACCCGAGGTGCCCGACCATCATCAGGCTTCCGGTATTCAGCATGAGGAGAAGCAGGTTCTCCACCACGCTTGGCCATGCAAGCGCCAGCACACCCTTGGGACGGACCGTCCGGAACGGTGCCGGTGACGAAGAATGCGGGGTGGACCGGGAAATCTCCTGACCACTCGGGGCATCGCCCACCCCAGGCACGGCCGATACCCTCGACGCCGTTACCAGTCGATCGGCAGACAGGTCAGTCGGCGCGGCACCCAATGGTGGAGAGGCCATGTCTGGTCAGGCTAGCACAGTCGATGCGATGACGCTCCGGGAAACGGTTGCACCCCGGTGACGCTTGTACGGAACGGCCTCCGTGCAACCAGTGGCAATCAGGCGAGGCAACGGGATTGTCCAAGGCACGCCACCGGAACCACGTCCTGTCCTAGATGCCCCGTCGTCAGGCAGTAGACTGGCACCCGCAATGGGAGCATTTCAACAATGACAGCACTCGATGGGATTGACGTCCGGAAGCCTCTGGAAGGCGTCGCGCAGGAGGTCCTGACACCAGAGGCACTCGCCTTCGTCGCGCGACTGCACCGGCAGTTCAATCAGCGTCGCCTGGAACTTCTGGCCCGCCGCCACGCGCGCCAGATCGACCTTGATGCGGGAATCCTGCCGGACTTCCTGCCGGAGACGGCGGATGTGCGCGCCGGCGACTGGCACGTGGCCCCAGTGACCCCGGACTTTGCCAACCGGCGCGTCGAGATCACCGGGCCAGTCGACCGCAAGATGGTCATCAATGCCCTGAACTCTGGGGCGACCTGTTTCATGGCCGACTTCGAGGACGCCCTCGCACCGACATGGACCAACCTCCTTGAAGGTCAGGTCAACCTGACCGAGGCCATCGACCGAACCCTGTCGTTCGCCGGACCTGATGGGCGGATGTACCGCCTGAACGACACGACCGCCACCCTGGTGGTGCGTCCGCGCGGGTGGCACCTTCACGAGAAGAACCTGTACGTCGATGGCGCACCAGTCTCGGCAAGCCTCTTCGACTTCGGCCTGTACTTCTTCCGGAACGGTCACCGCCTCCTGACGCGCGGATCTGGCCCGTACTTCTATCTGCCAAAGATGGAAAGCCATCTGGAAGCGCGCCTCTGGAATGACGTCTTCGTCTTCGCCCAGGATGCCCTTTCGGTTCCACAGGGCACGATCAAGGCGACCGTCCTGATCGAGACCATCCTGGCGGCGTTCGAGATGGATGAGATCCTGTACGAACTCCGCAACCATTCGGGGGGGCTGAATGCGGGCCGGTGGGACTACATCTTCAGTGCCATCAAGAAGTTCCGGACGCGTCCGGAGATGATGCTTCCGGACCGGGTGACCGTATCTATGACGGTGCCGTTCATGCGTGCCTACACCGAACTCCTGGTGCAGACCTGCCACAAGCGTGGTGCGTTCGCGATGGGTGGCATGGCCGCCTTCATCCCGAACCGTCGTGATCCTGAGGTGACCAATGCAGCCCTGGCCCGCGTGCGCGATGACAAGACGCGGGAATCGCGCGATGGCTTCGACGGCACCTGGGTGGCCCATCCGGACCTCATCCCGACGGCGCTGGAGGCATTCAACGCCGTCTTGGGCGATCACCCAAACCAGATCGGTCGTCAGCGTCCCGATGTGCATGTGACGGCATCCGACCTGCTGGCCCTCGCGCAGACACCCGGCCAGGTCACCGAGGCCGGGGTGCGCAACAACATCAGTGTGGGTTTGCAGTACCTGGCGGCATGGCTTGGCGGATCGGGAGCGGTCGCGATCAACAACCTCATGGAGGATGCCGCCACTGCCGAGATCAGTCGGGCACAGGTCTGGCAGTGGACGCGAAACGCCGCCAAGACGGCAGAAGGTGTGACGATCACCGCCGACTGGATCCGTCACCTGCAGGCCGAGGAACTCGCAAAGATCGAGGCGTCCATGGGCGCGTCATATGCGCGGTTCCGCTGGGAGGATGCATCCCGGCTCTTCGCCGAAGTCGCCTTGGGCGAGGAATTCACCGAGTTCCTCACGCTACCGGCCTACGACCTCCTGGACTGACCTCGCACACGTGCGCGATGCCGACTGGACGCCCGCACGGGCCAATCCGGTCGGCATCCGGGTGGAGGCGGTCTATCTGGGTATCCATACCGTGGCCCCTAACTGCGTCTTGCACCGGCCAGTAAACGCGAACCGCCCGTCCCCAGAAGAGGGACGGGCGGGAAAGCATTTATCGCGGATGAAGCGCCTGCTAGGCGGGGGAAACGGCTACTGGATCACGAATTCCAGGAAGAGGACTTCGGCAACCTGCTTTTCCTTGGGCAGGACAGCGTTGATGCGCCCCTTGAGTTCCTCACGGGCACGCTCCATGCCAAGGGCGTTGTTGAGTTCATCAACACGCTTGGAACCCAAGGTGGAGGTGATCACATCCTGGACCTTGAGGAGGTTGGGAAGGACTGCCGGCTTGTTCGCAGGAGCCGCGGTATCGACGCCGTCGGTGGCCTCGGGTTCGGAATACGCGATGAACTCAATCTCTCCACCAGCAGCGGCCGGCTTCGGTGTCAAGTCACGAACCATGAGCCCGAGGGTCAGCTTCAGGTACCGCTTGGCACCTGGGTCCGCAAGCGTGATGATGCGGTCCTTGATCGTGTGTTCCTCGAAATGCTCTTCGTGATGCTCACCCTCAATCGGAGGGGCAGCCACGACTTCCTTGGGTGGCTCTGGCTTCAGGAACCACGCCGCTGCGCCACCGATGATTAGTGCAACGACTGCCGCACCAATAATGGGAAGAAATTTCACAGTCACCGCCTCCTGTGCCACTGGGCCGTCGGGATCAACCGCGCCTACGAACGATTGCTCATTACCATAATGGTAACGCGCGTCGCGGCTCCCTGCCGATGGTACTGTACCGCACGGGACGTGCGTCGGGCACTATGTCGGACCATTGGTGCAATCCACACTGCCCGTCGCAACACAACCGCCAAACCCGGTCCCGTCCCGTCACCAAGTCCAACGTCCATGACCCGATTGAGATGCCAGTGCCTTCGATAGTCCCGCCAGACCTACGCCAGTTTACAACGCCATGGCGGGCATTTGTCATTGTCGCCGGGAGCAGTTTCTCAACGCTTGTCCTGGAACTGGTCATGGGACGCGTGCTTGCGCCAGCCATTGGCGTTTCCCTTTACACGTGGACGGCGGTGATCGGTGTGGTCCTCGGTGGCATAGCGCTTGGCAATGACATCGGCGGCCGCCTCGCCCGGCGACTGAACCCAGGACCAATCCTCGAGTGGGCCCTGTTGGGATCAGCTGTCTGGACACTTGCCATCGCCGGAATCGCCCAGGTGTTCTCGATTGACGACCTCGCGATGGGATTGCCTCCGCTCGTGCGTCTCATGGTGCTGGTGACGGCCTGCGGGTTCCTGCCGTGCATCCTCCTCGGTACCACCGGCCCATTGGTGACCCATCAACTGATGGCCACGCGCGACCTCAACGATGCCGGCCCAGTCGTCGGACGCCTCAATGCGGTAGGCACCGCCGGCAGCATCGTGGGGGCATTCGGCACTGGCTTCGTGTTCGTGCCCCTGTTCGGCACGCGCACCACCCTTGCCCTGGTTGCGGTGACGCTCACGATGCTCGGCCTGGCCTCCAATCCCTCCAGTGGACGGAGATCCGTACGTACCGGGATTACCGTGGGTCTTTGGGCCGTGGCTGCATGGGTGGTGGTGTCTGCAAGCTTCACGCATGTCATCGAAGTCAATGCCGCCTCCCGCAGGCTCAGCGGTGGCCGCGACCGGATGGCCTCGTCTCCGTGCCTGGTGGAATCCGCCTACAGTTGCATCCGCATTGACTGGTCATCGGTCGGCCAGGACGATTTCGGAACGATGCGCCTGGACCGTGCCATTCAGGGACGCACCGCACCGGATGCGCCCCGGCTTCTCCTCTCGCCAATCTCGCAAGCACTCGGCGACATGATCGTCTCGGCGGGCATCACCTCTGCCGGATGGGCGGATGCGGATCCCACCCCACGACCGTTGCACGCCCTCTTCATCGGCGGAGGAAGCTACACCCTTCCGCGCTACCTGGAGGCAATCGCCCCCGGCAGCCGCATCGACGTCATCGAACTCGATCCCGACGTGACCGCAGTGGCCATGCGGTGGCTCGGTGTACGGCTTGGCGGGCCAGTCAATGCGCTTCCCACCGACGGGGATCGCAGCGGGATCATTGCCCACCATGCCGATGCACGTCAGACGATCCGGCGATTGCCAGACGCCTACTACGACGTGGTGATCGGCGATGCCTTCTCCGACTTCGCCGTTCCGTGGCACCTGACAACCGTCGAGTTCACCCGTGAGGTGCACCGGGTTCTCCGCCCGGACGGCAGGTACGCCGTGAACGTGATCGATGGATGGCCGGGCGGACGGTTCCTGCCGGCGTTCATGCACAGCCTTGAGGTTGTCTTCCCGGAGGCCGACGTCTTGGCAACGGCGGTGCCCGGCATGGAAGAGTACGACCTGTTGCAGAACTGGGTGGCGACTGCCGGATCGGTCGCCATCGACGCGAACCGTCTCGCCAGCCAGGTACGTCCCGGACTGTCGGATGGCCGTACCGGCACTGAACCATCGCGCGGACGCCTGGTCGCCCGCGACGTCCGTCCGGAAGAACGGGAGCGGAACGACACGTGGGCCGAAGCACCGCCATGGAGACCGGTTGCACGTCGGGTACCCGCGCTGACCGATGACCGCGCTCCCGTGGACTGGTACCTCGCCTCCCGTGTGACCGGTTGATGCCCATTGCCGCCTGAAAGTCGGGCACCAACATCTCCGGACCTCCCGTGGCTACTCGTCGCACGGTCCCGGATACCCTCATCAACGGACACCACCCATCGGCACGCGGTATCTTCCGCACGTGTCACCAACCCTCGACGACATCAGGCGGTTCGCCGTCGTGCGCACCCTCCGCAGGGCGCCATCACTGCGCGACGCCCTCCAACAACCGGGGTTCGTGCAGGCCGATCCCATCCGTTCACCGGCCCGCGCGCAGGACCTGACCCTCCGCCACCGTGTGCCCGGCTACCGTGCCGGTGACCTCGAACGCGCCTATCCCGACCTCGATATCGAGGAAGACACGTTCATCAACTACGGCTACCTGCCTCGCGACGTGCACGCCCTGATGCACCCGCGCCCCGACCGACACAAGCGGGACACGGACACCGAAGAGGTCTCCCGCGCGGTACGGGACTTCATCGCCTCCCGAGGCACCGTCCACCCGCGCGACGTCGACGAAGCCTTCAAGCTCGGTACCGGCCTCAACTGGTTTGGTGGCAACTCCAAGGTATCGACGCAACTCCTGGACCGCATGCATTACCGGGGTGCGTTGCGCGTCGCCGGCCGGCAGGGTGGCACACGCCTGTATGCCGCTGCACCGGACCGCACTCCGCCCGAAGACCCTCACGCCGCCGCCGACCGCCTCGTGGATGTCCTCATCGACACGTACGCCCCCCTCACCTTCAAGGGACTGCGCTTCATCATCTGGGTCATGCAGTGGGCTGCCCTGCCGCAGTGGAACGGCAAGCGCAAGGGCATGCTTGACCGTGCCTTGGCAAGGCTTGCATCCACCCGCATCGACGGCACCGACTGGTATTGGCCGGCGCATGAAGACCCGGCCTCGGCGCCAGAAGCGCCCGACGCCGTGCGCATCGTCACACCATTTGATCCGGTAGTCTGGGACCGCGGCCGGTTCGAGATCCTCTGGGGTTGGGAGTACCGGTTCGAGGCGTATGTGCCGGCCCCCAAGCGCGTGCGCGGGTACTACGCCATGCCCCTCCTATGGCGCGATCAAGCGGTAGGGTGGGCGAACATCTCGGTGACCACCGGGACGATGCAAACCGATATCGGCTACGTCACCGGCGAGTCCCCAACCGACCCGTCGTATCCCGATGCCCTTCGCGCCGAACTCACCGACCTGGCACGGTTCCTTGGTGTTGAGGAAAGTTAGCGCCAGCCCTCGGCCGTCATCCACGACATTGCCCCACCCCCAAATCCCGATCCCGATTGACCGGGGTCGCTACGCCTCCCCTAGCCATCGACGGCGGACATCACGGGCCTGGGTGGTGTTCTCCTGGCTCCACTGCTGCGCCTCGGACCACAACCGGGCAGACTCCGCCGCCGCAGCCGCATCGCGGTCGGCCACCTTCTGCCGGTGACGCGCACTCATCGACTGCATCTCGGCATTCGCGCCACCGGGATGGGCTGGAATCGTGCCCGGGGCAAGCATCGGCAACACACCAAGGTCGCCCAGGCGGATCGGCAAGCGTTCCGCCACTGGAGGGATCCCGAACGGCACCCCCGGCAAGGTCTGGTACCAGTACGCCGTCGAGGCCCAGTCGTTCGCCGAATGGTTGCCATGGCCGTGTTCCATCGTCACGCGGATGCTCTTCGCAAAGCGGACCGGATCAACCAGATGGAAGCGGTAGGAGGTCTGGTAGCCCGGCTTGCGACCCTCGAAGATCGTCGACCCGCACATCGGGAATGCTGTCTCCTGGTTCTCCCACGCCTGGCTGAAGTAGTCCTCCGAACCAGTGCCGTGCAAGGAAGGAGGCCACGTCTCCCCATCTATGAAGATCATGTCGTCACCCTCGCCCCACCACGTTCCTTGGAAGTTGGTGACCGAGATGTTGCACCCGATGTAATGCCCCTGTCCCTCGGCCTCGAGGATCACGTAGTTGGCCCGGCTCTCGGCCTCAAGGTTCGCTACGTCGGCCTCGGGCGAGTTGACGATCACGCGCGGATCCCACGATGACGTTGGGTTGACCCGTCGCCACTGGGCATGGAAGTAGGCCGTCTCGGCGGGAAGGTCCTGCCGGTAGAGTTCGTAGTCGACGTAAAAGTACTGCCGGTATGGCACATCGTTCTCGTTGGTGACCTCGATGCGCGCATGCCGGTTGAACGGCATCGGCAGGTAGCAGTTGAGGGCCGCGCCACCGCCGAACTTGTACGCCTGTTCCGGACGCACCGACGACGTGAAGGGCAGTGAGGCGAAACTGTTCACCAGGGAATGCCCCAGGCAGAAGAAGTCGCCAAGGGGTGCCACGACACTGGGATGCGCCTGACCATCCCAGTACATGCGCACCACCACCTTGCGGTAGTAGTCGGGGTCGGTCACAACCCGGTCGACCACGGTGCGCCGGCAATCCTGCGTCATCCAGACATGGGTGATGCACCCTGGCCCCTGGATATCGGCGAGAGTGATGGTCTGCCCCGGAGCGATCACCCATGGGTCAGCGTTGCGTCCGGTGTGATCCCAACTGGATGACCGTGCCGACCTGGCATCGCGCACACGGGTCAGGTCGCCGAAAATGCCGCCGATCATGCCGATTATCCCTTCAAGATCCAGTCTGGAACGCAGTCCCTGCCCGGGACAGGCAGGGACTCACATGCCAACCGCGTGCCGTCCCGGCGATGGATTTACCGGATCTTGCCACGGGCAGGGACCGGCCACTCAACCTCGATCAACTCGTCACCACTCAATGTCCCGTCCCCCGGACGCGACCCGTGGGCACGGTATCCATACACCACATCGTGCAGGTTGGTAGTGCCACACGCATGGTTCGGGATCACATGGATCTTGTCACCCACCCGCGGACGCGCACTGGCATCGGTCAGGCGGGAGAGGTTCAGGACGCCATGTTCCTCCGACATCTTCTCCAGATAGATCTCCGGGAACTCACGCACGTACCCGTTCACCCCGGTGGTCTGCAGGGCATCGTTCGTGAAGGTCTTGCTGCCACCGTCAATGGTGCTGAACCCCGGGCAGCTGGTGGAGACGACCGTCACCAGGACACTCATCGCACACTGGTCAAGTTCGCAGTTGCCCGCACGCCAGACCGAGAGGTCGTTATAGGAGTAAGTGCCCGACCGGTGTTCGGTGCAACCGGCATCCTTGGAGACCTGCTGGGCCCCGGTGCCACCGCCACTGAACTGCTCGAGGGGGATTCCGTCGCGCGTCAGTCGATCACGCACCTCGGCATGGAAGGCAACCATCGCCGGCTTGGTGGGGTAGCACATCAGGCCACCGAAACGGACGCCGGGACTGTCGGCAATGGCGCGGGCAAGGGTCTGCGCATCCTCGGGTGACTGCACGCCCGCACGGTGCATGCCGGTGTCAACCTCGATCAGCAAGGTCACCTCGACCCCGGCGGCATCGCACGCCTCGGCGATCGCACGCGCCGCGACCGCCCCGTCGACGGCGACGGTCATCTTGACGCGGCGGGCAAGACGGGTCAGGCGCTCCATCTTGGGTGCACCGACGAGGTTGTAGGGGATCAGGATGTCATCGAACCCGGCATCGGCAAAGATTTCCGCCTCGCCAAGCTTCTGGCAGGTGATCCCCTTGGCGCCGGCCGCGATCTGCATGTGACCGATGGCCGGGATCTTGTGGGTCTTGATGTGAGGGCGATTGGCGAGGCCAAGCGAATCCAGGCTGGCCTGCAAGCGCTGGATGTTCGCTTCCAGCTTGTCGAGATCCACCACCATCGACGGCGTATCAAGGTCTGCCACGCGTTGCATCGTCCGGTGCCCCTTTGTATTGACTGAGTTTGGGAAGGGGGTCAGGAGTCATGTCACCAGGAACCCCACCCGTCCCGCCCCTGATTTACATGCGCTTGCCCGGCAGTGTAACCGCGCGCCACCCCATCGCCCCTGATTGAAGACCGCCTTGCTTGGCTAATCCGGCCCGCGCAATGGACCCTACAGATCCCGGCGGGATGTGACCTTTGCGGGATCAATCTCGATCCCGAGGCCGGGAAGTGTCGGCAAGGTGATCGCCCCACCTTCAGGCGCAAGCATGTGGGTATGGAAGTGCTGGGCCATTGGCTGGTACCGCACGAGGTATTCGGCCATCGGGAAGGTGACCGGCGGTTGTGATGCGACCACGTGCGCCGCAGCGTAGACCGAATGGCCGTGCGGGATCACATGGCGTCCGTAGGCCGAGGCAAGCGTGCCAATCTTGACCAGTTCCGAGATTCCACCGCACCAGTCAGGATCAGCCTGCAGGACATCGACACCACCGGTCTGCAGGAGTTGCAGGAACCCCCACCGCGTGTATTCGTGTTCGCCGGTCGCGATTGGCACCCGTCCGGCATCACGCATCTGCGCGAACTCGGCGATGCGGTCGGCAGGTACGGCCTCCTCAAGCCAGCGTGGGCGGAACGGTTCCAGTCGTTCGATCATGCGCGTGGCGTATGAGAGGTCCCATCCCATCCAGCAATCGAACATGAGATCGATGTTCGGGCCAGCTGCCTCGCGGACGATGCGGGCGAGGGTGACGTTGCGTTCCATGCCAACCAGGCCATCGTTCGGGCCGTAGCGGAAGAACCACTTCTGGGCACGGTAGCCGGCATCGACCATCTCACGAACCCGCGCGACAATCCTTGCCGGTTCGTGACTGTAGCCAAGCATCGAGGCGTAGCAGGGCACCGTTGGGCGGGTCGGGCCACCGAGTAGACGCCAGACCGGTTCGCCGGCCAACTTGCCCCGCAGATCCCAGAGGGCACAGTCGACGGCACTGATCGCCATCATGAGATAGCCCTTCCGCGCGTGGCGATCGCTGCGGTACATCACATCCCAGAGGTACTCGCCGGCACGCGGGTCCTGCCCGGTGATCATCGGGGCAAGCTTGTTCTGGATCAGCGGGACCGTCTCGGGGAAGATTGGCCCAAAGAGACCGTACGCCCCTCCGGCCTCCTCGACCTGCACGTAGACCCCGGTCTGGTGGTCGCGCGCCCCGGCGGGTGGCCGGGAAGCGAAGTGCGGGTAGATGTCCAGCATGCCGACCTGCCGTTCCTCTTGGGCGGGAATCTCCGCCGGACCTTGCACCTCAAAGCACCGCACCGCACTGATTCGCATCGGACACCATCTCCTGTCATCCCCGGCGCATGTTTCCAAGCCACCGCACCACCCCGTATTCATATCCGCTTCGCTCAGGGCCTGCCCGACACGATACACCGGAGAAGCCGAGAGTTCGCCTTTGCCACCATGCCCGCCAAGGCACTGCACCACCCCGCAGTCATCTGCGCCTGGGCCACGCCCGCCCCAATCCCGGCATGGGGAACCGGCCTGTTCTCGGGGTCGACGCGCAAGATCCAACCACATTCATGGTGGGCAACCAGATCGCAACCACGGAAAAAAGGTCAAACGGGCCCACAACCGGTAGTGTTGAGTGAGACGCCCCACGGCGCATGCGGGCGCGCCTCGATTGGTGCACCCAACCGGGGGCCACGGCCGTCGGGAACATGCGCGTGCGCGCCATCACTGGTGTCATCCTTCTTGCCTCCATCGCGTGCGTCACGTGGCCGTGGCTTGACCCGCGCCTCGACTGGTCCGCCACCTTCGACGGCGAGAACCATCTCATCCGCCTCTTCCTCGTCGGCGACGCCCTGAAGGCCGGCGACTGGTACCCACGGTGGTTGCCCGACCTCGCGATGGGGTACGGCTACCCGTTATTCAACTACTACGCACCGGGGATGTACGCCCTCGCGACCGCCCTGCGCGGGTTCGGCCTGCCGATCATCGCGGCCTTCCAGTGGACCGGCGTCATCGCCGTCACCCTCGCCGCAACCGGCACCTACGCCCTCGCACGCCACGTCATGGATGACCGCATCGGCGCCGTCGTCGCGGCGACCGCATTCGTCCTCGCACCATATCCGTTCTTCACCAACCTCTACGACCGCGCACAGGTGCCCGAGGCGCTTGCGCTTGGCATCCTGCCGTGGGCCCTCCTTGCCACTTGGCGGGCGTGGCACGGCGACGGCGCATGGGTCGGTGCCTTCGGGGTGGCAGTCGCCGCGCTCGTCCTCACCCACAACATCACCAGCCTCCTAGCGGCCCCGCTCATCGCGGGTGTGATCGGCGTGGCGTGGTCGGGAGGCCGGGTGCACTGGAAAGATGCCCTGCGCCGGATTTCCATCGGCATCACGATCGGGACCGGCCTGAGTGCCTTCTTCTGGGTGCCAGTAATCCTGGAAGCCAGTGCCGTCCACCTTGGGCGGTCGGAAGTCACGCCATTCCTGTTCGACCCGATCACGACCACACGCAACCTCGTGCACGCGATCCGTGGCCTCGACTGGACATCTGGCGCAATCCTTACGGCACTGCCGGAGACGCTCATCGTGCGCCCGCCAAACCACGAGACAATCCCGGTCGCCTTGCTTGCACTCGCGACCCTCGGCGCGGTGGCGACCGGGGTCTCGCGCACCCAACGTGGGTCGGCAACCCGGACGATCACGATCATGTGCGCGGTAGGTGTCGCCGCGTGCCTCGCCATGAACGCAACATGGGTGCGCCTCGCGTGGCAGACACTGCCGGTCATCCCGGTGATCCAGTACGCGTGGCGCCTCTACGGGCCGATGTCGTTGATGGCCGCCCTCGCTGGCGCCGGGTTCATCGCGGCATGGCGACCGGGAAGCCGGATGCGTGCGGTGGCAATCGGCGT
>DDYL01000196.1:0-1199 GCA_002347925.1 Chloroflexi bacterium UBA2235 | reverse complement strand
CCGCCCCCGCCGGACGGAGGCATGGTCTTCGCACGAGAGACCGACCGCTACGCCGGAGGCACCACCTCCACCGGTGAGTTCCTGCCCCGCACCGTCGAGATCTCCGACCTGACACCCGGCGTGCGCCGGGGCCTGTCCGTCTTCACGGATGCCATCCCGGAGGCAAGTTGGCACGCCGGGCTTGTGCGAATCCCATCGGGCGACGCTGAGATCACCGCCATCGACCATGCCCGCAACCGGATCATCGCGGAGGTCGATGCCACGACCGCATCGACCGTCGCCTTCCACCAGTTCATGTTCCCCGGGTGGCGTGCGACCGTCGACGGCATCCCGGCACCCTTGGCCGCGGCGCCGTATGACGAGTCGATCCACGCATCCCTCGGCTACATGGTCGTGGCGGTCCCGGCCGGGCGTCACCGCGTGGAGGTCGCCTTCGGCACGACGCCGGCACGCATGGTTGGCACGACGGTGTCGGTAGTCACTCTCGGCGGGATGCTAGCGCTGGTCTTCCGGAACTTAATTCGATGGACGTTCGTCCGACCCCGGTCTAGTCCGTTTTCACTGTCGATCCCGCGCAATCCCACTCGCATCGCCACGACGGGCGCACGCCGGGGATTGGTTACAGCGGTACCGCTCACCATCGCGATCACGGCAACTGTGACGGTCGTCTGGCAGGTGGCGCACCGGGCACCGACACGCCTGCCCGACGACAAGATCTCGTTTGACATCGACGAAGCTGTCTCAGACAGACGGGGCATAACGAGTTCCCCGGCAGGAAGTGGCCCCGGGTTCTTCCCGCCGTTCGTCAACGAGCGTACCGAGACCATCAACGGCGACACCCGTCCATTCCTCTTCATGCACCCACCGTCGGATGTCACCGTCACCCTCGAGGTTCCGCCCAACGCGTACCTGCAAGCTGGCCTCGCATGTCTTCCCGAAACGTGGGAGACCGACTACGGCGACGGCGTGCGATTCCATGCCGATGTGACTGACGCATCCGGGACGCACACCATCCTCGACCGGCGCGTCAACCCCCGGGCGAGGCGCGAGGATCGCCGGTGGATCGATGTCTGGGCCAACCTCGGCAGCGTCGCCGGCGAGACGGTGCGCCTCACCCTGCGTACTGATCCGGCCGAAGACCTGTCGTACGACTGGTGCGGGTGGGCGAACCCGCAGGTGGTGACGTGGGACTCCCCGCG
>DDYL01000007.1 GCA_002347925.1 Chloroflexi bacterium UBA2235 | reverse complement strand
ATCGCGATCCATCTAGCGAACACCATCCAGGTCGGACAGATTGCAGCCCAGCCCGGACCAGTATCGGCAGCCACCGACGGGTTCGTGATCGTGATCCGAGGCAGGGGCGGGCACGCCGCGCGTCCTCATCTTTCGGTCGATCCGATTGCCGTGGCAGGACAGATGATCACCGCGCTGCACACGCTCATGACCCGGGAAAAGTCTCCCGCGCAACCGGGCGTGCTGACAATCGGTGCCATACACGGCGGGACCGCCGGAAACATCATCGCGGACACGTGTGAACTGCGTGGAACCTTGCGCACCTATGACCCCGCCCTCCGGACTGAACTGCGTCGTCGGGTTGTCGAGGTAGCCGAGGGGACCGCGCACACGTTCCGCGCGACGGCGAGCCTTGAATGGGACGGAGGTGCATACCCGCCGTGCGTCAACGATGCGGCGATCACCGACCTTGTCCGTGACGTCGCCGGCACCGTGGTGGGGCCAGGCAACGTCGTAACTCACGAGCCGAGCCTCGGTGGCGACGACATGGCCTACTTCTTGGACGCCGTCCCGGGGTGCTACATGAGGCTTGGCAGTGCCAATTCCGCCCGTGGCATTGATGGTCCCGGCCATTCGCCCCGGTTTGACATCGACGAGGACTGTCTTCCAATAGGTGTCGATGTCCTTGTTCAAACTGCCCAGGCGTACCTTGCCGGCCGGTCGGAAAATTAGGGGTTCACCAATGGCAAAGCCTTCCGAATTTGACGAGCACGACAATCAGTCACCACCGGTCAACCCAGAAACAGGCGCTCCCATGACGCCTCGTGAACGACGCACCGCGGTGGTCAAGGCGCTCGCGGCCGTCGGACGCACCTTGTTTCCACTCCGGGAGGAACTCGATCGAATTCTCGCGTCAGGTGAGGAGGTAGACGAGACGCTGCAAGATGAAATCGCGAATGTCCAAGCTCAATACAGGCGCCTTGAAGATGAATTGCGGGGGCTCATGCGACCGCGTGTCAAGGATGAATGGCTATATGGGGGCCATCGTCACGGAGCGGACGATGCCCACGACCACGGTCACGCCTAGTCCGTCACCAGCCTCGAGAGTCATGATTCCGAGCAACTAGGTCCTCGTCGGGTTCGGACACGAAGAGCCTAGGCGCTGTCAGACTGGAGGAGGCGAGCCGGTTAGCTCGCGGTAGAAGGCATGCAGCGTCGCGATTGCCCGGCGGTTCAACCCTTCTTCATCGAGCGTCACCCCAAGGTCAGAAACCAGTCTCTGCAGAACTGTCCGCGCAACCACTACGAAGCCTCCGTCACCGCTGGAAATGACCCGTCGCATGGTCTCCTCAATCGCCTTGGCAGCCTGACCGCTCTCTTCGAGAAACTGACGCGCAATTGCACCCTCCCGAACCGGGTTCGCTTCTGTCCCACCTGGGAGCCCGGTGAAGGCATGTCCGAGGCAAAGACGGTCTGGGGAAATGCCCGCAACCCTCGCAATCGTCGCCCGATAGGCCCGAGAGTCGTCGAACACAAGCGGAAGTCGACCCACCCCACCGCCGAGACCTTGGATTGCGTCGCCCGTGAATAAGGTTTTNNCTCATTGAACCACGTGAGTGACCTGGCGTGTGGACCGCCCGGATGGTGCGCCCACCGCCAATGTCAATTCTGTGACCATCAAGGACAAGTACGTCAGCGCGCACCGGGCACACAATGTTTGAAGCCATTTGAGCCATGACGGCCTTTAGTTCCGTCGCATCACCAAGGGCCCGGGGCATGTAGGTGATGTAGCCGAAGGTGTGGGCCTCCAGACGGTCGAGCAGGTATGCGTCTGCCGGCTGAATGTAAACCAACGCACGCGGCGCAATCTCTCGCATCGAACCGTGCCCGCCCATGTGGTCCCAATGTCCGTGTGTCGTGAAAATGTGCCGGACGGCCCGCAAATCAAGCCCAACGTCAGAAAGCGCTGGTAAGAGATCACGTTCGGGCGTCGCACTCACCCCGGTGTCGATCAGGACCGGTTCAGGTGCATCGATGTAATACAGGTGCACAATGCCGTCGGCAGCAAACTGGCACGGGATGCGATAGATGCCGTCTCCAAGATGGACGGCCGCCGGGTGAGCATTACTGGCTGTCATGAGCGCAATCGTAGCCCCGGGTGGCCCGGTCGCGTCGGGGACAGACCGTCAACGGACAATCTGTCAAGGCTCTTCCCTATACTGACAGCACCATGCCTGAGTTGCCTGCAAAGTACGACTTCCGAACCGCTGAACCCCAGATCCAGGATAGCTGGGCCTCGTCCGGGGTCTACCAGTTTGATCCCTCTCACCCGGGGGACCCATACCTGGTCGACACGCCGCCACCAACGGTATCGGGACGGATCCACGTTGGACACGTGTTCTCGTACTCCCACGCGGACATCATGACCAGGTACCACCGGATGCGCGGACGCAGTGTGTTCTATCCATTCGGCTTCGACGACAACGGTTTGCCAACCGAAGTATTCACCGAGAACAACCGCGGAGTTCGTGCGCGTGACATTGGCCGCCGGGCCTTCATTGAGGAGTGCCTGACCCTTTCGCATCAGGTCGAGACCCAATTCGAACGATTTTGGTCGCGTTTGGGGCTGTCAGTCGACTGGCGCTTGCGCTATTCGACCATCGATGAGCGGTCCCGGAAGGTGTCCCAGACCGCGTTCCTCAAGTTGTTCAGTCAAGGGGACGCCTACCGGCAGGAAGCCCCCACCCTTTGGTGTCCGACGTGCCGGACAGGTGTTGCCCAAGCGGAAATCGACGACAAGCCGGGTGTTGCCTCGCAGTTCACCACCATTCCATTTGCACTCGTCGGGCCGGACCCTTCAGAGCCTCATGGCAACGGGACGGGAACAATTCAGATTGCCACCACCCGACCAGAACTCCTTGCCGCTTGCGTCGCTGTTTTCGTCAATCCATCCGATGATCGCTACCGCCACCTGGTTGGCAAGACCGCGCGGACCCCGATCTTTGGTGTCGAAGTCCCGATCCTTGCCGACACGCACGCCGACCCGGAAAAGGGCACTGGCGCCGTAATGTGTTGCACCTTCGGGGATGTCACGGACGTTGGCTGGTGGCGAGATCACGGCCTGCCTTTGAAAATGGCAATTACTCCCGACGGCCGGATGAATGCGATTGCGGGCCCGTATGAGGGTTTGACATTGAAGCAAGCCCGCGCACGCATCCTTGAAGACCTTGGTGCCGGAGGCTTCATACTCGCCCAAAAACCGATTGAACACACCGTCGGTGTCCACGAACGTTGCGGAACGGACATTGAGTACCTGCTCGCCGGCCAGTGGTTCATCCGCCTGCTCGACAAGAAACAGGTCTGGATTGATGCCGGGCGCCGGATCAAATGGCACCCGGAGCACATGCGGACGCGGTATGAAACATGGGTCGAGGGACTGAACTGGGACTGGAATATCACCCGTCAGCGCTATTACGGCGTGACCTTCCCAGTTTGGTACTGCAAAGCGTGCAAGTACATCGTCACGGCAACCGATGAAATGTTGCCGGTTGATCCACAGGACACCGCTCCACCGGTGGAGGCGTGCCCCTCGTGCAACGCAACTGGGCCCGATTGGTATTCGCCTGATCCCGATGTGATGGACACTTGGGCGACTTCGTCAGTCACACCTCAAATCTGCGCGACGTTGGCTGCACCCTATGGCGTGGACGCCGACGCGTTTGACGCGCGCTTCAGGCCGATGACGTTGCGTCCAAACGCTCATGACATCATCCGCACGTGGGACTTTTACACAATTGTCCGGAGCATCTACCTCACCGGTGACATCCCGTGGACGAATGTCCTCATCTCGGGGCATGCGCTAGACCCGTCTGGCAAGAAGATTTCAAAAAGCAAGCTCAAAGCGGCCGAAGACCCGACGGCCATGCTCGAACAATTCTCCGCAGACGCGGTGCGATATTGGACGGCATCAGTACGGACCGGGGGAGACACCCAACTTTCTGAAGAAGTCTTCAAGAATGGGTCACGCCTGGTCACGAAACTTTGGAACGCAGTACGTTTCAGCCAAGGATTCCTCGGTGGCTACATTCCGCCGTCCGAACCCCCGGTCACCGAGTTCACGGCGACGGATCGGTGGATTCTGGCACGCCTCGCCGACCTCACGAATCGAGTGACAAACGACCTGAACGACTACGAGTTCGCAGCCGGTCGCACCGAAATCGAACGCTTCTTCTGGACAGACCTGTGTGACAACTACCTCGAACTTGTAAAGGCACGGCTATATTCCGGGTCAGCCGATGGCGCCCGCTACGCCTTGCACCACGCCTTGCTATTCGTCACGAAAATGCTTGCACCGTACCTTCCCCACGTGACCGAGGCAGTCTACTTGGGAGCCTTTGCCGACACTGACGGGGCCAAGTCCGTCCATGTCTCCGCATGGCCGTCAAGTCACCCAACATGGGTTGCCAATGTCGAGCAATCGCTCGCGTCCGGACAGGCAATCGTCGAGGCGACCGAGGCCGTGCGCAGGTGGAAGTCCGAGCGAAAGGTCAGCGTGGCGGCTCCGATCGCTACCGTCACCATCACTGCTCCCTTGTCGCTCCTCGCCGACTTGAACGGGGCGGCGAGCGACCTCGCAGGTGTCACCCGGGCATCATCGGTAGTGATCCAACAGAACGACGATCCAGACGCAACGGGTATCGAAGTTTCGATTGAGGCGCAGGAATAGCCCTTTTCGCGCACTTGCCCGCCATGGTTGAAAGGTACGTACATACAGCGGGACGGAAACCGATACCGTCCCACGCCTCATGCGGTCACTCGTTGCTCGCCCTGTTCTACGGTTCGATGGACCCAATCAGCTGACAGATATTCCTTACACTTGGCGACATGGACCCACGCGCCCTCACTACGCTCGAGTTCGACACGGTCCGCGCACGACTTGCCGACTTTGCTGCTTTCAGCGCAAGCCGGGAATTGGCCCTAGCGTCCGAGCCCGTCGCGTCGCCACTGACCATCAACCTCGCGCTTACCGAAACTTCTGAAGCCCGACGTCTTCTCGAACTTGCGCCAGATTTCAGCATTCGAAGCGTCCGCGACGTTCGCGAGGCAGCCACAACCGCCCGGATCGGCGCAACTCTGGATCCAAGGGTCTTGGTTGACCTTCGCGACCACCTTGAGAGCGTTGCAGCCATCCGGAACGCGGTGTTGCGTCTCGGTGGCGACCTGCCAAATCTTGCAAACCGCGCGTCAACTCTCGACCCGTGTTCACCGCTCGTTCGCTCGTTGCGTGACGCCATTTCAGATGATGCTGAAGTGCTGGACCGCGCATCACCAGAACTCGGGCGCGCCCGAATACAAGTGCGTACCGCCTACAACCGGCTCATGGATACGCTCCGACGCATCCTTGACTCCGCGGTGCAGCGTGGTCTCGCACAGGAACCGCTCATCACCATGCGCGCGGGCAGGTACGTCGTGCCGATTCGGGCGGCCTCGCGAAACGTGTTCCGAGGCATCGTGCACGATGAATCTGCCAGCGGCGCCACGGTGTTCATGGAACCGATCGCAGCGGTAGCGCTCAATAACGACTGGCGACATGCCCAGATCCTTGAGGCCAGGGAAGTAGAGCGTGTCCTCGCCGCACTCTCAGCACTGGTAGCAGCAGTTTCGGAACCGATCATTGCGTCGGTCAACACCGTCGCGTCGATTGATTTGGCGATCGCACGCGGACGATATGCGCTGACGCTCGATGCAGTGCATCCGGAAGTTCGCACCGATCGCGCCTTCAACTTGCCTGGTGCAAGGCATCCACTTCTTCACGGTGGGGTGGTCCCGATTGACCTGCATCTGGGATTGGTACCAGGTTCCGAAGCGCAACCACCTTTCCACGAGACACCATCTCGAACGAAGTCCGTCGCCGTGCAGCCAGTGACTTCCTTGCTCATCACGGGTCCGAACACCGGGGGCAAGACCGTAGCGCTCAAGACTGCGGGGCTCCTTCACCTGATGGCTCAGTCCGGCATGCACATACCAGCCCTGCCCGGGGCAAGCATCGCGGTGTTCGAAAACATTTACGCGGACATCGGTGATGAACAGAGTATTGAGCAGTCACTCTCGACATTCTCGTCGCACCTCACAAATATCGTGCGGATTCTCAAGGCCGCCACGTCAGCTGACTTGGTTCTCCTGGATGAGCTCGGCGCGGGGACCGATCCCGTCGAAGGTTCTGCCCTAGCGAGGGCGATGATCAGCCATTTGGTCTCGAGAGGGATTCTCACGATTGCGACGACCCACTATTCGGAGCTAAAGGCATTCGCCTACGAGACACCCGGTGTCCAAAACGCAAGCGTTGAATTCAACCTGCAGACGCTCAGGCCAACCTATCGCCTGCAAATTGGCGTCCCGGGTCGCAGCAATGCGCTCGCCATCGCCGAACGCCTGGGCCTGCCCGAGGCAATCCTTTCAGACGCACACTCGCTGATCAATCCTGAAGAGCGAAGGATTGATGACATGCTTGCAGGCATCCTCGATGAGCGCGCCCGCGCCCGGGATGCACGCACGACCGCGGCACGTATTGAATCTGAAGTCAGGGTCCGCTTGGCTAACCTAGAACACCGGCTTGCCCTCCTGGACGAGGAGCGTGAGGCAATTCTTCTCCGCGCAAAGGAAGAGGCCACAGGCCTTGTCGATGAGGCTAGAAGCCGGATCCGACGTGCGCAGTCGGCAACACTTCGTCCAGACGCGAACCCAACTGTTGGCGCACAGGCTCTCAAGGATCTCGACGCGGCGGCGCGCGAGGTCCTTGCAAGACCCGTCCGTCAGACGCGTCGTGAGACTGGGCCCGCCGAGACGCCGCTTCGGGCAGGAGAACGAGTCCACGTCACCCGTCTAGGCGCCGCCGGGGTCCTCGTAACCGCGCCCGATGCCAGCGGATCGGTCGAGGTCCAGCTGGGAACTCTACGCACCAAGGTGAACATCTCAGAAGTCACTCGCGTCTCGCGGCGCGAAGCTGACGCAATCACGCCTGGATCGGTACCCGAACCTCGGGTGACCTACTCGCGTGCAACTTCGACGGCATATCGACCGGCAAACGCGCAACCAGTGGGACTCCAACTCGATGTCCGGGGCTCACGCGCCGATGATGTCGTCCACCAAGTTGATCGCTACATTTCAGATGCGTTCATGGGAGGCATGCCATGGGTGAGGATCATCCATGGAAAGGGAACTGGAGTTCTGCGCCAGATCATCAGGCAACATCTAACGGGTAACCCCATGATCCGACAGGTAGAGGCAGCAAGCCCGAGCGACGGAGGGGAAGGGGCCACGATTGTTCACCTGAACAATTGACGGTTTCGGATGGCTCAAGGATGAATCAACGAGCGGTTCGGCAGTGTGATCCAGACCAGGATCGTTAGACCATCAGGTCAAAGCGGGGCTCGTCATCACGCCCGCCGAAAACGCGCCTAACCGCCTTCTTGATTGCACGGACGCGGTCGGGACGAAGTTCAAATCCCAATGCCGATCCAAGGACAAGCCCGCATGCGCTTCCAAGCACCATACCGGCAACGAAGAAGACGCTACCACCACGCGACCCATGATCGCTCGGAGCCCACTTACCTGACATACCCGTGCCTCGCCTTCACGCGGCCGCGCAGCGCTTGAACACGGTCAGCATACCCTGTTCCCCGCGCCTGCTTTCAGTCTGCTCGAAACGAAGAGGTGCAAAGCGGCCAAACGCTCCAGATCGGCACTCAGCAACCCGGCCGTACCTGCATTTACCAACGGAAACGATTCCACAACGGATCACTGCATACGCAGCAGTGTCGCTGCCTCGCTCCAGAGACGTTCAAGGCGGTAGTACTCACGCATGGTTTGTGAGAACACATGGGCAATCACCGGGCCAAAGTCAATGAGGACCCAGCCGCTTGCCTCGGCATCAGATGACGGCTTGTGGATCGGGTCGGCGCCGTATTCCTCATCAGCCACGTCTAGGATCGCCCGTGCAATGGCCCGGACTTGCCGTTCATTGTCACCGGTGCAGATCACGAAATAATCCGCGACAATCGAAAGCTTGCGGATGTCCATGAGAAGGACATCTGACGCACCCTTGTCAGACGCGGCTCGGACCAGATCCTTTGCCAAGGAAAGCGCATCAGCATCGGTCTGCCGGGGAACGAAAAGCTGAGGCGCGCTGTCGGGGTCATCGCCAAGATCGCGTGGGTCGACAAAAACTTCAGAGAGTTCGGAAGTCTCTTCGTCCACACCTCCGGGATCGTGCATCCCGGGCATCATCTCATCGTCGGGCGTACGTTCACGCGAAGTCATCTACAAGCCATATCCACCACCAACTGTACGGCATCAAAAGGGACAGTCGGCTTGGTGATCTTGTCACTTATCCTGAGGTTCACGGTAAAGCCCGAAATCCAGAATGTATCGGGCGACCATTTCGGGAACATGACTACCCACTGGCAATCCGTCCCTCACCCGTGCCCGGACTTCTCGTGACGAAGTGTCGTGTGAGACCGTCTGATGGAGGACAATCCGGGTCTGGCGTTGTGCAATGAGTTTCGCGAGAGTATGCGGAAAGCCAAGGGTGGATCCAGGCCGAGCAACCGCAATCAAGGTCGCCAGATCCAGAATGCCGTCAGGATCTCGCCACCCTGCGAAGTCCGTCAGGGTGTCTGCACCGACAATCAGAAAGAGTTCCGTGTCAGGAAGACACTCTCTGAAGTGCCGAAGCGTGTCGACCGTATACGACGGAGCCGGACGACCTAGTTCCACATCTGATGCATCTGCCCACGGCAATCCGTTGATCGCCAACCGCACCATTTCGATCCGTTGAGCGCCAGACGCGCCTGCATCTGGCTTGAACGGTGACCGGTTTGCAGGAACAAGAACGACTCGATCAAGTGCGAACGAGACGCGTACATCGTGCGCAACGAATAGGTGGCCCCGATGAACCGGATCGAACGAGCCCCCGTATATCCCTAAGCGTCGCGGTGGCGGTACAGGGTCGCGGCCACCTGCCCACGCAGGAATATCACCCATCGACAATCGTCATCGTGAAGCCAGGCATCGTCCGGGCGACCGCCCACGCGAACTGATCAAAAGCGTCGGTCATGTGTACCGAACGCATCGAGACCATCAGGACAATTGCCTCTTTCGTGACGCCCTCTGCCTCAATCGTGATTGGATGTGCGGTATCAACCGCCGCGCAACTCCGGGCAAGTTCCTCCAACCTCGCACGCACCTCTCTCAACTCAATTGGCGCAGGCATCTCACCTCCGAGTGGAACCGTCACCCGAGCGCGGATGCGGGAACGGTTTGCCGAACCTCCATTGATGACGGGGTTAGCGATGAACATGGCATTTGGAACGATCACCGTCTCACCGGATCGCTTTCCGAGGACGGTGAACAAGAGGTCCACTCGGAGCACGGTTCCGGACGCGACCGGGATCTGGATTGAATCCCCGACAACGAATGGCCTGCCGAAAATCAGGTAGATGCCTGCAACAAGCTGCTTCAGGACGTCCTGAATTGCCAAACCGAGGGCAACACCAGAAATCCCGAGAAGCGTGACGATGGAACTGACCTGCATTCCAAAGACATCGAGGACCCATGACAGCCCTAGAAAGGTGATGACGGTTTGAGAACCGCGTTCAAGCAGGATTACCAGGCCCGGGTCAGTCTTCGTTCGAACTAATCCATGCCTCACCGCACTGGTGACAAGCCGCCGGATGGTGATAGTCGCGATTACGAGGACGACAGACAGACCGATCCGTCCCCAAGGAACCGCCGTCAACTCAATCCCAACAGCTCTGAGGGTCTCTGCAAAGAAACTCACTGCCAACTACCGGTTACGTGCGCTTCAAAACCATTTTTTGGCACAGACATCTGACAAGCCCACTGGCTTCTCCTATGAACCGTCGTCGCCGGGTTCGTCATCCAAATTGTCCGCGTCTTCTTGAGATGCATCAATTTCGGTTAGACGTTGTCTGGCAGAGGTCAGTCTCTCTCGGCATTGCTTGCTCAAATGGAGTCCTCGCTCGTAGAGGTCAAGTGCTTCTTCCAATGGAAGGTGCGTATCCGTCTCAAGGCGTCGCACGATCCGTTCGAGTTCATCGAGGTTCTGACCAAACGTTGCAGGAGACCCAGGGTCGTCTTTCATCGGTTGCCCTTCAACCATCTATTCGCTCACTTTCGTGCCTGGTCGCGCGTCTTGGGATTGGGTAGTAGCTGCCATTTCTACAGAACTTTCAAGGACCGCGATTGTCGTGACCGTCGCAGCAATCGTGCCATCCCGCAACCGCAACCGAAGCGGTTGTCCGAGATATGCATCAGTGACAGTTGTGACGACCTTCCCACGAGTTCCGTCCTCGACGATCGCATAGCCACGGGCCACTACCTGGGCAGGACCAAGTAGGCGCAGGTTCCCCGATGCCGTTTCGAGGCGGGACTCCGAGGTTTCCACCCGCCGTCGAGCCAGTTTCTTCAATTGGCTTTCTTGAGCCCCCAACCGATCAGACCCCAGGCTGACCCGTGCGCCGATCAGAGAACCAAGGCGCCGATCCAACGCGTGGATTTGCACGCCGGACATGTCTAGGATTGCACCCACACGCCGCACAATCCGCCCAGATGCCTCGCCCGTACGATGTTCCAGCGTTCCCACAACCTTCGCCGCGACTGCCGAAACTCTTCGTTCGATGTGGACAAGGTGTGCCATCACCTCCGCACTGTCACGGACGATCAACTCGCCGGCCACCGACGGCGTTGGCGCACGAAGATCCGCCGCAAAGTCGCAGAGCGTGACGTCGGTCTCGTGGCCAACGGCGGAGACTACGGGAATGCCTGCATCCTCGGACACACGACGCACTTCGCGAACAACCTTCTCATCGTTAAACCAGGCGAGATCCTCCGGGGCCCCGCCTCCCCGTGCCACTACGATCACGTCCACGCCCACCCTACACAGCGCACGAAGACTGCGAACGATCGAATTTGGCGCTTCGATCCCTTGTACGGAGCACGGCGCAAGCACAACTTCCGCCATTGGAAATCGGCGTCCGATTACCGATTGCAAGTCATGGATCACGCTGCCCGTCGCCGATGTCGCGATACCAATCCGACCAGGCCACGATGGCAAGTCGAGCTTGCGGGATTGATCAAACAGACCCTCAGATTGCAGTTTGGCCTTGAGTAACTCGTACCTGCGCTGCAAGTCGCCAACATCCATTGGGCGGACGTCGCGGACGTACAACTGGAGTTGACCCTGCGCCGGGTAGACGGACACGCGTCCACCTACGACATACATCCTTCCCAGCTCAATCCTTGACCGCACCACCTGGGTTTGGAAGAGGACACACCGCAGCAGGCCTCCCTCTTCATCCTTCAGAGTGAAATACCGGTGGCCTCCAACCTCACGAATTGACGTCACTTCACCCACGACGAGTGCCGACGCAAGGCCCGGAGTACCTTCCAGAACAAGCTTCACCTGTTCGAGTAGGCGCGAAACTGGCACCGGTTCCAGACCGGCCACGTGCGATCTCGCGGATTGCATCACGTCCGACCCCCATTTCTTTCGCCAGTCAGGGAAGCGAATATGCTTCGCAACTGGAACCGTACCGTACTGGTGACCTGTTGCCTATGATTGGGGCGAATGGCAAATGTCACAACGGGCTCCGCACAAGGTCGCAGATTTGGCAAAGACCTGTCGAGATTGCGAAGTTTCCCCTGGTGGTCAATGCCTCCCGGCCATAGGTCGTTCCAATGTCGGCGATTGCCCTGTAGACGGCCCTACAGAGCGAAAGGCCAACAATGAGCGGGGCAGTCTCCTTGGTCTACCACCCCCTTTATGATGGCCGGGGCTTTTCTCCGGTGACACGCTCTTGGGGGCGTTACCGAGAGGCGCGGGAGCTCTTTTCCAAACTCGGCATTGACCGGTCGATCACGACAATCGAACCACCGCTTGCAACGATTGACGAGTTGACCCTTGCCCATCCGCTGCGGTTTGTTGAACGAATTCGTAGCCTCGATGCGGTCGGAACAGGCGTCTTCGACACTCCCGACACCGTAGCCTGGCCCGGCGTGTTTGACCGTGCCCGCGCAGCTGTCGGAGCAACCATGGAGGCGGTCCGCCTTGTCACGAATGGCGTATCGAGCCATGTCTTCAACCCGGGCGGTGGCCTGCACCATGCGTTTGCAGAACGGGCGCGCGGTTTCTGCATCTTCAATGACCTTGCAATCGCAGTTCGCGCACTTTCTCAGGCAGGCCTTGAGCGAGTGGCCATCATTGATGTCGATGGGCATCACGGCGACGGGACGCAGGAAATCCTTTATGACCACGGCGCTTTGCATATCAGCTTGCACCAATACGACGGCCGGTTTTTCCCGGGCACTGGTTCGGTTGACGAGACCGGATGGGGTGCCGGACATGGCCTCACGCTGAACATTCCGCTTCCGCGTCACACGGGTGAAGAGGCCTATTTGGATGCCTTCAGGTCGATAGTCCCGGCGGCAATACGCGCGTATTCGCCGCAGGTCATCGTTCTCAACTTCGGTGTGGACGGCCATCACGATGATCCACTCGTCAAGTTGCGTCTCGGAATACGGACCTACCGGTTCCTAGCCATCGCGTGCCACGAACTGGCACACGAGGTTGCGAACGGTCGAATGATCGTGACGGGCAGTGGAGGTTACGACCCTGGTGTAGTGTCTCGTTGCTGGTCGGTGCTCCTCGCCACACTCACCGGTCAATTGTCCGAGGTCCATGGGCTTCTGCCGGGAAGTTTCTTGAATGCGCCATCCCCGGACGTAACGAGCAAAGCAATACTTGACGCAATCGGCGACGCCAACGCGTGGAACCATCCATTCGGGTGCCTACAGGATCGTCACAACCCGGTACCCGACCCAAATGCCGGCGCGATCACCGCGACTACGGTCCACCGGATCATCAATGGAGTCCTTCCGCTGCGCCTGACCAAGTTCGGGTTCGCATAGGTCCCCCGAAATGAGGTACCGGATCTGCAAACGTACTGACCACATACTGAGCCGGGAGGTGCCCCATTTGGAACTGGTATGAACGCCCAGGCAACTGGAGAAACCGAAAAACCACTCGCGCTTACCTTTGGACAATAGTCTTTGGCGCAGTGCTTCTCGGCGTGGTCACGTTTGTCGTCGCGATATGGCTGTCGTCCAGGATCATAATTCCAGTCGGGTCCTGACATGCCGAACGTCAAAACGCCAACGGGTTTGGGGTCCAGCGACTGACGGGCCGCGTGGTCATGGTCGGTTCGCCAGCGGAGTACACCACGCATGCCGTTCAGGCCGCTCGGCGCTTTAGAAGCAACCGCATCGAAGGAGGGCCGAAATGACCGGCGAACAGGTCGAGACATCAGCAGTTGGGACCATCAGACGTGCAAGAAGGGCCAGTTTGGCGGGCATATTCGCATCGATCACCCTGGTAATGGCCACCGCTTGCGGTGAGACTGGCGACAATGCCACGACTAATGTCCAAGGGGGAGCCGCGCGTGCACCGGGCGCACCGCCTCCCAAACCGTAGCGGGGTCTGATCGGAAGGTGCAACGTCCTATGTGCCGGACGAACTCACGGTCTCGAAGTCTGCGACTTCGTGCAATGTTTCGCCTGCCCCGAACCTAGCAACATCGAGCCATCCACGTCGGAACGCAATTACAACCGCTTCGGTTCGGTCAGTCGCCTGCAACTTTCGAAGGATGCCGGTCAACCTGTTCTTGACGGTCTGGTCAGAAATTCCGAAGTGGCTCCCAATCGTCTTGTTTGAAAATCCTCTGGCGATGGCGTCAAGGATTTCAATCTCTCGCGAATTCAGAGCTTCAACCTCGGTACTTTGGCTATTTCCAGAATAGTCAGTACCTTGCATTGTATTTCCCATACCTGCCGGGCTCGCCACTCGATGCGACGTGACAATTGCAGGCATCTCGTTCGCCCGCAAAATGGCTTTGATAAAAGCCTGCGCGTCAGTTTCGCGCCGAAGGCAAAGGGAGATTCCGCTATCCCAATAAAGCGCAAGGTCACCTTCGGTCGGATCGTCAATCATCATGATGAACCGAGGCCTTTGGTCCCCATCTCCGCCACCGGCTAACGCCGCAGGCCATTGGCCCTGGTTATTCCCGAGAAGAATGACATCAGCGCCTTCCGTCTGGGTACAAGGATCTTGAAGCAGTCCGACCGCAAAAGCTAGATCCAAGGACCCAGAATCGGTGATGATCCTTGAGGCGCCTGCTCGGAACAAGGCATCGTCGTCAACAATCCCGACGCGTACGATGGCCCCTCGCTTCTCGGCGCTCATGAAAATCGCAGGTCTCCGTTGACCGTTCCGAACCAGCATAAGTCCC
>DDYL01000151.1:28865-29035 GCA_002347925.1 Chloroflexi bacterium UBA2235 | reverse complement strand
ACCAGACCCGAGCGTCCCTGGATCGACCGCCCGCGTGTTGCCGCGCCGGTCTGACCTGTTCCTGCGCCCTGAATGTCGGTGAACTGGCGACACCTGAAAACCCTCCGACGGCCCTAGATTGGCCCGAAGATAACTGAAAGTCACTCCGACAAGGTGTCAAAGCGCCACAT
>DDYL01000151.1:22258-28823 GCA_002347925.1 Chloroflexi bacterium UBA2235 | reverse complement strand
AAGCCGCATACCCATGTGCGACCATCTGCCCGAGATCGGAGGGTGGACCATGAGCAGCGCCGGACAGATATTGGTGGTCGTCCCCGACCTGGGTGATTCCGTAACCGAAGCGACCCTGACCCATTGGCTCGCCACAGTAGGCACCATCGTTGAACCGGGGGAAGCCATCGCTGAAGTCGAGGCCGAAAAGGTCAATATCGAAATCCCGGTTGACACCCGGGTCAGGATTGACCGCCACCTCGTCGCTGAAGGCGACCGGGTCAACATTGGGGCGGCCATCGCTGAAGTCACGCCCGTCGACTAGCCTGCATGGCGTCCAGGGCAGGACTGCCGAAGCGCTACGGATGGCAAGTGGACGCGTCACGCGTGATCGCGTATACCGTCACGCATGTCAACCCTACATACCTTCCACCCGACGAAGTTCCACGTCTCGATCGGATCTTGGCAGCCGGTGCTACGTATCGCGCCCGGGGATACGGTTGTGACAACCACGATTGATAGTGCCGGTGTAGATCAGTACGGCCACAAGGTCAACATTGGGGGAAATCCCCAGACCGGACCGTTCTTCATTACATCCGCCAACCCTGGCGATGTGATCGCAGTGCGGTTCGACCGGGTTGTACCCAACCGTCCGTACGGTCACACCAGTGGACGACTGGCGGCACATGTTGTCGATCCCGAATTCGTCTTCAAGCTTCCCCCCGAACGAGGGCGCGCCATTTGGAATGTCGACACTGAGGCCTGGACGGCTACCCTCGCATCGCATGACCCGTTGGAGCCCGATCTCCCGGCATTCAAGATCCCGCTTGATCCCATGATCGGATGCTTTGGAGTCGCGCCGGATCGCGGGCAGGCAATTTCCTGTGCAACCTCCGGGCCGCACGGCGGAAACATGGATTACCGGGGTTTTCGGCAAGGCGTGACCGTATACCTCCCGGTCTTTGTACCCGGCGCGCTTTTCCAACTCGGGGACGGCCATGCCACCCAGGGCTGCGGCGAAATTGCCGGGACGGGGATTGAGATCTCCCTCGACGTCACGTTCACCGCGTGGATCCACCGCCGGGATCAGCCAATCTTCTGGCCACGCGCTGACGACGGCACCTGGCTGATGGCTGCGGGCAATGCACGCCCCCTCGATCAGGCCCTTCAGCACGCCACTACCGAACTTGTGCAATGGCTTGGCGAGGACTACGGCTACAGCACACGGGCGGCGTCGCTCCTACTTGGACAATGTGTCAGGTACGACGTTGGGAACGTCTTCGATCCGGCGTACACAATGGTCGCGAAAATCGAGAAGGCACTTGTAGAGGCGTACGCGCCGCGTCGTTAACCTCCCGGGTGGATGACGAAGGCCGACTCCCGAAAATTCGATTCAAGAGGCTGCAGGGAAACGCGCCGCACGCAAAAACGCGACATCGTGCCTCGAGCTTCCTTCAATGGCGAGGTCCGCTAGGACCTCGCCGATGGTAGGGCCGAACTTGAAGCCATGCCCCGAGAACCCGGCAGCGTACGAAACTTGCGGATGCTCCGGGTGGCGATCAATGATGAAATGCCGGTCTGGGGTTACCGTGTAGAGACATGTAGCTGCCATGGACATCGTGGTGGCACATCCTGGTAGGCACCTCTCGAAAATCGACCGGACGTTCTCGATTTCCTCCGCCGTGACAGTGCGTCTCGCCGTTTCGGGCGTGCAAGGTTCGCCCGGGTCGTGACCGCCTACCTTGAACCCGCTTCCGGGCAAGTACGGAATGCCATACACCTCCCCCTCAGCGACATCCCAGATGAATGCGGGAAACCCGGGAGGAGAGAACCGCTCAGGCGCCTGAGGTTCAAAGTGCACGACGTACTGACGAACCGCCTGAAGTGGCAATCCCAAATCCGCTAGGACCGAAGCAGACCACGGTCCAGCCGTAATCACAAGCTTCTGCGCGCGGATCGTGCCACTTGGGGTGCGGACAATGACACCATCACCATCCGGTTCCCAGTTATTCACCAGTTCCCCATGGCGAATGGTGGCGCCCCGGGCTACGGAGGCATCGACCAGTGCGCCAACGCATGCGTCGGCGTTCAACACGCCGGCAGTTGGCTGATAGACCCCGACATGGCTTTCAGGAAGAGCAAAGGCCGGAAAACGGGAACGCATCGCATCCGATGTAAGAATTTCAGAAGGCAACCCATGCCTCCTGGCACTCGCGATCACCCCGTCTACGACCTGTGTTCCCGGCCGCCCTATATTGAGGCATCCGGTCATGAGGAGGAGATCGAGACCGGTCTCCTCCTCAAGTTCGCGCCATTGGATGAACGCCCGCTGCACGAGGGGCACATATTCGGCCGCCTCGTAATACGCCTCGCGGATGATCCTGCTCCGTCCATGGGACGACCCAAGGACATGGCCCCGCTGGTTCGCGTCTAGGCCAAGCACCCGCACGCCTCGACCCGCCAGCTGATGGACCGCGGACGCACCCATCACTCCTAGGCCAAGCACAACCACATCGAAGGTCTCAGACATGCCTTGATGGTAGTCCATCAATGGTGCTGACGCGTTCGGTCGCGGTGTCCCGTCAAGCTTCTGCTCAGTCGAGAACTGGGGGAGGAACGAAGAGGTCCGGAGAAGTCATCTCAGCGGGAACGGAGATCCCCATCAGCCGGAGGATGGTTGGCGCAACACGTGACAATTGGCCATGTGGGACAAGGCGAGCATCCTTAGGAGCACCAATGAGGTAGAGCGGGACCGGGTTGGTCGTGTGCGCCGTAAATGACCCACCGGTTTCGGGGTCAATCATCACTTCGGCGTTGCCATGGTCGGACGTCACCAAGACGACCCGGCCATTTCTACGCGCCGCGCGAACAACCTCGCCAACCGCTCGATCCACGGCCTCAACCGCCTGTCGGGCCGCATCAAGCATTCCAGTGTGACCAACCATGTCGCAGTTTGCGAAGTTCATCACGAGAAAGTCGTCGCTCCGGGTGGAAATTCGGTTGCAGGCCGCCGCCGCGACCCCCTCTGCACTCATCGCTGGCTGTAGGTCGTACGTAGCCACTGCCGGGGACGGGATCAGGATGCGGTCTTCGCCCGGGTATGGCGTCTCGCGCCCACCGTTCAGAAAAAAGGTGACGTGAGCGTATTTTTCAGTCTCAGCGATGTGGCACTGCGTTTTCCCAAGATCGCTTATCACGCGCGCCAGAGGACGCTCCACGTGCATTGCAGGGAATGCGATTGCCGTCACCGGAAGATCCGCTTCGTATTCGGTCATCGAGACGAAATGAATGCCTCGCACAACGCGTGACCGAACAAAGCCATCGAAATCCGGGACAATGAGCGCCTGGGACAACTGACGCGCCCGGTCAGAGCGATAGTTGAAGAAGACCACGCTATCCCCGTCGTCAATGGTTCCGTCGGGTCCACCACCAATGATCGATGGCACCACAAACTCGTCATTGAGTCCTTCACCGTAGGCGGCCTCGATGGCTTCCCGCGCCGAAGGGAACACGGGACCAACGCCGGCGACGTAGGCGTTGTAGGCCTGAGACACGCGGTCCCACCGACGATCCCGGTCCATGGCGAAATACCGTCCCGCAACCGTTGCAATTCGACCTGTCCCGGTCTCGTGAAGAACAGTCTCGAGTCCCGGCAGGTCAGATAACGCTTGTCGAGGAGGGGTATCGCGCCCATCCAGGATGAGGTGAACGGCGACCCTGACCAATCCTTCACGCGATGCGAGGCGCAATAGCGCTTCCAGGTGCCTCGAGTGCGAATGAACACCCCCGTGACTGAACAAGCCAATAAGATGGAGGGTATGCCCGGTTTCACGGGCGTGACGAATTGCCCCTAGCAGCGCCTCATTTGAATCAAATCGCCCACCAGCGACGGCTTCATCAATCCGCGGTAGATCCTGGACCACCCTGAAACCGGCACCGAGATTCAAATGACCAACCTCGGAGTTGCCGATCTGACCATCAGGCAGGCCAACCGCCAGTCCCGACGCGTCAAGGACCGTAGTGAGGCCCTCAGCCGCCAGACGATCCAGGTTTGGAGTATTCGCAAGTGTGATCGCGTTACCATCGCCAGCCGGGGCTATTCCCCACCCATCGAGAATGATGAGAACTACCGGGCGAACCTCTGTGCCAAGCTGGGAAGTCGCTGGGGACGGGGTGTCTTCCAGGTTCATCATGGTGCGAACCTTAGCAGAGCATCCGATAGGGACTTTGTTCGGATACGGTCCTGAACATTTCGTGGCAGGCGCGCGTTATGAGTGACGTGACCCCCAAATCACTGTCAACGCCCCTGAAGACAATTGCCTCCCGTGAAGCGGCCACCGGCGCGACGCCAGTGCCGAATTCGAGCGTCGCTGACCCTGATGACCGGACGCGCAGCGGGCGCACTGGTGCGGGCACGTCGCCGTCTTCACCCACAGCGGACCCTTCAACCCCGACTGACGATCAAGGGTTTGACCCGGACATCCTGCGACGGCTGCTCCCTCCCTACAAGGTCGTGGTGGTGAACAACGACCACAATACCTTTGACGAGGTCATCACGATCCTGATGCGCGCAGTTGCAGGAATGAGCCGTGCCACAGCCGAGGCCCACGCGAACGAAATCCACCAGACTGGATCAACAGTTCCGTACGTCGGTCCCCTCGAACGAGCCGAAGCGGTAGCCTCCGTGATCCGAACCATCGGCATCCTCGTTCGAGTCGAGCCCGACGCGTGACCGGTTCCGCGTATTGGTCAGTAACTGACCCAACTGGTGAATTGCTCCGCCAACGGGCGACTGCCAATGAATTCCTTGCACGCCGTTGCGGCAGCTGTTATAACTAAATCGTCCTGGTGATCCGAGCGTAGTGGACCCACCCGTTCCCATCCCGAACACGGTCGTGAAACACTTCAGCGCTGACGATACTAGACTGGAGACGGTCTGGGAAAATAAGCCATTGCCTGGGCTTTTCCCCATCTTCGCAAGAAGGTGGGGTTTTCTTTTTTTAGTTCGGCCCCATCCTGGTCATAAACCCCCGCGAACTAGTGAGGTGGGTCGTCGACCATCCCGCCTTGTGGCAACAGGCGGGTCCGTCCAACACAGCGGATGACCCTCGCTCCGAGTGCCTCAGCGAATTGCATGCCGTCGCACCGGAGTGATTGTCCCCCACCAAGACCGACGACGATGGGACCCGCGTCTGTTAGTTCGGGATCAATCAGCAGGGACGCACCGAACATCTCAGGGACGCAAGGAAGGGCACCAGGCTGACCCTCCATCCCCTCCCAGCCAACCCGTCCAACTCCTCGGTCGCCCCGCAACACTGAAATCGTCGAAGCACCGGTTCGGGCTCGCACCCCCAAGGCATCGATCTTGCGATCGGCCGGCACGGCGACGAGCACCGGACGACCGTCCATCGACATCAGCGTCGCGCGAACCGTCGCGGACAATCCGACCTCCCATATCGATGCAAGGTGCCTGGCATGCCTGGGCTCCGGATGGGAACGCGTCTCAAAATCGATGCGACTGGTGGAAACCAAATCGAGAAGGCGGGTCACCGCAACCGTCTGCGACATGACCAATCCGTCATTGGCCCCACCACTTGCCTCACGCGCGAGGACCGCCTTTTGGCGACGGGCCTCCATGAGGCGTCGCGACACCAACTCATCACGGCTGTCAAGTGGATCGGCCTGTTCGCTCGGGTCGCTTTCAGGAAAAGCCGTCATGAACCGAGGATATCCATTCGGATCACCGTCTACGCGGGCAACCAGTTTCAAGCGGTCTTGACCGGCGATTGCCTGCAACATTCTGTCGAGTGGATCGTTTGGAGTGTCTGAGGCCATTCCTACTCGCTCCCGACAGGCACCCACGACCGGAGTTACGTGAAGTGACAGCAATCGCCAACGACGCCCAGCAACCTTTCATGCCCGTTTCCGAGGCACCCAGATTTGTCCGTCTGGCGCCGGGCGGAATGGAACGTCTACAGCCACGGACGCCTGTGATCGTTGCAAAGATTGTCGGTAGCGTATTTGCACTCGCCTGCTACGGTATCGCTGTCGCTTGGGCGCCTTTGGAGCGATTGTTCGGCACTCGAGCCAAGATGCATTCTGAACGAGAGCGGAATGCCTGGAACGTCGTCGAACGGACTACGGTCCTCAGGCGCCGGCCAACGCACGCTCCGCCAGTCCCACGCGCACGGACCCGTTGGCGCATAGCCGCATAGCGACGCAACCGCGTATTGAACTTCCGAACCGGGTGCCCTGTCCCGAACAGGAGGATTCTCGGCAACCATCAGGGATCTGTCATCAAGTGAGTACCGGTGTGTTTCACGGACCCGGCGCAAGATCCCGCGAACCCGGTCCCTCTGGGCTCCTGACTTGAAATGGTGACCGAAACGTACCTCGACCTGTTGTCGTCCATCGGCAAGGCTGACCGCACGCGGGAGCCTGCGATTCCGCCATCCAAAGCGGACGGAACCGACGATGACCTGGAATATGAAGGCTTACCCGAGGCCTCAGATCACGGCGAAGCGATCTCACCACAGCCATCCGTCGTGCGCATCGCATTCGTCGCCACTGTCCGGTTCGCCGCAAT
>DDYL01000151.1:5988-22235 GCA_002347925.1 Chloroflexi bacterium UBA2235 | reverse complement strand
GCCGAACCTCAACTCTCCAAGCCCTACGTCTACGACGAAGCTGCATTCGCGTTTGCCGGGCATGCGGTTGCGACAACCGGACTCCCCTGGAGCAACCTCGGACATCTCCAGACCCTTGTTCCAGGCGACTTCAGTGAGCGGTTCAACTGGGCGCTCTGGCATCCGCCCCTCTACATCTTCGCTCTTGGCGAGGCCTACAAGCGCCTAGGCGAAACCGAGTCATCCGCCAGGTTGCTCGGCATCGCATGCAATGCCATCGCGGCTGGCCTCATATTCGTCACGTCAATCGCCGTGATCTTGCCAGTGTCGCGTGGCGCCCCGATATACGCGGCAATCGCGTCCGGCCTCTACATGACCAACCCGTTCGTAATGCAGAGCGCGCTTCTCTTGGATATCGACGGGACGGTCCTCGTCGCGACAATCAGCCTGGCCATGCTCGCTTATACCCTGGTTCTGGGAAATCCTCGCCCGCTGAGGCATCCCCTCTCTGTTGCACTGCTGCTTTTCGCAATGGTCACGGTGGCACTTTCTTTCTGGGCGAAAATGACCTCCATCCTCGCATTGATCGGCGTTGCGACTGCATACCGGATTATCGGCAGGCCTTGGCGACCATGGAGGCTGCTCATCGAACTCCCGGTGATTGCGGGGGGCGGGATTGGTCTGTTCCTCGGAACCTGGTGGCTCATTGCAAGCAGAATGGGAATGCCCTTCGAGTTCCCATTTCAGATCCTGAGGCTCGAACTAGACGAAGCGGCCGGTTCGACTGGCTCATGGTTGGACAACCCGGCACAAGTCGTGGAACTCGTCAGTCACGTCGCCCTCTGGATCTCCCCTTACCTGATGTGCCTGTTCATGTGGGCGGGCGCGATGCGGGTTACTGACATCGTCGGGACCCCGGTGCGATGGGTCCGCACGAAATGGCGACCCGACCCGAGTGTCAAGCTCGCCTGGGGCCTCGAACCGATTGACTTCGTCGTGATAACCGGTGCCGGTATCGGGCTGGTCTATCTCATCAAGCTCGCGGCAAGTTTTCCGAAATACCACATTACGATGATGCCCTTCCTGGCCGTTGGCATTGCATATCTCATCGCCAGGTGCGTTCCGTCGTTCAGCTGGTGGGAACCTGTCGCATACGCAACCGTCCTCGCGGGCATGACCGGTTACTTCTCACTCGTAATCGGGGATCGACTGGTCCTGTTCCGGGACTACGGGTTCGTCCTTCCCCTCCTCGGCTGGCCGGGACTGATGGGCTTCGGGTTCATGATCCTCGGTGCCGTTCTTGGAAAGGTTCAACTATCGCGACAGTTTGCAATCCTCGGAGTGTTGCTCACCTGCGCGTGGGGCTGGGGCGTAAACACCACCCAAGCCGACGCAGGCTATTCAACGGCGTACAACTACGGCATTACCGGTCAGCGTGAAACGGCCGCGTACCTCGACACGATCCTAAAAAGTGGTGAACGGTTCGTTGCTGCACGCGAGGTCGCCTACTACACCCACGAAACCGGTTTCATCGACCAGGATGTCTGGTGGGCTGATATCGAGGCGCGTTCGAATCGTGGTGAGACTGAATTCACCGGCACGGTCATCGACAAGGACGTCAACGTCCTTGCACTCTTCCTGTGGGATCCCGTCCTTGGGAAGATTGCCCACGGCTACCTTGCCTCCCGGTACGAAGTGGCTTTCCAGTCAGGTGTGTTCGTCGTCTTCGTTCGCACCGACTGACCTGCCCTGTGCCGACCGGGCATTGCGAAAGGCCAGCATCCCGTGAACCTCAACGTCACGTCATCTGATGAACTCTTCGACGTACTTGACCGTGCCGGACGACAGACTGGCGAGACAAAACCGAGAAAGTTCGTCCATCGGGACGGCGACTGGCACAGGGCCTTCCATTGCTGGGTGATCGTCAGCACCGGCGAGCCCGAACCAAGCGTGATCATTCAGCGGCGGGGCTTGATGAAGGACACTTGGCCAGACCGACTCGACGTTTCCGTCGGGGGCCACTTCGCCGCCGGTGAGGTCCTTGCTGATGTAATCAGGGAAATGGACGAGGAGATCGGTCAAGTTGCGCCAATCACGGAACTTCGGCTGCTTGGAACAAGGATCAGTATCGGGGGCCATCGCGCAGGCGTGCTGGACAACGAGTTCCAGGATGTGTATCTATGGCAGACTGCCTTGCCATTCGACGCGTTCCGGCCGAACCCGGATGAGGTAGCTTGGATCGAACTCATCACGATCCGCGAACTCGTCGAACTCATCACGGGCACTGACGGTGAGGCCAAGACGCACGTCAGGCTTCCTGACGGATCGGATAGACGGGGCAAGATCATCGCGAATGATTTCATTCCGTCCCCAGACCAGTACGTCCGGAGGGCGGCAATCGCAATGGATCTGGCAATTCGCGGATACCCGCATCCGGTGATCTAGCGGTCGGCCGCAACGGTTTGGGAGACCTGTTTCCGCCGTACACTGCCCGCTTATGAGTACGCCCGCCAACACTGATTATGACCCAACGCCCAGTCGACCCTTGCCAGATGCGACCATGAAAGCCCTCGCCCAGGTCAGCACGGCCACGCTAACCTCGGTTCTCCTCAAGTTCGGCATCCGCACTCCGTTCATGCGTCGCGTCAGACCCCTTGTCAGGGGCACCCGCCTCGTGGGGAAGGCATACACCCTGCGGTACATTCCCATGCGGGAAGACCTCGACGGAGACGCCCTCGAGGGGCGGTTCGACAACCTGACCAACGCTCAGCGCGTCGGCATCGAACACATTGGTCACGGCGATGTCCTCGTCATTGACGCACGCGAGGAGATTAACGCGGGAACCATCGGCAACATTCTGGTCACCCGGATGAAGGTCCGCGGTGGTGCCGGGATCGTCACCGATGGATCGTTCCGCGATGCCGAAGGGATCGCCGCTGTTGGCCTCCCGGCCTACTCGGCAGGGACCCACGCTGCCACGAATGTGACGCTCCACCATCCAGTGGATATCCAGCGTCCAATAGCGTGCGGAGGGGTGTCGGTCTTCCCGGGTGATGCAATCGTGGGAGACGATGACGGGGTCATCGTAATTCCTCGCCACCTCGCGAGCGAGGTCGGGCAAAGGGCAATCGAGCAAGAGCGGCGCGAGCGGTTCATCCTCAACCTCGTACGGGATGGTGCAAGCATCATCGGCACCTATCCGCCAGATGCCTCAACACTCGCAGCGTTCGAGGCGTCTCGGTCAAAGAACACCTAGAAGAGGACCAGAAACCGGGTTCCCGAGAATCCAGTGGGGCCGTCGGCACTGGCGATACCGACGGCCCCTCTTGGTCGAGTCCCAGCAGTGTGGCCGCACCTTTGGGACTTCACTCATCCAAACGCGCCACCACGTAGCGGGTTGCAGGTTGACGGAATATTTGTCAGCCGCGAGGTGCGCGCAGGAACCCGAACTGGTACACGACGCCGGCCAGGACCGCGCCGAGACATGGGCCGATGATCCACACCCAGAACTCGCTGTAGGTTGCGTTGTAGAGGGCCGGGCCGAACCATCGCGCCGGGTTCATGATCCCGCCGCTGATCCCGGCCGTGGCGAGCGTTCCCGCCACAACCGCGAGACCCGCGTACAAGGGACCGAGTGCGGAACGGTTGCGGTGATCAAACCAGGCCCCGTAGAGCACGATGGTGATCAGGAAGGTTGCAACGGCCTCAGCCGCGCACGCCCCAAATGCGCCGGCACCTGGTCCGACCGCCGGGGTCCCGTTCGCCACCTTCTGAATCATGTCCGATGGGAACGCAATCACCACTCCAGCCGCGCCAAGCACGGCACCGATCGCCTGGCCAACTGTCGCAATCCCGGCATCGCGGAAGGTCATGCGTCCCGTGACCGCAAACGCAAGTGCGACCGCCGGATTGAAGAGGGCCGCGCTGAGGTGTCCGAGTGCGCCGATGAGGACCGCTGTCGTCAGCCCGTACGCAAGCGCCGCGCCGACCGCGTCATTCGCACGGGTCACCGCCAAGGCGCCAACACTGATGAAGATCAGTGCGAAGGTCCCGACAATCTCGACCGCGAATGCAACCCGAATGTCCCCAGCGACTGCATCGCTCGAGACTGCCGACTCCTCGCTTTCAACCGGTTCCTTCTTGGGTCGGGGGGCTATGGCGACCCGGGGCGTTCGTGGCATGGTTCGTTCTCCTGATCTGGATAACCGCGTGCCGCGTCTCATCGCAGTTGCGGCGTGTCGACGCTCTCGTCAACGCTTCCCTCTCATGACGCGCGGCGACAGTCTCATGGTCCGCCCCGCGCGTTGTCATCCCAAGATGCGTATGCTTTCATTGACGCGACGCGTGAAAGCCTCGTGTCACTGGGACACATGAAGGAGTTAGCGATGGACAGCCATGAGGTTCCAAACGAAAGCGAACCCGTGACGCCCGAGGCATCGGCTCCGAAGCGCGCACGCCGGGCGACCACCGCCAGAAGCAGCAAGGTGGTTCCAACCGTCGCGGTTTCAGTTCCACCTCGCGAGCGCGCACGCCGTCTCCCCGCCAAACGCACGCTTGCTTCGTGGTGCACCCAACTCGAGCGCAAGGGTTTCACTGGCATCGAAGCCAAGCGTCTCATCCTCGAGAAGACCCATCCCAGAGATGAAGGCCTTACCCGCGGATAAGCCATCTGGCTCCGGGTCCACTATTCCGCTCACGGTTCAGTGGAATGGTGGTTCGAGCGCAATGTCCAGTGCGTAAAGGGTCGGTCCGGAGCGATGCCGGGCAGCCCTGATGGCATCACCGATCTCTTCCGGCCCGTGCAACTTCTCCGCGTGCGCCCCAAATGATCGCCCAAGCGCTACGAAGTCCGGGTTCCGCAAAACAGTGTCGATGACCCGTCCGCCATAGCGACGCTCCTGCGAAGCCTTGATCATCCCGTACGCATTGTCGTTGCAGACGACGATGGTCACCGGCAAGTCGTACTGCACTGCTGTCGCAAGCTCGGTCGCCGTGAACAGGAACCCGCCGTCGCCTGCCAGGACAACGACCTGTCGGTCTGGTGCCGCAACTTGGGCACCGATCCCGACCGGCAACCCGAAACCAAGCGCCGCGGATCCCGCTGGGTAAAGGAAACGCCGAGGCGCTTCAACCCGGAAATGGCGCACCGACCAGTAGCACGCGATTGATTGGTCGCACGCCAGGATGCCGTCTTCTGGCAGCCCTTCCCGCACCTGCCTGACCACCGTCAACGCATCAGCGCAGCGCTCCTCACCCGCCCGGTCGTCGGCGTCACGAATGGCTTTGATCTGCTCTGACTTCCAAACCGATGCACCATCCCCACCTAGGTGCTCAAGTTCGGCAAGCAGCATCTCCAGACCGGCGCGCGCGTCACCGACCAGGGGTTCCTCAACCGCGTAACTCTTGCCAATCTCGGACGCGTCAATGTCCAGGTGCGCGAGACGCGGGGGCAAGGGAAGTCGCCAAGCGCGCGTGGACATCCCCGTCAGGCGGCTGCCAACGACAATGCCCGCATCTGCCAAGCGCCACTCATCTGGGTACCCGTCGGCAGGTCCGGAGGATGTCCGCCACGTACAACCGGCGGCCCACGGGCTACTGTCCGGGATCGCACCTTTCCCACTTATTGACGTCAATACCGGCGCACGCAACAGCTCGGCAAGTCGAAGCAGCAAGACATGCGCTCCGGACGCAACCACCCCACCTCCGGCAAAAATCAGGGGACGGGTCGCCTGACGCAGCATCAGGGCAGTCCGGCGCACGGCTTCGGCGTTCGGAACTGGGACCTGGGGACGGGCCGGAGCGGCTTGTGGACGGGTGGTCGCCGACGCGGCCATCGTGTCAATCGGGACTTCAAGCACTGCAGGTCTCGCGCGGCCCGTCTGCATTCCGGCGAGAAGCTCAATCGTCGCCGTCTCGAGGTCATCAGTGCGCGTCACCAGCCGGCTACCAGCGGCGGCGTCCATGACCCCGTGCTGATCCTTGTATTCGTGGAGGTATCCCTTGTACTTCCCGAGAAGGGGTACTTCGCCAGCGGTGCCGATCACAAGAACCGGGATCCCGTCCGACCATGAACCCGCGATTGGAGTCACCGTATTTGTGAGACCCGGCCCGGTCGTTACCAAGGCCACTCCAGGAGTTCCGGCAATGCGCGCATATCCATCGGCCATGAACGCTGCACCCTGTTCATGCCGGGTCACGAATGTGGTGATCTTTCCACGGTCGTAAAGTGCGTCGTAAAGCGGAAGATTGTGGACGCCAGCAATCCCGAATGCGTGCCTGACGCCCGAGGCGATCATTGCGTCGACGATCATCTCTCCACCCGTCCGGGCAGCTGGAGTGCCTGTGATCTCGGAAGGGTCGCTCGAAACCGCCGGTACGGAAGCTATCGCCGTCATGACATTGCCTCACTTGTATGGTGTTGGGAACAGCAGCCTTGCGCTGGTCGGGCGTTGCCCGCAGTGTAACCCTGTCGCGGTCGTCGACGGTCTCGCGCATCGGAACCGGGCCACGGACCACCCACCCCGCTCGCTACCGATGTCGCTGCAGATTGCCATTGGCACTGGCAACTCTCGCGGTTGACCGGAACTATGCCTCCAACTCGCACGATTCACGCCGTACACTTTTCATCTGGAGGGTATGCCTGTGTTCTTTCGATTGCCCGGCAAACTCAAGGGCAAGGGAGTTGATGAGACCAAAATCGACGCCTTGCGTGAACGCACACCTGAACCTGTCCGTGACCGAGTGCCACCCGGCCAGTTCGTCACCAACGGATGGCCCGTCCTTCATTACGGTTCAGTCCCTCGGTTCGACCCAAAGAATTGGTCGTTCAAGGTCTGGGGTTGCGTTGCAAACCCGATTGAGCTCGATTACCAGGCGTTCCGGGCCCTGCCTCAGATTGAATGCACCGCTGACATCCACTGCGTGACCCGTTGGAGCAAACTCGGCATGTCGTGGGAGGGCGTGCCGATGCGACACATACTCGATTTGGTTCAGCCGACGGCATCCGCGCGATTTGTCATCGCTCATGCCGAAGCCGGGTTCACCGCGAACGTACCCCTCGAAGCAATCCTGGACGAGGATGTCCTGCTGGCTCACCGCGCCGACGGACATGACATCACCGCCGAACACGGGTGGCCATTGCGCCTCGTCGTGCCCTCCCGGTACTTCTGGAAGAGCGCAAAGTGGTTGCGCGGTCTCGAATTCACCACTGATGACCGACCCGGGTTCTGGGAACAGAACGGGTACCACAACGATGCCGACCCATGGAAAGAGGAACGACACTGGTGACCGAAGCAAGCGCGCCGATTGAAGCCCACAACGACGAGGCTCAGTCACCACCACCCGTGTTCGACGTGGCGGTCATCGGGTCTGGACCGGCGGGAGCACAAGCGGCGGTTTCGGCAGCCCACCAGACACGGTCGGTACTGGTCATTGAGGCAGGGGCGGTCAGCCAGCGCAAGGGCAGGGCATTCTGGTCGAAAAGTGTCGAGTTCCAGGATGCCCCGGTCTTCCCCGGCATTACGGGCCCACGCCTTGCCACGGCACTCTCCGCTTGGATGAGTGCCCAAGTCGGACGAATGGTCACCATCGGAGGCAAGCCGCGCCACGTTGGCATTTGGCGGCGCGGTGGGATGGTCCTGCGCGTGACCCGCGTGGAGCCGGACGAGGGTGTGCACGCTCCGGCCGGGTACCTCTTTGCCATCGAAGCGTCGACGCGCGCGCTGAAGGCCGGGACAGAATTGACGATCGAACGGTTCCTCGCGCGGTCGCTGGTCGTAGCGAGTGGATTCGAGGACATCTGGCCAGACATCGACGTCACTGAAGGTGCCGACCGCCTCTACCAGACCCACCGAATCCTTTTCCGCTACGCCGGCAACCGGAAGGGCTGGCACGTGTGTATCCGGTGCGATGGTCACTTGCACCTTGATGAGCACATCGCCGTGGTCGCTTCAGGCGACTTTGCCTGGAGTATTGCCCGGGGAGCCCAGGACTTCACTGGTCACATCACCATTCTTACGAACGGCGCGGATCCGGATTTCAGCGATGCCCGCTTAGCAACGCTAGCCGCGCGAAACATCGAGGTGATCACCGAACCGATCGCGGCCCATATCGGCAAGGGGACCGACCTTCTCGGCCTGAAACTTTCGTCCGGACGTGAAGTCTTCGCCGACGGGTTCTTCGTTGACTACGGTCTCAAGGCGAACAGCGAATATCTCGCGAGCAATGACGGCTGGAACCTCAAGACCGATGACGAGGGCCTGCTTGTCGTGGACGAGGATGGAGCGGTTCTCGGCGCCGATGGGAACGCAGTGCCCGGACTGTTTGCAGCTGGAGACATCGTCGCCGGACAACGAAATTTGATCGCGACCGCTTTCGGCCTTGGTCAGAATGCCGGATTGTCAGCGGCAGATCTGATGCGTGAGTGGTGACCGCGGGGGTCCAGCCACTGGAGACTCAATCAGAGAAGCTGAACGCTTATTATGACCAGTAGGGCAACACGTAAGTCCTGATGAAGAAGTACACGGTCATCGTACTCGCGACCACCGTAACGAACGTCCTCACCCGCGTGGGAGCGATGCGCTGAGCGTAGTGCGCCCCCCCGTACCCCCCGACAATGCCGCCGACAATCATCACTGCGGCTTGGGGCCACATGACTGATCCGTTCCACACGAACGTGAGCATCGCGACCCCGTTGATGCAGCTTGCAAGGATCGTCTTCAGGGCATTCATCTCATGAATGTTCTCCATGCCCATCAGCACGAATGACGCAAGCATCAGGATCCCGATGCCACCGCCGAAGTAGCCCCCATAGATCGCGATGACGATTTGCAGTGCGCCAACGAGCAGCACTCCGCGAATGCCATCCGGCGACCCCATCGTCAGTCGGGCGCGAAGGCTGCGGGTCAGCCTCGATCCGTAAGTGAATAGGATCGTCGCCCCCAGGAGAAGCCACGGCACCATGCGCACGAATGTGTCTTCAGGGGTGCGGAGCAGCAAGACTGCCCCCGCAAGCCCACCGAGGACGGACGGGACCGCCAACAATCCGAGATTTCTGAGACCAGCGATCTCCTTGCGGTAGGCTGCCACACTGCTGACAGAACCCGGCCATAGGGCCATCGTGCTGGTGGTATTCGCGAAGATCGGTGGCACGCCCGTGAAAATCAGGCAGGGCAGGGTGATGAATGTCCCGCCACCTGCCACCGCGTTCAAGGCGCCACCAAGGCCAGCCGCGCAGAATAGCAGCGTAAATGCAATCAGGTCAGCGGTGGTCATCTCTGGCATCGTGATTGTCGCCCCGGGAATTCAGGAATTCACAGCCGTCGTGGGATCCGCCGGCGACGGGAGTGTATCGGTCACCGAATCCGGTTTTTGACATCTCGCTCTGGCGGTGTGTCGCCTGGGTCGGACGCCAAGGCGACCCCAGTCCCCGTCAAGGAGGGGTCAACAATCACGCCAACCCACGCGGACCTGTGCAGAGTCTTCCAACGACATCCCCAACAAGGGGACAGATGGCGTATCGTTCCGCGGGCAGGACATCATGGACACGATCACATCCAAAGGAACTCCCGGACCGAATGGGACGGTCATTCGAGGCGCCCGGGTGGTGACGATGGACCGGGACCGAACCGTCGGGAACCGAGACCTGCACATCGGAACCGATGGGCGAATACGCTCTGTTCTGGAGCCCGGAACACCCATTGACGGTGCTGCAGAGTTCGATGCCTCGGGCTTGATCATTGTTCCCGGTCTTGTCCAGGCGCACGTTCACCTGTGTCAGACGCTGTTCAGGGGACTGTCGGAAGCCCGACCACTCCTTCGTTGGCTGCGTGAGCGCATCTGGCCACTTGAGGGTGCGCATGATCCGGAAACGTTGCGGGCTTCAGCAAATCTCGGTATCGCCGAACTGCTGCTCGGTGGCACGACGAGCGTCCTGGACATGGGCACAGTCCACCACACCGATGCACTCTTCCAATCCGCCAAGGAAACCGGCATCAGGTACACCGGGGGCAAGGCGCTCATGGACACCGGCGAGGACGTACCCGCTTCGCTCGCCGAAACCACGAGCCACTCACTTGCGCAGAGTGATCGTCTCGCCGACCGATGGCATGGAGATGCCGGTGGTCGCCTCAGATACGCGTACTGTCCCCGGTTTGTCCTCTCCTGTACTCCCGAAGCACTTCGGGGTGTCGCCGAACGGTCACGTCGAAACGGAATGGTGATTCACACTCACGCTAGCGAGCAACCCGACGAGGCCGCGATAGTCCGGGCGGCATACGGGCAGCCAAACATCGCAACCCTGCGGTCAATGGGCATCCAAGGCCCGGGCACTGTCCTTGCCCATGGGGTGTGGCCAGAAGCCGAGGAAATCACCATGATGGCCACTGACGGCACCCACGTGGTGCACTGCCCGTCAAGCAACATGAAACTCGGGAGTGGAGTGATTCCCCTCAGGGCCTATCGCGACTCCGGCGTGAACGTCGCCCTTGGCGCAGACGGCGCGGCGTGTAGCAACCACCTGGACGCATGGCAGGAGCTTCGGCTTGCCGGACTTCTTGCCTCGATGGCAAGTGGGCCCGGCGTGGTTGATGCGACTGCCATCTTCGAACTCGCAACCATCGCCGGTGCGAGAGCCCTGGGGTTATCCGACCGGATCGGCAGTATCGAGGCTGGCAAAGCGGCCGATCTCGTGGCGATCACTTCTGATGCACCGGTGGCGAGCGGTGGGGGCAGCACATACACACGCCTCGTCTATGGGACGCGCGCCACGGATGTCAGGCACGTGTGGGTAGATGGTCATCAGGTGGTCCGAGACGGTGCTCTCACCACGCTCGACCTCAAGGACACTATGGCAAGCGCCGATGCGGCCCGCCATCAAGTCGCAGCCAGGCTTGGGATCGACCTGGACGCCGACTGAGAGCCCAGTCTCTGGTCCCAAACCAAAATCAGTCTTGGCGACGCGCCCACACCGCGAACCAAGGTGGGTTGACCGAACAGAAGTGGTCCCACGTACCTGGTTCGGCGTCCTCGTCGCGGGGCACATCTATCGCGTCTTCAAGATGGATGATCCCCATCCCCGCCTCAATGCACGAGTTCACCACGGTTGCCAGCGTATGCCGAAATTCAATCGGTTCCGGAACTGACTGTGAGGCGGCTGACCTGTCGTAGACCCATCCTGGGTCCGGTGACTGGACCGCCTCTCCATCCCGATAGACGCCGCGCCGAACGTAGCCGTCACCGTTCTGGTCAGACATGTGCATCCCGAGCACAAACGGGTTAGCCGCTTGCAACCGGTAGACCCCTCCGCGCGTCAGCAATCGGCCAGAAGCCACGATGACGGAGTGACAATCGGGCACGAAGTTGATCGAGTACGGGTGCCAGACGATATCGAATGATCCGGGTTCCAAGTTGCAGGAGCCTAGATCGCGCATGTCAAGCTGAAGCGTCCGTAGGCGGTCCGGGGGTAGCAATCGTGCGGACCAGGTCCGGCAATCTCGTTCCAGTTGCCCCTCATCGAAATCGACTACGGTCACCGACGCTCCAAGCAAACCGAACGCGAGCGACTGCTGCCCGCCACCTCCGCCGATGACCAACACTCGTCTGCCCTCTAGGTCGGGACCCGCGAACTTCGCAAGCAACCCGTCCCGATCAATCCGATCACGCGCGCCCTCGGTATCCAGTCCAATCCACGGGCGGGTAAAAAGCGCATCAACCTCGCCGAGAGCGCGCCAGCGTTCGCGTGCCAGTCTAATGACCGCATCCGCACTAAGGGCATCTCGGACTGGCAAATAATCGTCAGGCATCAAATTCAAAGTATCTAGGTCCAGTCAACCCGCTTGAAATCATCCACGCGGGCGATGCTACTTCATCGCCAAAATTCGCCCACATCGGCAACGACGTCACGCGCGTGGTAGCGTCTTGGGAAATGCAACCTCGAGACCTCTTCCGCCGACGCCCGGCTCCCGGCGAGCCAGACCCCTCCACCTCGAAAGATGCCACTCCTCCTGAAATTGCCGAGCCCCGAACTTCAGGGGTGGCGGGTCGGGGTGATCATGATCATCAGGCGACGGCCTCCGAGGACGCGTCCTCCGAAGCACTCAGCATTCCGGGCACGGTTGTCTCCATCCGTGAACGGCAGAAGCGCCGACGTGATTCCTTACACCGCGAACAGGAAATGAGTGCCTTCATCGGGGCACCCGTGACCATCGAAGACGACATTTCCGACGATGACATTGACGACGATGACGACGACAGTGACGAAGGTCCAGCCTTTCGGGGCCAGTTGGACCCAGTGACCGGCCAGGTGTGGGTGGTCTTTCGGTCGGCGGCTTGGAACGATCCCGAAGGAACCCTCAGGGAGAGCGATTCTCTCGTTGGCGTCTACAGCTCGGAAGCCACCGCGAGAGGGGCCGTTGCACGACTTGACCGCGAGAGCAATAACGAGGCCGAACACTGGTATCAACCGTACCCGGTGATCGACTGACCCGAATTCCTGGGTTCACGTTGCTCACGCGTCGGTTTCAGGCAGTAGGCGGCTCATTGCCGAAACGTGATCCATTCCAGAAACCGACAACCGCTTGCGCCTCCCAGTAGCCCCGCTGACGACCACCACGTCGCTGATCGGGATCCCCAATTGGTCGGCGACAAACCTCCGGAGTGCGTCGTTTGCGGCTCCCTCGACTGGCGGGGCCGCTAAACGAACCCGAAGTGCGTCGCCGTGCATCCCCGCGACCTCGGTCCTGGACGACCTGGGCACAGCAAAAACCGCTAGCTCACACCCGAGCGATTTGTCCGGCGGTCGAAGGCCCATTCGATCCGAAGGTTTGCGACCCATCTGCCGATCATACGACCCCAGACAGTGCCACCCACAACCCTTCCGATGGCGTGGGCATCCGCCGAGCGACCGATTTCAAGGCCATCCTCCAACGTGATCGCCGATACACTCGCGAACCATGTTCCGCGTCCTGGCATCGATGGTTTTGGTCTTCACGGCGATCGCCGGTTGTTCACTTGCGGCATTGGTGATCTTCCTGATCGCTCCGCCGTTCTGGTCGGAAACCGTTGGTCCAAAGCTTGCCGCCTACGCCGCAATACTTTCCTTCGCGGTCGTCATATGGGTCGCATCACAACTGATGCGTCTTGCCGACTGGTTGCTTGAGGCGCCGTTGTAAAAACATGCAGATGAACTGCAGTGAACTACGATCATCAGAAAGCCCAAACTACCGACCCCACGGCGCGACGCCGTACCCTTTGGGACACAAGATGCGAACCGCACGCGTGAGGTTCGCCTTGCACGGGCCGTGCGAATTCACGTTCGATGGCGTTAATCGATCACAAGCGGCACGGTCAAGTCCGCACAACGCAGATCACGACTGGTCATCTGGCCGATGGCACACCACAACGCCGGGCGCGAGGCACGCTTCATGAGAGTGATCATCACGGGTTCCAGTGGTCTGATCGGAACAAGCCTGGCGTTGCGCCTGCTTGCGGATGGGACCGAGGTCCTCGGAGTGGACCGGTCGCCAAATCCCTGGACCGATGCCATTCCCACGCACATTGAGGACCTTTGTTCAACTGTGCCTCCCGAATCTCACCCTTGGGGGAGAGCAGATGTAGTGGTGCACCTCGCGGCCCGCGCCAAGGTGCATGAGTCGGTCGAGCGTCCGCTCAACGCTCTGGAAAACTACACTGTCACGCACCGCGTTCTCGAGTTCTGTCGAGCAAACGGCACCCCGGTCATCTACGGGAGTTCACGTGAGGTCTACGGTGAACAGCCAGTGGTGCCCGTTGCCGAGGACACGGTGCGCCTCGAAGGTGCGGCGAGCCCTTACGCGGCCGCCAAACTTGCCGATGAGGCGCTCATCCGAAGCTTCGGCAGGTGCTTTTCGCTCCCGTTCATCATCATTCGGTTCAGCAACGTCTACGGCAGATTCGACGACCTCGAACGCAACGGAAGGTTCATCCCGTTACTGTGCGACCGGGTCCCGCGTGGCGATCCGATGACAATCTTCGGGCCTACAAAGTCCTTCGACTTCACCTACATTGACGATGCCGTCGAGGGCGTGTCTAGGGCGATCACCAAGTTGGCGACCGCTCCAGAATCAGTATCTGGAAACGCGATCAACCTCGGGACCGGCAATGGCACCAGCCTGCTTGAAGCAGCAAACCTGGTGGCAGAGGCTGCCGGCGTCATCCCCAACTTCACACTGGGAACGATCAGAGTCGGTGAGATCAGCCGATACGTCGCTGATCTCACAAAGGCGCGCACGTTGCTCGGGTACGAGCCGCAATACCCAGCCACCCGGGGCATCCCGCTCGCCTATCAATGGTGGCGCTCTTGGCACCACGCGGAACAGAAGTAGGCGAGCGGAACGGGTTCCCGCCGTATCAAGCGTCGACCGGCAACTTGTGCATCGTGTGACGCAGCGTGCCAATCACCGGGGCGTCGAGGGTCACGATGTCGTGTTCATGAAGCGCCTGGTCCTGCGTGACAATGATCCCCGTACCCGTCGTCAATACCGTCCCGTCCTGAATCGGGTTGTTTAGCCGAAGGAAATGAACCAGTTCAGGCAAGGTGCGCTTCATTCGGTCGACCCCACAATGATCGTCAAAGATCACCGTATCACCGCGGGTAATCGTCGCACGAATGACAATCGATGCCGGATCAGGGATCTCGTCCGGTGTCACTATCGTCGGGCCGATCACGACACATCCACGAAAGATCTTTGACTGTGGCAGGTAAAGCGGGTTAGCCCGTTCGATGTCCCAGGCGGAGACGTCGTCACAAAGTGTGTACCCAAGGATGTCGCCATTCGCAGCGACGACGATTGCCAGTTCAGGTTCCGGCGCGGTGAAGTCGCTGTCAACGCGAATGCCCCCGGCACCGTTCGGACCTGCGCAGTGAACCGCACGCCCCTTGTAGAAGAGTTCGGGGCGGGCCGCTACATACACCTGGTCGTAGATGCCCTTGGAACTGGTCGCGTCTTCGTCACGAAACTCGGCAGACTTCTTATACGTGACGCCGGCACCCCACACTTCCGATGGGAAGACGGGCATCAAGAGATGTGCCACATCCTCATGAGGCGCAACGTCAAGCGCCGCCAGTGTTCCCGCCGGCACCCCGCGCGGCTCCGGTACTCCGGCGTGGTGCGCCAGAAGTAGCGACAAGGCATCTCCAGCCTCTGCGGTCACGTCGTAGACAGTGCCGTCTCGAACGACCCCCGTTCGTGGTCCGTGACCCGGTCGATGAAACTGAACGACACGCATGTTCGTGATACTCCTTGCGGGGCGAGGCCTTTACCTGATGGGAGGCCTGCTAGGCGCGCTATCGTACCACCGTCAACGGGCAAGACTCGCAACTCGGCGGTGGCACCAGAAGCGATGACCGTCCTCCAACCCGAGACGAAAGCAGCCAGATGACCCTCACCTCAAGGCTCAAGGAAATCGCCCACAGACATGGGTTTGATGTCGTGCGTATCGCCGAAGCCTCGCCCCTTGTCGACGCGGCGAGGACAATGCACACGCGCCTCGCCTCGGGCCACCTTGACGGCATGCCTTGGCTGACGCATGAACGAATCGATCTCGCTACATCTCCGCAGCAATTGCTCGAAGGCGCGAAATCATTCATATCCCTTGGGATCAGCTATCTGGGAGTTCGCGAACGGCCACCGGCGGTGCCAGGCAACCCCCGCGGTCGCATCGCGCGCTATGCATGGGGTCGCGACTACCACGATGTCCTGAAGGACCTGACAATCCAGGTTCGCGACGAGCTGATCAGTGCTTGTGCCCAGCCTGTTCGCGCACGGATCTTCGTCGACTCGAGCCCGCTTGCGGAACGCGCCGTCGCCGAACGGGCAGGAACTGGTTGGTTCGGCAAGAACACGATGATCCTGACCCCTGGTGTCGGGTCATTCACGTTGCTCACAACAATCCTCGTCGATGTGGAACTTGAGCCCGACATGCCACTTGGAAAGTCCTGCGGATCGTGCACGCGCTGCATCACCGCCTGCCCGACCGGCGCACTCGTCGCCCCGGGTGTTCTCAATGCCCCAACATGCATCAGTTTCCACACCATTGAAAATCGAGGCAGCATCCCACGGGAACTCCGCCATCTATTTGGCGACTGGATTTTCGGGTGTGACGACTGCCAGGAAGTCTGCCCGGTGAACCGCCGGGCAGTAGAAGGGCGTCTCGCGTCGCTGCGGGCATATCAGGATGACGATGCTTTTCCGGCACTTCACCAACTACTGGCGATGGATGACCAACAGTTC
>DDYL01000151.1:4733-5950 GCA_002347925.1 Chloroflexi bacterium UBA2235 | reverse complement strand
AATCTCCGCGACGAAGCATCAGTCGGACCGCTACTTTCGGTCGTCCATGACCCATCAAGTGATGCCATCGTCAGGGGCCACGCCGCCTGGGCATTAGGGCGCATCGGTGGCCTCCGAGCCAGGTCCGGCTTGGAAAAGGCGTCAAAGGCAGTTGCAGCCGGTTCTGCCCTTGATCCTGCCGAACTCGAGTATGCGACCGAACTGAACGCGGCGCTGTCTTTTGCAACGACCCATTGACACGGACACCCGCCCGGAACTGCTACCGTCCGTGCTGGACCAGGCCGTCAGACGTTCGGCCCCGGGACGCCGACGCCAAACTGGACTGCGCCGTTGCCATCGAAGGTATTAGCATCAATCGTGGAGGTCGGTGCCGGGACATATTCACGTTCGGTCTCTTCGTTGGCCGGCGCGGGGACAACGTCAACACGCCGGTTCCGGGGGCGAATAGTCAACCGTTGCCCGCCACTGGGCAGGCGCGACATGTCTGACGAGTACCCCCTCGTCCGAAGCAGGTGGAACGCATTCGCGGTCACTCCCACTAGCTCGGGTGTGTCTCGCAGGAGAACAAGCAAGGTCACATCCCCAGATATTCGGTCAAGTCCTGCAAAGAGCCGGCCCAGCACCTTATCTGGAGGTGTCTCGCGAAGGTCAAACGTGAACTCAATCGGCGCCAACGTACGCCGAACATCCGCTGTTGATCTGGGTGGGGCGGAACGCGGAGCCGTCCCTAGCCGCTGACGGATGCCAACTTCAGTTCGCCCGCGTGTCAACCCAACCGGTTCATTCGCCGGGCCATCGGTATCAGCCATCAGCCCCGCACCCCGTGTACCAACGACCGGTCTGCCGGCACGTCGCAACCGTCAGTATACGGCCGGTTCCCCGGACAACACACTGGTTACAAGCACCCGCTAGTCAGTGCAGCTCCGACACGTCCCGGTGACATCAAGCTCGACATTGTTGATGGTGAACCCGTAGTCGCGTCTGAGCGCATCGCTAAGCGTCTCAATGACCTGTGCACCAAACTCCTCAACACCGCCACATTGCCGGCAGACGAGGTGGTAATGGGCATCCCCAGTCACGGGCTCGTAGTGATGATGGTCTTCGCTCAAGTGAATCTCGGCGATAAGCTTGTGGCGCTTCAGAAGGGACAAGGTCCGGTACACCGTCGATAGACTGATGCGTCCATCACGGGCACGGGCCAGACGGTAGAGGTCGTC
>DDYL01000151.1:3084-4686 GCA_002347925.1 Chloroflexi bacterium UBA2235 | reverse complement strand
CTGGCGACTTCAGCCGCGCGGTGACGACCATGGTCACCCTGCGAAGTTCCAGAAGATGGTCTTTCCATATCCACAGTCTACTAGGTCACAAGCCCAAATTGACCGGTCGGCAAAGGCATCAAATCAGCCCGGTTGTCGACGTCCGCGAGACCGGGCGTCTTGATACGTTTCTAATTATTTACCATGCTATTCACGGACATTTGTCTCGATTGCGAAGCGTGGCCGGAACGGCACGATGAGCAACCCTGAAATCCTGGGCGTAAGCAAACCATCTGTGGTCGACCGCACAGCACCATACCGGGCACGACCTCGATGGATATTCTTTACGCGAACGATCCTCGGTGCTACTCTTTTGGGACGAAGCGGTGAAGTTCCGCCACGCACTTGGGCCAATTGAAGCGTAGACGCGACGGGTACTCAATCGGACCTCGGCGACCAAGTCATCACAGATGACCGTTGTGCAGAGTTGCTCCCATTGAGAACGCGCCCGACTTACAGTCGGATGTGGATCGAGGCACAGTGCAAGGGACTGACGTGGCGCGGCCTTGCGAGGACCGAGCATATAAATAAGGGGTCGATGGTGCGGAGTGGTGTGGCCCGACGACCGACCGCGCTCATGGAGCGTTTGCGGGCAGTTGTTGGGCGACGCTTGCCGAGGCCCAGGGCCACAATTCAGGCCCATCGACGGGGCTTCGTGAGCACCACACCCATCGGTAGCGTGGAGCACCGCCTCATCGGACTCTCGTCGCGCTACAGGATCCAAGACACAATCCGGATTTCCGCCCCAGTCGCCCAGTGGATGATGGTGTCTTTGTTGGTCGCAATGGCCACGGCACGCCTGACGGCCAGTCCGTTCCTGGGTTCGCTGATCAGCGGCGGCGCCTTGTTTGTCGCAGTCATGGCNNCACTCGGGCTGCGCGCACAACTCGCAACGGCACTCGAGCTGACGGATGCTGGAACTTCGGGGGAACTCGCCGACCGTCAGGTCGAGCGGGCCTCACAGACGGCGTTGTCAATCAGGCCTTCAGCTGCGGTTCCCTTGCTCCCTCGCGATCCAATCTGGCGACGCACCGCGCGCTCAAGTCTCGCCGCGTCGACGGTTTCATTGGCCGCGGCCATCCTGGTGGGGTTCTGGCCTGCAACCGCGACCGATTCCCCCGAGACCACGGAACCAACCCTCGTACTCGCCGATGCGCGCACCCCGTCGGAAAGCCCGGCGGGAGAACCGACGCCAATTGGACAGGCGCAGGGAGCATCGCCGGGTGGTGACGCCATCGAGGCGCGTACAAACCGGCCGAGCGACACCGGAACGTCATCGTCGGGCCTGCTTGGACAACGGGACGATCAGGGCCAACCGCGCGGTCGGGAGCAGCAATCGGAGGCAAGCCGTGGTGCACCTGACCCGGCATCGCAGGCAACAACCGCCGCCCAACGGGGCGAAGCCCTCCAGAAACTGGGCGATGCCCTCCGCCAAGCGCAGGCATCCCGCGCCGCTGGCGAATCCTTGAGGCGAGGCGATACCGAACGTGCCGCTGAGCAGCTGAGCCAACTCGCCGACCAGGTCTCGCGCCTGCCTGCCAGCGAACGCGAATCACTCGCCGA
>DDYL01000151.1:0-3001 GCA_002347925.1 Chloroflexi bacterium UBA2235 | reverse complement strand
AAGCGGCGCAAGCCCTCTCGCAGTACAAGACCAGTGACGCGAGGGAAGCGATTCGACGCGAGGCATCTGCCGTGAGGCAGGCCGGCGATGCACATGCAGCCGAGCGAGACCGGGACAGTCGTGCCCAGGACCTTACACGCTCCGGTCAGACATCGTTGCCGGACCGAAGTGATCGTTCCGGATCACCAGTCGGGGGTGAGAATGGCCCGGCATCCGGGGAGCAACCGCGCGATGCATCCGGTCGCCCGGGCCAGAACGGGCAACCCGGCCAGGGCGCCCAGGGGCGGGACGGATCCGTCAATGAGGGCAGTCTGGGCAACCTGGAGCAGCAGCTGCGCTCGGGTGGTCTGGACGGCGACGGAACTGGCGCTGGCCAGGGTTCCGGCGCGGGGCGTGGCGTCGGCAGCACCTCATCAGGCCCGGCAACACGGCTTGACGCACAGTCCGTTCCCGTACGCGTCGAGGCCCAGGAAGGGGACGGCCCGTCGACATGGCGCCCGCCCCGTCCGGACACTCCCCTGGTGGCTCCACCTCCCGCACCAGTAGTGGCGGCGGGTCCAGCGAGCAACTCGCCGGTTGGTGCTGGCCCCGACATCAACGCGGTTCCCCGCGAATACACCGGGGCCGTCCGCCAGTATTTCCTGCCTGAAAGTGCACCGCCCGCAGGGCCAGCTTCCGCACCTGTCGGGATCCGACCGCGAAGCGACGAAGGAGCCTTTAGATAAGGGGGCGATGGGGTGGGGCGGCTGGGTCAGTGGGACCTGTCATTTCAAACTGTCACGGTACGGCTCAGGACAGGGCTGACTGAACACTAAGTAACCTGAAAGCGATGACTGCGATGGCATCCACCTACAACCGGCCAGGCACACGCGAAACCGACCTAGACCTGTTCGGAAGGGTGTCTGCCGGCATCATCGCCGAGGTCAAGCGCGTAATCGTCGGGCAGGACGACGTCCTTCATGGTGCCTTGGTCGGATTGCTCACCGGCGGGCATGTCCTTCTGGAGGGCGTGCCCGGACTTGGAAAGACGCGGCTGGTCAGGGCGCTGGCGAGTGCGCTGGATCTCGCGTACAGCCGGGTACAGTTCACGCCTGACCTGATGCCCGCGGACATCACCGGGACGAACATCATTGCGGACGATCCTTCGGGGGCCCGGCGGTTCAGGTTCGAACCCGGACCCGTCTTTGCGAACCTCCTCCTTGCCGACGAAGTGAACCGGGCAACCCCGAAGACGCAATCCGCCCTGCTGGAGGCCATGGCCGAAAGCCAGGTGACGGTGGCAAGCATCGCCCACCGGCTTCCCGAACCGTTCATGGTGCTGGCCACCCAGAACCCGTTGGAGATGGAAGGCACCTACCCGTTGCCAGAGGCCCAGCTGGACCGGTTTGCGTACAAGATCCTGGTGACGTTCCCGACCCTCGAGGAGCTGAACGCGATCCTGGACCTGACGACCGGCGACGCGGTGCCGACGGTGACCCCGGTGGCAAGCGCGCCGGAAATCCTCCGGTTGCAATCGCTGGTCAGGCAGGTCCCCATGGGGCAGCACGTCCGGGACTATGTGGCGAGGCTGGTCCTTGGCACCCACCCCGACCAGCGTGACGCGACGCGCTTCGTCAGGCAGTACGTCCGGTTCGGTGCCAGTCCCCGTGCCGGGCAGGCGCTCATCCTTGCGGGCAAGGCGTATGCCCTGCTTGACGGCCGGTACAACGTCGGGTTCGAGGACATCCGGCGTGCGGCGCACATCGCGCTCCGCCACCGCCTCCTGCTCGGTTTCGAAGCCGAAGCCGACGGCATCAGCACCGACGCGGTCATCGACCAGATCGTGATGACGCTCCGCACCGATGAACTGGCCGACCGGGGTCGCGCATCGTGACGACGGAGGCTGCGGGGCAGGATGGGGCGCGGCCGGCACCGCCGGGGCTGAAGCTGCCATGGTTCAAGGTCGCCGGATCGGGCGCGAACTGGCGCCGTGTCCTTGGGGATGCATCCGCGCGGCTTCGGCGGGCGCCGGCCCCGGATGCGGAGGATGAAGCGCCCGGAACGACCACCGGCCTGCGGGTGGCACCTCTTGGACCGACGGTCTTTGATGACGCGTTCCTGCGCCGCCTCGAACGGCTGCGGGTTGTCGCGAGGCGCCAGCAGGGGGCAAGCTTCGGTGGCCGTCGCAGCCGCCAGCGCGGTTCGTCGATCGAGTTCGCGGACTACCGGGAGTATGCTGCCGGGGACGACCTCCGGAATATCGACTGGAACATCTATGGCCGGTCTGATCGCCTCTTCGTGAAGATGCGGGAAGACGAGGAGAGCCTTGTGGTGCATCTGATCGTCGACACGTCGCGGAGCATGGACTGGGGTGCCGTCAGCAAGCTGGGCGTTGCCCGGCGTCTTGCATCGGCGATCGGCTATGCGGGCCTGTGCAGTGCCGACACGATCGTGGGTGCCGGGATCAGCGACCGCGTGGCGATCGCATCACCGCCGATGAGGGGAAAGGCGTCGTATCGGCGGCTCTTCCAGTTCTTCGGCACGCTGTCCCCCGCGTGGCGTACCGACCTCGGCACCGCATTGCGCGCCTACGCCGGCAGCCATCGGCAGCGGGGGCTTGCGGTGATCATCTCGGACCTCCTTGGCCCAGGCGTGCACGAGGGCATCGCTGCCCTGCTGGAACGCGGGTTCGAGGTCGCGGTGATGCATGTGATCGATCAGGCCGAGATGGATCCGGACCTTGATGGAGACCTGGACCTCCACGACAGGGAGACCGGTGAGGTGCTGAGGATGACGGTTGACGATGACCTTGCGGCACGGTACCGGGCGAGGGTGGCTGCCTGGCTGGCGGAGACCGAATCCCGGTGCATCGCCCGTCAGGTGCGCTACATCCCGGTCTCGACGACGACACCCATCGAGGAGTTCCTCTTTCATGACGCGCGTGCACGACGCCTGCTTGCGTGACGCGGTGGCCCACGTCGCTGCCGGGTGGTCCCGCTCCGCGACCGGGTCGCGCCAGGTA
>DDYL01000176.1:30136-43224 GCA_002347925.1 Chloroflexi bacterium UBA2235 | reverse complement strand
GCGGGCCGCTAGCCGGCCGAGTGGTCGAGAGTTCGGTGGTGGTCACCGCCGCCGCCGTTAGCCCCCTCATTGATTGACCGTCACGGTCAAGGCTTGTAATGGAAAGCCGGCCCAAAACGGGCCGGCTTTTTTTGTGTTTCAGTAGGTTTGCCAGTGTCACGGTGACGGAGGCTCGGTGCGTTCGATGACGGGGAACGTGCCGGTAATTGACGCCCCACCTCGCGGCTGCGAAACCAGACGCAGGGCATCGTGGAGGACGCCTAGGGCGGTGCCGAACACGGCGTGACGCACGAGTTCGGCAAGTGCCGGGGCCCAACCCGCGTTGAGACGCACGCCGAACAGACCAGCGCCCAGGATGGGATAGACCACAATCCCGATGAGCACCCAGAGCACCATGCTGAACTGCAGGCCCCGGACCAACGGCGAACCGCGCAGGCGCCGTTCAAGGACGAACCCGTAGAGCATCGCCCAGAAGAGCAGGCCAATCACTTGCAGGGGCACAGTCACGAGCAGTCCACCGAAACTCGTCCATCGTAGCCCCGTCAGTGCCACTTGCTGCGAAAGGATCGAAGTGATCGATTCCGGCGACACGAGCCACCCTCCCGGCCCAGGACGCCCTTCCAGGAACCGCAGGAGTGCGTATTCCGGAGAGGCAGGCATCGCAAACGATGCGAGTTCGAGGATCCAGGTGACTGCAAGGCCGGTTACCACGCTCGCGCCTATCCCGGCAATCAGGGATGCATCGAATGTGCGCCGGGCAGTCACTGGCACGCGTATGACAATTGCTTCGCCGACGCGCTCGAGCCTCGAGTGCCGGTGCCCGTCGGAAACGGGTAGCACGGGACTTTCCGCTGGGGGGAGCAGTTCCAGTGTCCGTTGCACTTCCTTTGCCCGTCGGGACAGTACGCGCAGGATCGCCATGCTTCCTACGAGGAGCGCGCTGACAATGATGAAGCGAACCGGGAAGGCGTGTGACTGGAAGTAGGTGAAGACGGTCGGTCCGCCATAGATCCCGAGGGCGATGAATGCACCGATGTACACGGTCGACCCCACGAACATCGCGGGCAGGAAGACCCGGTACGGGACCCTGAATACGCCGCATGCCAGAGGTGATGCAAGGCGCAGTCCCGGTATCTGGCGCCCGATGATGACTGCCAGTGGGCCGAGGCGGGTGATCATGCGTTCCGCCTGGTTCAGCCTCTCGGGGTTCAGGAACAGGTACTTTCCGTACCTGGCGAGGAGGGGCCTGCCCCCGCGCCTGCCTGCCCAGAAGAGCAGCGAGGATCCGGTAAGGGTCGCGACTTGCCCGATTGCGAAGGCCTCAAGGATTGACATCTGGCCCTGTGCGACCCGGTAGCCCGCCAGTGCCATGGCAATGTCCGCGGGCAGCGGCATTGGAATGCCACTCTCTTCAAGCAGGATTGCCAGGAAGATGAAAAGCGATTCGTGGGCGTTCAGCCAGGCGAGGACCGCCTGCCATGAAGAATGCATCGTCAATGGCACGTATCGAAAGATCCGGGATCAGGTTTCAGTTCCGCGCGAGGGGTTGACGTGTGCAGGCAACCCAAAGAACGTGAGGACGGGGTTGTTCATCGAGCCATCTCACGGGGGATGCACCCATCAAACGCTTATGTCGACCGGATCGGTGCCGAAATCTTTAACAGGCAGGCAATACGTTCCATCTATACTACCCAAGTCACGTGAACCAGAACATTGTCGCGACCCCGCTTGCTTTTCTCCGCAACTCTGGCAAGCGTGCCGGTCCGGTGCGCGCGGCGCGCCATTGGGCGGGCCTTCTGCGCGAGTTCGCACGGAACCCACGTGACGTGGGATCGATCGCCCCAAGTTCGCCTGTCCTCTCGAGGGCGGTAGCCTCCCGTGTTCCACACGGCGCGCGACTGATCGTCGAGTTGGGCCCCGGTACCGGACCAATCACCCGGGCTCTCCTTCATCGGGCGGCGCCGGATGCTGTCGTCGTGGCGGTTGAGATCGATTCGTGTTTCTGCGCACTGCTTCACGATGAGTTGCCGGACAAGCGTCTGGTGATTGTGAATCACCCGGCCGAGCACCTTCGCGAGATTGTCGCGCCGTACCAGATGCCGGTCGACGCGGTGGTCACGTCCCTGCCGCTGATGAACTTTCCGTCGTCCCTCCGGGGTCTGATCATTGACGCCATCCAGGCTGTCGTCAAGCCCGGTGGGATTGTGACTGGGTTTACCTATTCACCGGTGCACACGCCCCAGTTGTTGCGCCAGACGTTCGGGAACTGCCGGACGAATATTGTCTGGCGCAACATCCCGCCGGCTTTCGTCTTCCGGTCGGTCCGGTAAAGCTGCCGTCACGGCAGACCCCGGGGGATGATCGTCACGGCACAATGGTTGTCGCGGGCGCATTCGCCGACGCACGCCGACGAACCCGTCCCGGATCGACCTTGCGGAACGGTGATTCCCCTTCAGACGCTGGTCGTTTCTCAACCCACACGTAGAAGATTCCCGTGAGCACCGTGAAGTAGCCGAGTGCCCCGGGGATCCACATGATGAGGCCGGCGATTGTCTGGTCCTCGGCGGCGGACAGGAACGAGATCCGTTCGGCCATGAAGTACGTGGGGTAGAGCTCCTTGGAGGTCAGGGTGATCAAGGCGCCCAGGATGGTCGGAGGCAACGACTGGATGAACAGGTAGAAAACCTGACCGCCATACGGCAGGCGCGGATATTCCCACATGGTGCCGAAGATGGGCCACCAGGTGATCATTGCGGCGAGAAGCATCGTCGTGTGTTCGGCTGCGTGGACCGTGGGTTGTGCGAGGGCAAGCTCGTAGAACGCCGGCACGTGCCATCCAAGGAAGATGGCATTGAAGATGACAAACGCGGGGATCGGGGTCAGGACGGTCCTGGCCACCGCACCGACCGGACCCCACCTGAGCAACGGACGGACCATCCACGCCGGGGTACCGGTGATCAGCAGCGGCGGGACGATCATCGTGATGATGAGGTGTTGCACCATGTGGGCGGAGAGGAGGTACCCCTCACCGATCGTGTGCAATGGGGAACCGAGCGACAATCCGGCAATAAGGATGCCAAGGTAGAACCGGATCACGTGCCACGCCGTGATGGTTCCCCGGACCTCCGGCCCCTGCATGCCTGGTCCTGTCCAGTTGGGAACAGGCCCGCCGAGACGGACGAGGGTGGCTCGGTAGCGGGTCAGCGCAAGCGCGTAGGCCAGCACGAGGAAACCCAGTCCCAAGAAGACCTGAGGTTCAGCGGGCCATTCGTTCCAGACATCGCCTGAGGTCATTGGATCCGTCGGTCTGGGCGCACGAAGCGCGATGGGTGAATGACGAGGGAATGGGTTCGTAATCCATCGCCGTTCGCGAGATGCCTATTTCTCGACGACGCAGGCCTTGCCTAGTTCTGGCGTGCAAGGGACGCGCGGGGCGATGATCCACAGGCCGATCATCGTTAAGAGCATGCCCGTCGCGAGGACCAGACCGAAGACCATGGGGGCGGCATAGACACCACTGTCGCTCTTGAGATGCATGTAGTAGAGGATGATCAGGGCACCCTTGACCAAGGCCATGATGAGTAGGGAAGGCGCCACGAGGCTTGTCATGCCAATCGACGGGAGAATCTGGGCGGCGACGACTTCCGCGGCGGTCACTATGAACAGCACCACGAAAATCTGGATGTAGGTAGCAGTTGTCGGGTGGGCATGCGCGTCGTGGGCATCATGCGTACCGGACTGATGGCCGGGCGAAGTGTGTGTAGCAGTCATGGCGCGTGGCAACTCCTGTGCGTGCGGTCACTGTGTCGAGGGGATGCCGAACCCGATCAGATCAGGTAGATCAGCGTGAAGATGGCGACCCACACCAGGTCGACGAAGTGCCAGTAGAGGCCGGATATCTCGACCCCGATGAAGTTCTTGGAGTTGAACCGGCCCGTTCCCGCAAAGAGCCAGCATGCGAGCAGCCAGATGACCCCGATGAAGACGTGTGTTCCGTGGAACCCGGTCATGATCAGGAAACACTGACCGAACAGGCCACTGCTCAGCGTCACCCCTTCGTGGGCAAGATTTGAGAATTCGATCGCCTGTCCAGCGAGGAAGCAGGTTCCAAGGGCCGCAGTCGCAAGGAGCCAGTTACGCCCCGATTGAATGTTGTCCCTCTGGAACGCAGCGAGGGAGAGCACCATCGTGAGGCTGCTGAGGAGGAGGATGAAGGCGAGGACGGCAGTGAAGTTGATTCCAAGTGTGTGATGAGGGTTGGGTTCACCGGAGAAGATCAAGGGACGGTTGACGAAGTAGGTCGTGATCAGCGAGGCGAAGAAGACGCAGTCCGAACCCAGGAAGACCCACATGCCCAGCTTCCGCATGTCGAGGGATTCCATCCCTGAGGGCGGGTTGGCCGGCACGGCGTGAGAAGCATGTTCAATCGTCGATACGGTCATGGTGCGTTCCTTGGATGGACCAGGGTGGGTGCCACAGCGCCCACCCGAATCGTACGTTCGGCTAGTCGGTGACTTCCTTGACCCACCCAGTGATGGCCACCACGAAGTAGATCACCGCAGTGACGACGAAGACAATCTTGAGCGTGGGTGGCGTGAAGAGCACCGCAAGGAACAGGATCATGAGCCCGAGGGCCAAGATCATCGGGTAGATGGTCGGGGCAGGCAGGTGAATGCCATGACCGCCGCCGTGCCCACCGGACTCGTGAGCGTCACCATGTTCGTCATGTGCCTTGGCAACCGTGGCTATTGCGGTCGCGGAGACACCGTGTGATGACACCGACGAATGACTACCGCCGTGCTCGTCTTCCTCGCTGATGTCCCACAGCGGGTACCGGCTGTAGACGACCGGCTCAACATCAAAGTTGTGCGCCGGAGGCGGGCTGGTCGTGGCCCACTCCAGGGACGACGCTTCCCATGGGTTGTCCGTCGCATCGGCGGGGCGGAAGGCGGTAATCACCGCATTGGCCACGAAAATGAGCACGGCGCCACCCAGGAGATACGACCCTATCGTCGCCACGGGGTTCCAGAAGTCAAAACCCTCATTCGGGAAGTAGGTGTAGATGCGTCGTGGCATTCCTTCCATCCCAAGCCAATGCATCGGGAAGAATGTGATGTTGAAGGCCAGCAACTGCGCCCAGAAGTGCCAGTTCCCGATGCGCTCATCGAGCGCCCGGCCGAACATCTTTGGCCACCAGTAATAGAGGCCGGCAAACAGGCCCATGATGGCCCCTCCGAAGAGGACATAGTGGAGATGGGCGACCACGAAGTAGGTCGCGGTCATCTGGAAGTCCACCGGCGGCGAGGCAAGCATGATGCCTGAAAGGCCTCCCACGGTGAAGGTGCCGATGAACCCGGCCGCGAACTTCATCGCCGTGGTGAAGCGGATCGATCCACCCCACATGGTGCCGATCCAGTTGAAGATCTTCACACCCGTCGGCACGCCGATCAGGAAACTGCCAGTGGCGAAGGCAGTGTTGGCGATGTCACCCATTCCCGTGGCGAACATGTGGTGCGCCCACACCGTAAATCCGAGAAACCCGATGGCCACGCTTGAATAGGCGATGAATGAGTATCCGAAGATCGGCTTCCGGCTGAAGACCGGCAGGACCTCGGAGATGATGCCGAAGGCCGGGAGGATGAGGATGTACACCTCCGGATGACCGAAGAACCAGAACAGGTGCTGCCACAGCAGGGGGTCACCGCCTCCGGCAGCGTTGTAGAAGCTCGTGCCGAAGTGGCGGTCGAACATCACCAGGAAGAGGGCGATCGTGATCGCCGGGAAGGCGAAGAGCACCAGGATTGCCGTGACCAAGGTGGCCCAGCAGAAGAGGGGCATCCGGTTGAAGGTCATGCCCGGCGCCCGCATCTTGAGGATGGTGACGACGAAGTTCAGCGCACCGGCAATCGACGCAACACCGAGGATCTGCAGGCCGATCACCCAGAAGTCGGTGCCTGATCCGCTGTACTGGTTCTCAGTAAGTGGCGCATACCCGAACCAGCCGACATTGGGCGCGCCTCCCATGACAAAGGAGAGGTTCAGGAAGATGCCCCCGAAGAGATAGAGCCAGTAACTGAAAGCGTTGAGCCGGGGGTATGCCATGTCAAGCGCGCCAACCATGAGTGGCACGATGTAGTTCCCCAGACCCACGTTGATGGGCATCACCGCGAGGAAGATCATCGTGGTGGCGTGCATCGTGAACATCTGGTTGTAAAGGTCGGGGTTCATGAAGTCGCTGCGGGGAACCATGAGCTGGGTCCGCACGAGGAGCGCCTCGAGACCGCCAATCAGGAAGAAGAGGCCGCCTGTAAGCAGGTAAAGGATTCCAATTTTCTTGTGGTCAACCGTTGTGGCCCATTCCCACAGGAAGCTCTCCTTGTAAGGCGCGGTCTCGTTGGAGACCTGTGCCCCTACCGGAGCGACTTGAGGTGCAATTTCGACGGCCATGAACCCTGTCCCTTCCGCTTGCATCCGGTCGCCGTGCGACGACCTGCTCCACCCTGACTATTTCTTTGCAGCGTTGGTTGGTGCTACCTGGCACCCACTATTGATGGACGGATCGACTGGCCGGCACAGGTACGCGGCCAGTGCGTCGATGTCCTCTTCCTTGAGGTTCAGGTTCGGCATGATGGTGCCCGGCTTGACCGCCTGCGGGTTCCGAAGCCACGCCTTGACGTTCTCCACGGTGCTCGGCAGCGTCTTCGATGCGATCGAGGTGCGGCTGCTGAAGTGGGTCAGGTCCGGGCCGACCTTGCCGATCGCCTCGGTGCCCCGAATCATGTGGCAGGTCTTGCAGGCACCCGCAGCGAACAGCTGGGCGCCCTTTGCCTGAAGCACCAGCGACTGATCAGCATTTGTGCTGCTCACAGGTGTCACCGGCGCCATCCGCTGCCTCGCCACCCAGGCGTCGAACTCGGGCCGGGGAACTGAGATGGCGGCATACCGCATCAGCGCGTGCTGGATACCGCAGAACTGGTTGCAAACCCCCGCGTAGGTTCCATCCTTCTCGGACTTCAGCCAGATATGGTTGGTTCGGCCTGGGATGGCCGAGATCTGCCCGGTAAGCATGGGAACCCAGAACGCGTGGATCACGTCCGCGGCGGTCACCTCAACGATGACCGTTGTTCCCGTCGGGATGACCATGTCAGACGCGGTGACGAACCCACTGTCCTGATACTCGAACTCCCACCACCACTGGTGGCCGATGGCCTTGACGTGGATGGCGTCGGCCGGCGGGGTCTCAAGGGGTGCTGACAGGACGTGCTGAGTGTTGACGGTCATTGCAAGGACGACGATGAACACCAATGCGGTGATGATCGTGGACGTCAATTCAATGGTCAGATTACCGTGGAACTGCTGTGCTGGAGGACCTCCGGGACGTTCCCGGAACTTGAAGACCGAGTAGACAATGAGGCCTTGCACGATCACGAATACCACCACTGCCGTGATCAGGATGGGCAGGAACAGGTCATAAATCGTTGAAGCGTAGGGGCCCTGCGGGTTGACCCATGACTGGGGTGACCGTGAATCACACCCGACCAAGCCGAGCAGTGTGAGCGAAATCAACGCAGCCCAGCGCCGTGCAGGCGTCGCGAAGTGTGTGGCTCCCATTAGCATGAACCCCTAACGCGATGGTCATCCCGTATACGGGCGCGCAACCGCGACGGGATGGCTGAAAGCCAGATGAGAACCCCGACACGATCATCGGCCGCGACGGCCTTTGTGAAAATAGTAACAATCTTCAGCGGTACAGCAAACACTGTCCCGGAATTCCCCAGCATTATAGGGCGGAACCGCTGGGAACCATCAGGCCAAAACCCGGAGTTGTGCGGTCGCCGACCGGTTCCACGGTCACGGACGGACCAGGCTGCCGTCAGCCCGGCGGTCCTCAGCCATGAATCGGGGTTGGGCGGCGCGCGTCGCGTCGAAGAGGTTCGCTGCCGCCGTCTCGTCGATATCGACCCCGAGCCCTGGTGCCTCGTTCCCGTACATGTAACCCCGTTCGGTGACCGCGTGGCCGGGGAAGACCGCCAATTCGCCATCGGTGAAGTGGTTCTCTTCCTGGATGCCGAAGTTCCAGCTGGCAAGGTCCAGGTGATATGCAGCGAGTTGGTTGACGGGGTCGTTGTCACCGCCTTCCTGCCATGCGGTGTGGACACCGTAGAACTCGCACAGGTTGGCAATCTTGCGGGCTGGCGTGATACCGCCGGCCTTGCTCACACGGATGCGCATGTAGTCGATAAGTCTTTCCTGAATGAGGGGCAGGTACTCGGCAGAATTGATGAAGAGTTCGCCCATTGCCTGGGGTGTCGTGCAGACCTGCTTGATGTGGCGGTAGTAGGCGACGTGTTCGGGAGGCAGGATGTCTTCCACGAAGAACAGGCGGTGTGGTTCGAGCGCCTGGGCCAACGCGACGGCCTGGTGCGGGCGCAGGTGTTCGTGGACGTCGTGGGTGAACTTCGGGCCATAGCCGAAGTGCTGTCGCAGGGCACCGAACATCTCCGGCACGTTCTGGAGGTAGGCCTCATCGTCGAAAGCCCCGCGCTTCGTCGTGTCAAAGGGGGCACGGAGGGCCGATGCTCGCGGCCGGCCGCCTTCGCCGGGGGATGCCGGTTCAAGGAAGCCTCCTCCGCCGTACGCACCAAGTTGGCATCGGATGTAGACCCATCCGTCGTCGATGTAGTGCTGGACGTCGGCGATCAGTTCTTCGATCGTGTTGCCGGCCGCATGGGCGTAGACCGGCACAGCGGCCCGGCACCTCCCCCCAAGAAGGCGGTAGACCGGCAGACCTGCTTCCTTGCCCAGAATGTCCCACAGGGCCATGTCAGCACCGGCAATCACGGTCCCCATGACGGAATCCTGACGCCAGTACCCTGAAGTGAGGGTCGATTGCCAGATATCCTCGATATCGGCAGTGTCTCGGCCGACGAGTTTCGGCGCGAGGACCTCATTGATGGCGGCCACCACGACACCGGCGCGGTAGTGGTCGCTTGCCGACCCGATACCGTATAGGCCGGGCTGATTGGTTTCGATCTTGACGATGACCCAGGTGCCGTCGGCACGGGTGCGGATGGCGCGGACGCGCGTGATGGTTGCCATGCCGTGCAGAATACCCCCCGGGGCGATTGCCGTGTCCATACCGCTAGCAATCCCGCGCGACTGGCGGGGTCCGCAGAAGGGAATCAGACGCTCGTGACTGTTCGGATCGGGTTCGCCGGTGCTGGCGGTGTCGCGGTCACGCACCTCGTCAATCTCCTGCGTTTGCAGGATGCCGAGGTTGTTGCGATCCATGACGTCGATGCTGATCGGATTGCCGGGTGCGTCCGCCGTGTCAATGCCCAGCAGGACTTGGGTGCCCGCTCAGGCGACGAAACCCGACGCCTCAGGCCAAAGGCATATACCGACTACCGGGCGATGATCGCCGAAGCCGGTCTCAACGCCCTCTACATCTGTACCCCTCCGTCCGTGCGTGGCGCGATCGAAATGGCAGCAATCGAAGAGGATGTTGCCCTGTGCGTGGAGAAGCCAATTGCGTTGCGCCTGGACCGCGCCCGAGAGATTGCCACGGCAATCCGGGAACGCAATCTTGTGTCAAGCGTCTGTTATCAGGTTCGCTATTCCGAGGCCGTGACTGATGCACACAAGGCGCTTGGCACGCGTTCCGTGGCAATGGGCCTCGGGTTCATGCTTGGTGGCGTGCCTTCCGTGCCTTGGTGGCGGGTCCATTCCCAGAGTGGAGGCCAGATTGTCGAGCAGGCAACGCACGCGGTTGACCTGATGCGTGCCTTCATGGGCGAGGTGGTTCGCGTCTACGGGGCCGGTGCGCTTCGTGTCCATGGCGAGATGCCGGGGTTCGACATCCACGACACTGCGGCATCGGTCCTCCACTTTGCGAATGGGGCGGTAGGGTCACTGGTCAACACCTCCGTCCTGGGTGGTGGGTCTGCCGCAGGGTTCCCTACGGGATTGCACCTCTTCGCCGCTGACTACCGTATCGAGGTGTGGGGGGGCACCCTGAAGGTGGTCTCGCCTGACAAGACCGATGAAACCCGATACAACGCCTCACCGATGCTTGCCCTGGACACTGACTTCGTGGACGCCGTGAAACGCCGCGACCCGGCGCGGGTCAGGACTTCCTACGGCGATGCGCTTCGGACGTTGGCCGTGACATTGGCTCTCGATGAGAGTGCGCGGAGTGGCAAAGTGACCGAGGTCCCGCGGGTCTGATCGGCAGTGGGATACGGTGACACCGGAGCAATGGCAGCCGGTAGGGTTGATGATGAGACCAGGGTGCGCCGCCCACGCGTCCGGGATGCGTCCATTGGGGGCGGTCGCGCACCTATTGCCCGGACAGACCTGTCCGCGATCATGCGGGCGACGCGCATGGTGGTGCGGGAGTGCATCCCGTCGCGCCTGCATCCCGCAATCCTCCGGGCGACCGCCCTTGTGTCTGGTGCGACCCGGCTGACCCTGTTGTTGAACCTGCCCGCCATAGGGGCAGCCGCGCGCGTTGACAGTGCGGGCCGGGGGCCTGTGCCTATCGGGGCTCCGAGCGTCCTCGCCGTTGGTGCACGCCTTGGCCTGCCGGTGCGATTGCGTGGGGGCAGTACGGTCGCCGTCCCGGAGACCGTGACCGAGTGGGTGTTGCACCACCGACGCGGGGTCCTCATCAATGGAAATGACCATCCCGTGCCGGAGATTGCCTCGCGTCTCGGTCGCAATCCTGACGTGCCAGGATCGGCGATTGTCCTCCCGCTCATGCACGGCGGCCAAGTCCTTGGCGTCCTTTGCGCCGGCCATCACACCCCCGGATCCCTTACCTCTCGGCACGCCTCGGGAATGAGGGATCTTGCTCCGATTTTCGCGACGTCACTGGTCAACGCCCAGCGGTTCGCGGCGATTGCCGGGCAGTCGGTCTCGGATCCACTGACGGGGCTCTTCAACCACGGTGGCTTTGACCGGCGATTGCGCGAGGAACTGGAACGAAGCGCCCGCTCCCAGGTGTCCGGGGCCTTGATCATGCTCGATCTTGACCAGTTCAAGCATGTCAATGACACGTATGGTCATCTCACAGGCGATGCGGTGATCCGACTGATCGCGACCAAGGCGATCAAGGGTCAGACACGGTCGTATGACGTGCCATGCCGCGTCGGTGGCGATGAGTTTGCCGTCATCCTGCCCCACACGTCGCTTTCGGATGCGCTTACCGTTGCCGAAAGGATCCGTCAGGCCGTGATGAATGCGCCGACCGACACCGTTGGAGTGCCGGTCGGGACAGTTGGCGCGAGCCTGGGAGTGGCCGTCTTCCCGGCAACGGGCATCAATGCAGATGAGCTTGTTGCCCGGGCCGACCAGGCGATGTACCGCGCGAAGAACCTAGGTCGGAACCGTGTCCAGGTCTCCGGGGCGGCTTGAGCCCAGTCAGCACATCGACGCTTGGGAGCGGTGGGTCGGTCAGACGGCGTGAACTGCGGGCCATGCCAGTTCGAACCCCTGGCGCATGCAGAGTGCCTGGAAGTCTCCTAGCCGCTGCGAAACCGCACGCACCTGATGCGGTTCGGCGCCGGTCGCCAGGCAATGCGCGGCCAGGAGGCCGGACGCTTCGCCGATGTTCCATTCCACGGGATGCAGTCGGTAGCACCCGTTGGTGATATGCGTGGTCCCGAGGTTCTTGCACGCGGGCAGGAGGTTCCGGACGCGTTGCGGGATCAGGGCGCCGAGGGGAATGGTGAACGGCAGTGAGTCAATGTCGATGTAGTTGTCGAGGCCGGTCGACGGGTGCAGGTCGATTCTGTAGCACCCAATCCCGACGCTGTCGGCGAAAGCCTCGCCAATGGCCGGTGCCCCGCGCGCCACGCCGCGTGCAGTCGCCCCGACATGCGCCTCGGTGACCGTGACACTGGCGCGGATGCGACGGGCCTCGCGGATGTAGGGCGCCATGGCGAGTCCGTCGGGAGTACCCATGATGTCGGGACGAAGGCGCAATCCCGGGTAACCGGTGCCGCCATCGGGTCGCGGTGCCTCGGTCTGCATCCAGTGGAAGAGGCTGAGGGAGAGTTGCCGTGCGTCACTGAGGAATCTGGATTGATCCTCGGGCGTGGCGTCGATGATGTTCCCTTCCAGATAGTCGTTCTGGGGCCAGTTGACGATGGTGACCTCTTCCGGCATCACCCCATCTGCGTAATAGCCAGAGTGGATGATCCGGCGGTAGGTCCAAAGTGCGAACGTTCCCGGATCGCGTGCCTCTTCCGGAAGCAGGACCGGCGTACGCGCTGAAAGATCGATCGGGTGCGAGTATGTCCAGTCGAGCATCCGACCGGTCCAGGCAGGCGTGAGTGCCGGGACGTAGGTGCGCCACCGGTAGTACTGTTCGGGGCGGTCGCCGACATGGTTCGCGCCGGGTCTGCGGTCGTAGCCCATCGCGAAGCACCACGTCAGGCCTTGCACGTTGCCGGGTTGTGCCGGCCCGGGAGTGGCGTGCGGTTCACCGGTATCGGCCTGGCTTTCGGCACCGGTCACGTACTCCACGCCCGCCATGGGCAAGAGGTCACCAAGTTCCGTGGCGTCCAGGATGTAGCGTGCGCGGACCTCGGTCACGGTGCCGGTTTCGCGGTTCCGGACGGTTACGCTGCGCACCGTGTCGCCATCTGTCTGCGCCGAGATCGGTTCGGTCAGGTGCCAGGTTTCCAGCAGGCCCCGACTGCGTGCCGGGGCGAGCATCTGTTCGATCACCGCGACGGCGACGTGTGGTTCGTGGCACAGGCGTGAGACCGTGCCGTTGCCGGGGTTCAGGTACGGGGTGGCGTGTGCTTCCGGCGTGAGTGGGTAGTGACTCCGGTAGAAGCCCCGGACGCCGTTGCGGAACTCCCGGTAACGGCGGGTGCAGCCGAACTGTTCGATCCAGCGGTGTTCGTCCGGAGGTACGCCCTGGCTGGTCAATTGCCCCCCAAGCCATCGGGTCGGTTCCGTAAGGATCACGCGCATGCCCATGGACGTGGCGGCCAGAGCGGCGGCAACCCCGCCCGTGCCACCGCCGACGATCAGGATCTCGGTTTGCCGTTCGCGCAAGTCCATCAACGCGTCTCCAG
>DDYL01000176.1:14481-30125 GCA_002347925.1 Chloroflexi bacterium UBA2235 | reverse complement strand
GCCCGTCGCGCGATGGTACGGCGCGACAGACCCTTCACCATGCCCCGGACGGCTTGTGGCCCTACACTGCGAACGCCCTGCTTGGTGCGAGACGCATTGGGAATTGCCCGCAACGGCGGACTGGTCGGAGGCCTGAATGATGGACGGAAAGATTGTCGTGAACGGGGTGCATTCCCCGGTCACGATCCGGCGTGACGGTTGGGGGATCGCACACGTCGATGCCTCGACTGAGGCGGATGCATGGTTTGGCCAGGGTTTCGTGGCTGCCCAGGACCGCCTCTGGCAAATGGAGTTCGACCGGCGAAGTGCGATTGGCACATGGGCTGAAGTGGCCGGACCGACCGCCGTGGCTGCCGATGTCCTGTCCCGCCGCCTGAACCTTCGTCCATCCGCGGAGGCGGACATCGCCGCCATGTCGGTGGAGACCCGTTCAATGTTCGAGGCATATGCCTCGGGCGTCAACGCGTACCTCGGATCAGGATTGCCCCTTGCGCCGGAATACGCCCTGACCGGGACAGTGCCGGCACCTTGGGAGCCGTGGCACTCGGTCGCCGTGTTCCGTGTGCGTCACGTGCTGATGGGTGTCTGGCAACAGAAGATCGCCCAGGCCGAAATCCTTCTCCGGATCGGTCCGGATGCCTACGCCAAACTCGACCAAAGGTCGCCGGCCGGGACGACCACCCTCTTGCCTCCCGGCCGTGATGGCGCGGTTCGTAGCCTCATCGCCCGTGGCGCGGCTGAACTGGCCGACGCCATTGCTGTCCTTGGGCCGGTGACTTCCTTTGAGGGTGGGTCGAACTCCTGGGCGGTCCACGGAAGCCGTGTCACGACAGGAAAGCCGGTGGTCTGCAATGACTCTCATCGCCGGTTGGACGTTCCCACCGTCTACTGGCAGGTACATCTCTCTTGTCCCGAGTTCAATGCTGCTGGCGCGACCTTCCCTGGGGTGCCAGGCCTGCCGCATTTCGGACACAACGGATCGGTGACGTGGAACATCACCCATGCGTGCGCCGATACGCAGGACCTGTACCTCGAACAGTTCGACCCCGCCCATCCCGGCAGATACCGCACACCTGACGGATGGTCGGACGCCACCCTGACGACCAGTGTCATCGAGGTGGCTGGCGGCAGCCCTGTGGCAATTGAGACGTGGGATACACGTCACGGTCCGGTCGTCCACGGCGACCCGAGGAGTGGCTGGGCGATCAGCATGCGCTGGATTGCGACGAATGGCCCAACCAATCGCGCCTTTGAGCCGTTCCGCCCGATGATCCGGGCGCGAACGGTTTCCGAACTCTTCGCGGTGCAGGTGGATTGGGTCGACCCGGTCAACAACCTTCTTGCGGCTGACACTGCCGGAACGATCGGCTACCAGACCCGTGGGGTGCTTCCGGACCGCGGACCGGGCGACGGTGCGTCAACCCCTGGCCACGAACCATTCCGCCAATTCCCCACCGCCGGTTGGACTGGCGAGTACGAGTGGCGCGGTCGCGTTCCCTACGATCGCAATCCGCACAGTATCAATCCTGCTGCCGGATACATCGGGACTGCGAACCAGCAGATCATCGATGGCGATGATCCATATATCGCCGATTCATTCTCAGCGCCGTGGCGAGCCGAGCGCCTGGTGGAACTGATGGCAAACGACCGGATCTTCACTCCCGAAGAGATTGCCGGTTGGCAGGGCGATGTCACATCGGTATCCGCCCGGGCTTGGGGGCGCCTGATTGCCGGCCTGCCGTCCCTTCATGGCGACAGTGAGCACGCGCGCGCCCTGCTGGCCGGATTTGATGGTGTGATGGCCGGTGACCGTGCGGAACCGCTCCTCTACGCATACTTCCGCCGGGCACTGGCAAGGCACCTGTTCGCGCCGGTCGTTGGACCGGACACGTGGGATTGGCTGGTTCACGACTCCCTGCCTGCTTCAAGCAGTCCGGTCTCCCGGTGGATCACCTCGGTGCAGGCATCACTCATGCGTCACGCCGGGCATGCGGTCCGACCCGACATCCATCCGCGTGTCGGGCGCGACGCCGATGATGTCGCTTCAGCCGATGCGTGGTGGGCGGGCGCCGCCTTGACCGCACTGCCTGCAGCCCTGGCGGACGCGTGGTCCAGCGCGGTGGCGTCTTCTGGACCTGATCCTCGGGAGTGGCGGTGGGATGCGCGCCACCGGACCAATGCCCAGCACCCACTGGCGGTCCGGTTCCCATGGTTGCGCCAGGCCCTGAACCCCCCGGTTGCACCGATTGGTGGCGATAGCGACACCTTGCAGGCGGCATCGTATGTCTGGGCTGAGGGGCCGGACTTCGACGTCACGTCACTGTCGGTGTTCCGGCATGTGGTTCGGTTGGACGATCCCGCACGAACGACGAATGTCGTGCCCGGTGGCGTTTCCGGGGTGCCGGGTGGTCGCCACGCACACGATCAGCTGGAGTACTGGCGCACCCACCGTCGTATCCCGGCACCGTACGCGCTCGCAGACGTGGAAGCGCAGGTCGGATCGACGCTTGTCCTCACGCCTGGCTAGGCGTTGGGTCACCGGTCTGGCGGCGCCTCTTCAACGCGAATGACCGCACATCCGGTGAATTGCCGGGTGTGCGTGTCGAACGTCAGCCGCACACCCTCGGTGTAGCGGACCGCACCCCCCCACGCGTGCACCTCGCCGGGATCGGCGTTGCGCATGCATCCCACGGCAATTGCTTCCACGACGCCACCGTGACTGATCAACAGGGCCGTTTCGTCACCCGGAAGTGCCGATGCGACCTTGGCGCACCAATCGTGGAGGACGGTGCAGTACCGGGCAACCGCGGGTTCGGAGTGGGAAGCACGCGCCCATTCGGCAAAGCCTGCGTTCCACGTGACGCCATGATCGACGACATCCGGAATAAGGCCGAGGTGAGCATCCGTGCGGTCCACGGCAAACCCCATTGCCAGGGCTGTCTCGTATGCCCGTGTCACCGGACTGGTCACGACCATGGAAAACGGTCCGAGGTTGGCGCCGACCAGCCGGGCGAGCGTTACGCCCGACTGGTCGAGGTGGTTGCCTCCCGGTGTGCGCATCGTATGTCGACGGACTTCAATCGCCGGCATGGTCACTCCGGCGCACGCAGGGAGGCAGGGTCACCAGGCGCTTTCGTACAGCGAGATGATCTCGTTGATCGTCGTCTTTCGCGGGTTGATCGCGATGTTGGCACTCTTCATCGCGTCGGCGGCCATGTCCGGGATGGACGCCTTGTCTACACCGAGGTCGCGCAGGCGCGCTGGGATCCCGATGTCGGTTTCAAGGCGTCGGACGGCCTGTACGGCGCGAAGCGCGGCGTCATGCTCGGTGGTTCCGGCCATGCTCATTCCCGCAACCGATTCGCCCATTGCCTGGGCAATATCGATCATGCGCAGGGGGCACGCAAGGGCGTTGAATTCCATCACATGGGGGAGCATCAGCGCGTTGGCGACGCCATGCGGGATCTTCCAGAAGGCACCCAGGGGATGTGCCGTGGCATGGACGTTTCCGAGGCGGGTGTTTGAGAATGCCAAGCCGGCGATGTTTGCACCGACCAGCAGGGCGTTCATCGCGGCCAGGTTGTTGGGGTTTGCAACCGCAATGCGGATGTTTGCCGAGATCATGCGGATTGCCTGCAGGGCCAGGCCTTCGCTGATCGGGGTCGACAGCAGGGACGTGTAACTCTCGATGGCGTGCGTGAGGGCGTCCATCGCCGTCGCGGCGGTCACACTCGGTGGCAGGCCAAGGACCAACATCGGGTCGAGGAAGGCGATCATCGGCGCCGCCTTGGGAGACCCGATCGTGAACTTGAACTTGGCGGCGGCATCGGTGATGACCACGAAAGGCGTGACCTCGGCTGCCGTTCCGACGGTGGTGGGGAGCGCGAACAACGGGTCCGGGGAGTTCGGGAACTTCTCCCACCCTTCATAGGACCGCAACGGACCCGGATTTGTGGCGAGGATGGCCGTGGCCGTGGCGACGTCGATCGAGCTGCCGCCACCGACGGCAACGATCAACTGGCCGCCGAATTCCTTGTAGGCCTTGAGGGTGGCCTCAACGAGTTCGATGCGCGGATCCGGTTCAACCTCCGAGTAAAGGAGGGTCTCGATACCGGAATCATGAAGGGAGTCGATGACCGATTTCGGGATGCCCGCGCGGACGACGCCGGGATCCGAAACGACCATGACTTTCGTCGCGCCGAGTTTGGCCGCATGTGGTCCGACTTCGGCCGCGCACCCCTCGCCGGTGATGACTCGCGTGGGATTCTGGAACGTCTGGGGGACCGCACCCGAACGGATCGGAGCGCCAGGGGGCAGCGGCGGGGCGGGTGCGCGATGGGTCGCCGGAGTCGTCGACATCAGTGCGTCTTCCTTCACTCTCACAGGGGAATGGCGGCAGTGTAGTGCCGGTTCTTCATCGATGGCAACAAACAGGTCATCATCCGTCGCTTGACAATCGTGACTGGCAATCGATTGACAATGCTCATTTCTTGGTAGGATGGCGGTACAGGTTCCGTCAGGCACCTTGGAAAATGGGGTGGCGTAGCGCCTGCGGGCGCCACCGATGCATGAACGATCGAGAAGCACGAACCACAAGGTTCCGTCGTCGCGAAACACCTCCCGACGACCCATCCGACCCGCCTAGTGACCTCTGGCATGACCTTGCCTTGGCACGCGACGCCTTCGACCGTGGGGTATCGCCAACGGGGTTGGATGCCATTCGCGGCCGTGCCGAGACCCGTGGCGACGCACTGGTCGGACCCAGGCGTCCCCTGACTGGACCGGATAGGTCGCGGGCAGACGCAATCACATCAACCACCAGCATTCGGCGGCAACGGGATATCGCCGTTGATCGGGACACCGGGCGTTCTGGGGGCCGAACGGATGCACCACCGGCCTCCTTGGCGTCCCGATCATCGTGGACTGCGCGCGGTGGGCGCAATCGGGGCACCGAACCGCCAGTCACCATGGCGTTAAGTCGCCGGGATGAATGGCTCGCCTCTTCCGGTCACTGGGCCACGGTGCCACCGGGCGGCGTTGCACGGGTGAGGCCGTCACCAGCGCGCCTTCGGTGGCCACGAATCGCGGCGATGATCGCCGGGGTCGTTGTGGGGTGGCAGGTTCTGACCGGCCTGGCAATGCCAGCCCCACCACTACCGCCCCAGCAATCTGCCACCCAGGTAGTCGGCCAGTCTGATGCATCCGGCCAGGACACTGCCGTCACCTGGGTAACGCCCACCTCAGTGCCGACATCTGTCGAGGCAAGTGGGGATGGTCGTGTTCCCGACGTTGCCCCGGAACCCGCATCGGACGTGCCAGCTGCTCCAACAGCGGTCGTCCGCCCAACGAACGCACCCGTGGCACCGACGAGAGTTCCCAACGTGCCGACCCGGGTACCGCCGACGGCCACGCGCGTGCCACCAACCCGCGTCCCCAGTACTCCGACTGCGGTTCCGCCTTCCCGGACCCCAAATCCAGCCATTCGCCCACGTGAGATGACGGTCACGGCGTATTGCCTGCGCGGCAACACCTCGAGTGGCGCACCGCCCACCCCGGGCACCGCAGCGGCCGGTCCAATGGTTCCCATCGGAAGTCGCTTCAGCGTGCCGGGGTACGGTGAGGTCGTGGTCCGTGATCGCAATGCGAACTATGGCCCCAACCAACTGGATGTGTGGCTTGCCGATTGCAACCAGGCGATTCGTTGGGGTCGCCGCACTCTGGAAGTCACTCCGGAACAGTGACCGGTGTCTGGTCGCGCTAGGGCCAGGGCCTCAAAACGAGAAACCGGCCGCCCTGAAAAAGGAGTGGCCGGTCGTTTCGGTCTTCTCAGTCGGTTGACCGACCGGAACGAATGTCTTACTTGCCGTGATTGGGCTTCGTGCCGTGATTGGCCTTTTTGCTCCGCCACCGCAACCGACGCTTGTTCGCACTCTTGTCAGATGCCATTGAGGTAACCCTTCGTCTGTCTAGGGGGTAGGATACCAAGAGTTCCCGCAAACCGGAAACGCTCACCCGAGATACCGGTCACCGACTTGTGTAGCGTTGTTCGGCCCGCGGGTTTCCTGTCCGTACGGTTGCCTACTGGCAATGACAACGGCTTGGAAGCGGTTGGGAGGCACGTAGTGGCACAACAACCGCGAGGGTCGCAGACGTTAGAGGAGTTTTCCGGGCGGGTGCCAAAGCCCATCTGGAGGTGGGGTGTCGTTGAGGCATTCTGCGCGGCCGTCTGGAGTGGTCCCACAGCATCGTTCCTTTCGGCCTTTGCCGTAGAGCTCGGTGCCGGTGGTGGTCAACTCGGCATTCTCCTTGCCCTGAACACGTTCCTCTCAAACGGCCTCCAACTGCAAGGCGCCCGATGGGCACGCGCCGGCAGCGGTGCACGGCGTGTGTACGGCACCGCCATGGTGGCACGGGGCAGCTGGCTTGTCGCAGGTGCCCTGCCGGCAGCCTTGGTGGTTGCCGGATATCCCGTAACGGCGCTTGTGCTCTTCCTTGTGGTCCTCGGCATCGCTTCAGTGGCCGCGGCCGCGGCGAGTCCGGCGATGGGGGCGCGGGCCTCGACGGCCGGTGGCGAATCCGGAAGGACCCGCTACCTTGCTGACCGCGCCATCGCCACGTGGGTCGGTTCACTGATCGGCACGGCCGCGATGACCGGGTTGTTGCAGGTCGTGCCTGGCGTGACCGGATACGGCGTCGGGTTCGGGTTGGCGGGCCTCATTGGCCTGCTAGGCATCGGCGCGTATGCCACCCTGATCGCGACGGAGCGCCGACTTGCAATCAGGACGCTTCCACCTCTCATCGCACTGGAAACCACGAGGCCAGGTTCAGCTGCTGCATCCACCGCCACGGTGCGTGAGGTGGGGCAACTGAACAGGCAGGATGACGCGACCGGGGTCTGGAGGGCCATGGCGCGCCGGTTCGGTGCTCCACCTTCGATGGCGCTTGGAAGCATCGTCATCGGTGCGGCAATCCTTCAGGGTGGGGCATCGATGATCGGCCCGGCGGCTCCGATCTGGCTGGTTCGGTACCTCGAAGTGCCCGCCAGTTACCTGGGTGCCTTGTCGCTCATGAGCAGCCTGACGGCCATCGCTTCGCAACGCCTGTGGGCGCGATGGATTGACCGGGCGGGACCCGGGCGGGTCCTGACGTTTGCCGGCGCGGGCGCGGCGTTGATACCCATCGGCTGGATGCTGGTGTGGGCACCGTGGGTTGCCATTCCGCTGAACCTGTATTCCGGAGTCGCTTGGGGCGGGTACAGCCTTGCCATGACATCCAGACTGCTGCAACTCGCACCTCCCGCAGAACGACCGGCGTACTTGGGAACCTACGCCGCAGCCGTCGGGATCTCTGGTGCAATCGGGTCGTTGCTCGCGGGGGGCGTGGTAGCGTTCGTGCCGATCGGGTGGATCCCGGTGATCTTCCTCGCGTCGTTCCTCACGCGGGGCCTTGGCTGGTGGTCATTGAGGGCGAAGCCGGCACCTGCGGCGTGACCGGCGGTCTTTGACCAAGTCGGTTACCTGAACGTCTCGTCCCACAGTGGAAGGAGATCCGGTGAGGCCGCGAACAGGTCTGCAAGGGTGGGAAGGACCGCATCCTTTGCGGACACCACTAACGATCCCTCATCTCCGCCAAGGTCAGGCCAGGCAATCCCGTTTGCCTGGTCGTTCCACCTGATGCCTCGTTCGGCAGACGGCGTGTAGAAATCGCTGCACAGGTACACGAAGTCCGCGGTCTCGGATGTGACGCAGAACCCGTGGGCAAATCCATGCGGAACCCATAACTGGCGACGGTTCTCGGCCGAAAGCATGACTGAGAATGACTGTCCGAACGTCGGTGATCCACGCCGGATGTCCACGACCGCATCGAAGACTTCGCCCTGTACCACCCTCACCAACTTGATCTGACCGTGCGGGTGCTGGAAATGCAGGCCGCGGACGGTGCCTCTCCGCGATTGCGAGTGGTTGGCCTGGACCATCCGTGCATCCAACCCGGCCTGACCATAGCCGAATTCATGGAAGGTCTCCATGAACCACCCGCGGGCGTCATTGAATACGCGCGGTTCGATCACATACAGGCCGGCGAGGGGCGTCGATTCAATCTTCACGACGCGGCATCCTAGCAAACGACCGGCGCGGCCGGTGCCCTTCTGGCGCCCAACCGTGGATCGGGAAAGCACCCCGACGGGTGCCGGAACGGCTCAAGCCGCACTCTCTCCGAGGGCCTGTTCCAAGGTGGAAAGGGCGGCACCTGCGAAGGCAAACATGTTCGCTTGCCGGTCGTCCGAACCGGTGGCAATGGTCGCCGCCACGACCTTCCCGTCCGGACCCGTTGCGGCGACACACGTGTGTCCTGCCGGATCTCCGTACCGGTTTCCGGTGGGGCCACTCGCACCCGTCTCGCCAATCCCCCAGTGCGTGCCTAATCGGTCACGAACGGCATCGGCAAGGCGCTGTGCGTGCGCTTGGGTCGCTGCCCGAGGTTCGGACATTGCCTGGGGGGTCTGGTCCAGGAACCGGGACTTCGCATCAACGGTGTAGACGGCTGCGCCGCCCCGGAAGTACGCCGATGCCCCCGGTACCGCGAGCAAGGCGGCACTGATCAGTCCCCCCGCAGACGATTCCGCGATCGCGACAGTCTGCTTCCGAGAGACCAACTTCCCGCCGACGCGCGAGGCAAGCTCGCACAAGCCTGCCCAGTCAGAGATGCGGTGGGAGTGCGCGTCGGTCATGGTTCTCCTCTTCCGGGCTACCCGGGGTAGTGATGCAGTGCGTGCGGGGTCAGCGTACCCGAGACAGCATTCGTTGCGCGCGATGCCGGACGATCGGCCTCGCGCACACGTGTCGGCGGCGTATCCTGTCGCACCGGACGCCGCACGACGAGTGCGACGAAGATACCCCGGTGCCCGGCGGTGGGATGTCTGGTCCGCCACATGGGTCACGCCGATGCGGTCATGTCCACGGGAAGGAAGCAGTGATGTACGACTTGGTTATTCATGGTGGCGAGGTGGTCGACCCCGGGGCCGGTCTCCGTGGGGTCATGGATGTCGCGATCGAGAACGGACGCATCGCGGCGGTCGGACCGGACCTTGGGTCGCAGCCGGCCCGGGAGCACCTTGATGCAGCCGGAAACCTGGTCCTCCCCGGGTTGATTGACCTGCACACCCATGTCTATCACGGGGCAACGTACTGGGGCATTGATCCCGATCCGGTTGCGTGGCACACGGGCGTTACCACGTGGGTGGATGCCGGATCCGCGGGCGCGACGACGTGGCCCGGCTTCCGCGACTGGTGCATCCGGCCGGCGCGTACCCGCATCCTTGCCTACCTGAACATCGCGACATCCGGCCTGGCGTCGGCGACGCATGAACTAGCCCATCTTGACAACATGGACGTGTCGCTGTGTGCCCGCACGATCGAGGCCAACCGCGAGTTCCTCGTTGGCGTCAAGGTGCGGATGGGCGCGCCCGATGTCAACCCCCATGGCATGGAACCGCTGCGGCGCGCAATTGAAGCAGCCACCCGGGTTGGCCTGCCGATCATGGTCCATCTGGGCATGTCGCCACCGTCGATGGACGAGCTTGTTGGTGCTCTCCGTCCCGGCGATAGCATCACGCACGCCTTCAACGGCAACACCATGCGCATGATCGGCGAGGATGGCGTGATCGTGCCGTCGGTTGCCCGCGCCTGGGACGCCGGGATGATCGTTGACATCGGCCACGGTGCCGGAGGGTTCAGTTTCCTGACCGCCGAGGCCCTGATTGGGCAGGGACGTGCACCGGATGTGATCTCGACTGACCTGCACCAGTTGGCCGTGAATGGTCCGGCATTCGACTTGCCCACCGTCATGAGCAAGTTCCTTGCGCTTGGCATGACCTTGGACGACGTGGTCGAACGCGCCACGACGCGCCCGGCCCGCGTACTCGGCCGCCACGACCTCGGCACTCTCCGACCCGGCGCCCACGCGGACGTTGCTCTCTTCAAGCTCGATCACGGCGACTTCGCATTCTATGACGTGCGTGGCATCCGACGTGACGGCCACAGCCGTCTTCGCAACACCAGAACCCTCGTGGGTGGAAGGGTCCTTCCGTCGCTGCCCCCGACTCCTCCCGCACTCTGGATGACGCCGTCGTACCTCCAGACGCGGATTGCGCAAGCCGGGCATGTTCCAGACGGCTACGTGTGGCCGTACGGCAATCTGGACTGAGGGCATGCCCGCCAGCGACCGGTTGCTACCCTCAGAACCGTCCGGTCCCGGTGACGACGTAGTGGGGCGTATTGCCCCGCGCCATCATTCCGGATGATGTGGAGATGAAGGCAGTGACGACCACGCAGGTGTCAAAGGCGGGTACCAACGGGCATCCGGTTGCATCCGAGGCCCTTCCCGCGGCGGTTCGCCCGGCGATTCCGGTCGGCGCCGCATCGGACCTCCTGATCGTCGATTGTGACATTCACTTCACGCCAGATCCGAAGGCAATCGAACGGCGCCTGCCCCAACCGTGGCGGTCAAGGTGGGAGAGCGGCAGCCGCGGTGCCGGAGGAAGTGGGTACTGGAACCCGAATGGGGTGATCCGGCGCGATACCCGCCTTCCAGACGGGCGGTACATCGACACCGACCCACACGCGATGGCCGAACACCATCTGGACCGCAATGGCATCACCTACGGCATGCTGAACCTGGCGTCGTTCACGTTTGCCGTCACGCCGGAGTCCGACTGGGGCGCCGCGATTGCCTCGGCGACGAATGACACCATCATCGAGGATTGGCTTCCGGTCGACCCCCGGTACCGCGTGTCAATGCTTGTCTCCCCTGTCGATCCGGTCCTCGCAGCCAAGGAGATCCGCCGGGTCGGACGGACTCCCGGCGTGGTCCAGGTCCTGATGCCAAGTGCGACCCCGATGGCCCTTGGACGTCGCTTCTTCGATCCGATCTACGAGGCCGCCAGCGAACTCGGTCTTCCGGTGGCGGTGCATCCAGGCTTCGAGGGTGTCGGGGTCTCCCTGCAGGCAACGGCCGTCGGCCAACCGGGCAGCTATCTTGAATGGCATACATCGCTCTCCGGCACCTTCCAGGCGCATCTGGTCAGCCTGCTTGCCGAGGGAACCTTCCAGCGGCACCCGGACCTCAAGTTCGTCCTCGTCGAAGGTGGTGTGGCATGGTTGCCAACGTTGTTATGGCGTCTTGACAAGAATTGGCGCGCGCTACGCATGACTGCGCCGTGGCTCGACCGTCCACCGAGTGAGATCGCAGCTGATCACGTCCGGCTCACGACCCAACCGATCGAGGAGTCGCCAAACCCGGACCATGTCCGCCAGATCATGCGGATGTTTCCTGCCGAGCGGATGGCGATGTTCTCGAGCGACTTTCCCCATTGGGATGGGGACACTCCCGACTTCACGGCGGCGTCTTTCCCTCCGGAAGTCCGGCGCCAAGTGATGGGACTCACTGCGTGCGACCTGTACCACCTTGACCCGATGGTCACCGTGCGCGCACCGGTCCCGGCTCCCGTTTCAATTACCGGGAAGTCGGCAAGCGCCGTGTCCACGGATGCCCCGCGTGGGGGCTACGAGTGACCGCGGACACACCCCGCACACCCGCGCGGGGGCAATGGTGGTCGGTCGTGCCACTGGCCGACTTGCCTCCGGGATCCCGGCGCGTCGTGCGCGCGGGAACGTTCACCGTTGGGGTGTTCAACCTGAATGGTCGCATTGTCGCCATTCTTGACCTTTGTCCACACGAACGTGTCCCCATATGTGGCGGGCGGGTCGACGGGACCACCCTGCCGTCGTCCTATGGGACGTTCGACTGGTCGCGCGACGGGGAGATCATCGCCTGTCCGTGGCACGGATGGGAGTTCGACCTGGTGTCCGGGGCCTGCCTCGTCCATCCGGGCAAGCGATTGCGACATTTCCCGGTGCGCGTCGAGGATTCCGTCATTTATGTCCAGGCCTGAGCGGATGGGTCTCGCCGGAACCGCCTCGTGCCGGGAACGTTCACGATGAATGCCCTGATCCTTGCTGCCGGCTATGCCACGCGCTTGTATCCCCTGACCCTGGACACGCCGAAGCCACTCCTTCCGGTCGCCGGCCGGCCGGTGCTTGACTACATGCTTGACGAACTCCGGGCGATTCCCGGCTTGCGTCGGGTCATCGTCGTGACCAACCACCGGTTTGCGTCGCATCTGGCACGGTGGGCGGACACGACCGACGCTGCCGGTGATCTTCTGATCGAGGTCCTGGACGACCAGACGCAGAGCAACGAGACCCGGCTCGGAGCGATCGGCGATGTGGCGTTTGCCGCGACGGCCATCCCGGACCTCCTTGGATCGCCGTTGTTCGTGCTTGCCGGCGACAACCTGACGGATTTCCGGCTTGCTGACCTCGTCGCCGACTTCCACGCACGACAGGGTGCGGCCTCGGTGATCTGCCTGGTCCGCGAACCAGATCCGGTGACGCTGAGGCGGTCCGGGGTGGTCACCATCGACGCCACTTCACGCGTGACCGGGTTCGTCGAGAAGCCATCCGACCCGCCATCGGACCTGACCTGTCCGGCCTTCTATGTCTATTCGGCCGAGGCACTCAGGCTGGTTCCCGGGTACCTTGCCTCGGGCGGTTCACCAGATGCACCCGGGAACTTCATTGCGTGGCTTCATGGCGTTGCTCCGGTCTACGGGCACGTGTTTGACGAACCGCGCTACGACATCGGTTCCGTGGAAAGTTACGAGGCGGTCTGCCGACTGTTTGAGGGCCGACTTGCGAACCGGGGCGATGGCTTCGTACCGACCCCATAGGCAATTCAGAGGTGCGCGATGACCGGAAGCAGGCCGAACATCCTGGTGATCTTCGCCGACCAGCAGCGATGGGACACGCTCGGTTGCAATGGACACCCGATGGATCTGACCCCGGAACTGGACCGTCTGGCACGGTCGGGAACACGGTTCGTCCTGCCCATCACCAACCAACCGGTCTGCGCGCCCGCCAGGGCCACGTTGCTCACCGGCCGGTATGGCACCTCACACGGGGTTTGGCGCAATAACATCGGCCTCGCGCCCGGGACGCCGACCCTCGCCACGAGGCTGTCAGGTGCCGGGTACCGAACTGGCTACGTCGGCAAGTGGCACCTTTCCCCCGCTGAACTTGGTCGCGGTGCGGTGCCCGCCGAGTACCGCGCCGGTTTCCGTGACTGGTGGGAGGCCTCGAATGCCCTGGAGTTCACTTCCCAGCCGTTTGACACCGTGATGTTCGATGCCGATGGTGCCGAGGTCCGCCCACGTGGATACCGGGTAGATGCCTGCACCGACCGCACAATCGAGATGATCCGTCACCTCGGTTCCGCAGATGATCCGTTCCTCGCGATGGTCTCGTTCCTCGAACCCCACCACCAGAACGACGTGGACGAATACGTCGCGCCCGTCGGGTACGCCGAACGCTACGCGTCACCATTCGTCCCGGAGGATTTGCGCCCCTTGCCGGGTTCATGGGGACAGCACCTTCCCGGCTACTATGGCGCAATTCGCAGCCTTGACGAGAATGTCGCCAGACTTGTCGCGACGCTTGACGAGATGGGGAAGCTGGACAACACGATCATCGTCTATACCGCCGATCACGGGTGCCACTTCAAGACCCGGAACCGCGAGTACAAGCGGAGTTGCCACGACAGTTCCATCCGGGTGCCACTCGTGATCGCGGGTCCGGGATTTGATCGCCGGCAGGTCATCCACGAACCCGTCAGCCTGGTTGACCTCTGCCCAACCCTTCTGGATGCATGCGGTGTCGACCGCGACGAGACCATCCAGGGGCGATCATTCCTGCCACTTGTGGCGCGGGACGCCGATACTTGTGCGACCTGGCCCGAAGAGGTGTTCATCCAGATCAGCGAGTCCGGTGTCGCCCGCTCGTTGCGCACCGAACGGTGGGCCTATGGAGTACTGGCGATTGGACTGGGTGGCAGCCAGGTGCCTGGTTCGGATGACTATGTCGAGACACATCTCTATGACACCTATGCCGATCCGCACCAGCATGTCAACCTGATCGGCCGGTCGGGCTACGACGAGGTACGGCTACGCCTGCGAGGCCGTCTGGTGGCGCGCATGGTCGAGGCCGGCGAAACGGCGCCAGGGATACGCGACGTTGTCGGAAGCACCACTGTCTAGGAATTGCGCCGTCGCAACGGTCAGCCGGTGGCGATTGCCGGAGGGTGGGTTCGCGTACGCCTGGCTCGCAATCCAAGAACCGCCACCCCAAGGCCACCCATCGCGCCCGCGGCGATGGCGAGCGCACTGCGCGGGCCGAGATGGTCAAGCATGAACCCGCCTCCGGCAGCCCCAACCGTCATGCCGGTGTACGCCACCCACCGGTACGCGCTGTTCACCCGTCCCTGAAGCGCGTCCGGGATTGCGGCGAGGCGGAAGGCGACCTGGACGATTCCCGTCAGCGACTCGCAGAACGTGGCGACGGCCATCCCGGCCATCGCGACGAAGATGTGGGGCGCGCCAGCGAGGATTGCAAAGCCGGCGGCGTTCGCGAAGACGACAACGATCATCAGGGGCCAGATTGCAAACCGGGCCCGCAGTCTGGTCGCCACGAAGGCTGCAACCAGGCTGCCCCCGCCCCCGGCCGTCAGGACCCACCCGATCTCCTGTGTGGAAGCCTTCAAGGTGGATTGCGCAAGCACGATTGCGCCCAACACAAGTGACCCGAGCAACATCCGGTGCACGAAGTTCATGGCCATCATGCCCTGCAAGTCGGGGTCGTTCCACAAGTAGCGCAGGCCTTCGGCGATGTCGGCGCGGAGTCGCCCGAGGCCGGTTCTGCCATTGGGTCCGGTTGCGGCCCGGGGTGCCTGAAGCCGGGTGGCGACCGAGACCAGGGCGATCATCGAGAAGGCGTAGGTCATCGTGTCAAACGAGTACCCATACGCCGCCCCGGCCGGGGTGGTCGCGCCGAGGCCGATGATCGTCGCGCCGAGCGCCGGGCCGAGGACCGTCGCCACCCCGTTCGACGCCTGGTTGAATGCCTGTGCCGCCGTGATCTGGGCGCGGGTTACCACCCGTGGCAGGGCCGACACCTGGGCGAGGTTCGCGAACGCCTGCGACGCCCCCTGCACCAGGGCGACCACGTAGAGTTGCGGGATCGTCAGAGTCCCGAACCACCAAGCGACTGGCACTGAACCGACGGAGATCAGTCGGGCGACATCGCACCCGATCAGGATCCGCCGACGGTCGTTGCGGTCGATGATCACTCCGGCCAGCAGGCCGATGATCAGGAACGGCAAGGTCTGGGCCGCGGCAATCAGTCCGGCATCGGCCGGCGAACCGGTCAGGGCAAGCACGAGGAGCGGCGTCGCAAGTTTGCTGACGCCCGCCCCGATGGCCGACGCCACCTGGCTTCCCCACAGGCGCACGAAGTCGGCGTTCCGGTGCAGGGGCCGGTCGTCAGGCACCACTACGGGTGAATGCGGCGGCTCGGTTGGCGGTGCCTTTACCGGGATGAGCGTCGTCATTGCGATGCCGTGGCGAGGCGGAGGCCAAAGCTGACAAAAACCGTTCCCAACAATCCCTCCTGGAAACGGCGCACATTCGGTCGACGAAGGACTGGCGCGACGAACCCCAGCGCGAAAACGTAAAGACTTAGCCAGACTATATTGAC
>DDYL01000176.1:9974-14466 GCA_002347925.1 Chloroflexi bacterium UBA2235 | reverse complement strand
GGCAGGAACGTCAACATGAACACCGCCATCTTGGGATTGGTGATGGCGCTGACCACGCCTTGCGCGAATGGTGAGGCGCCAAGGCGTGCCGGTCCCCACCGCTGCAGCATGGTCACGAATGGCGCGGGTGCCGATGGAGCGATCTCGGCGTGCTTGGTTGCCTCGGTCGCCTCGCTGTCCAGTGGCCTTGTCACGTGCTTGCGGAATGCCTCGCGGAACGCCAGGATGCCGAGCCAGAAGAGGTAGAGGGCGCCAACGACCTTGAAGACCGTGAATGCGGTCACCGAGACCGCAAGGAGTGCCGCCACCCCGAAGACCACCGCAAAGGTGTGCGCGAACATGCCGGCTGCCGATCCCCAGGCGGTGGCGAGACCGGCGCCTGACCCGTGGATCAGCGTGTTGCGCAAGGTGAGTGCAGTGTCAGGTCCCGGGGTGACCGCAATGACAAGCGCGGCGACGAGGAAGCCGCCGAGGGTCGTCATGGTCAGCGGAAGCAGGGCGTGGACGTCCATGACAGTGGCAATCTGGATCGGCAAGGCACAACTTCGCCGGTCTTCCGGTGACGTCGGCCCAGTATACGCCGGTCCCCGGTCGCACCTCCGTCTGGTTGGGCGCCCGTCGCAGGGAAGGGGCGGGCCTGCCTGAAGAGCAGCTTGCGTAAGTTGAACTACGGACTTATACTTGCATCAGGCGACCGATGCTGGTCACCCACGTAACCATGGGAGGCTACACGCAATGCTGTTCACTGCTGCACGTACCCCGTTAGGCCGGCTTCGTGCCTTCGATCGCGAACTCACGGCCCGCTATGCCGATGCGATCGTCCACCGCCACTTCGATGAGGCGGCCCGGATCTACGACCGTCGTCGCGCGGCCCGCCGGGCACTCCTCACGGCCGAAGAGTTGGGCGGGGACCGCGCCCCCGTGCCTGCTGTCTAGGCCCGCCTGGGCACCAGACCGTGAACCTTCCCCGCGCCCGTCTGGCGTCGGGGGTATCCTGACCCGCGCCCCGGCGCCGATTTCCGGCCGGCCTCGGGTGCGCGGGAAAGGGTGACTGATGCCTAGGTTCTCCGTGTGTGTCGAGATGATTTTCCGGCACTTGCCCTTCATTGAACGCCTCGAGGCCACCTCCAAGTCCGGCTACGACGCCTTCGAGTTCTGGCAGTGGCAGGACAAGGACATCGGAGCCATTGCTGCCGAGGCATCCCGTTTGCGCCTCAAGGTGGCGGCCTTCGGCGTCGGCCCGAATATCGCCGGGGGCACCTTGGTCGATTCCTCGAACCACGATGCCTACCTCGCGACGATGCGCATGGCAATCGAGCATGCGAAGCGCCTGGATTGCCAGACCCTCATCGTGACCACAGGCAATGAGATTGCCGGCCTTTCCCGTGCTGCGCATTTCGATGCCCTGCAGAGGGGCCTTGAACGGGTGGCGCACGCCGCTGCCGAGGATGGGGTGACCATGGTGGTCGAACCCCTGAATACCCGGGTCGACCACGCCGGATATTTCCTCGACCACGGTGCGGATGCATTCCGGATCGTCCGTGAAATCGGTCACCCCAACCTGCGCGTCCTCTATGATATATATCATATGCAAATAATGGATGGCGACCTGATCTCGACGATCGAGTCGAACATTGACCTGATCGGCCACTTCCACGTTGCCGATGTCCCCGGCAGGCACGAACCCGGTACGGGTGAGATCAATTACGCGAATGTCTTCCACCGGATCGACGCCACGTCCTACGCCGGGCATGTCGGTCTCGAGTACCGGCCATCTGGTGACCACGCTGCGTCGCTGGCAGGGGTCAAGGCGCTGGCTTGAACCAGCACCGACGAAGGCCTCGTCCCGAGGCGTGCCAGTTTCATCGCGGTCACGGTGCAACGTTCACCGGGGGCTCGGCGAGGGGGAGAATGCAATGGCGGTCGTGAGGCTTGAAGTCACCACCAGGGAGCCGTACGCGGGAGGGCAGTCGTTTGGAGCGACCGGTTCCTACGAGAAGGTCGCGGGTCGCCTGCACCTTGCCGTCGATCCGCTTCACACTGCGAATTCCATGATTACGGGTCTTGACCACGCGACCCGCGATGCCTCCGGCATGGTGCACTTCTCCACCGCGTTCCGTCTCCTGCAACCCGTCGACCCGGCACTTGGTAACCGGAACCTCCTGTTCTTCGTGGTGAACCGGGGGCGCCAGGCGGTCCCGTTCAACCGCCCGCCCGCCGAGTCAGACCCGACCGAGACCCTGGACCCCGGCGACGGGTTCCTGATGCGTCACGGGTGGACGGTGACCTGGTGCGGGTGGCAGTGGGACGTCATCGATGATCCGGTCCTGATCGGCCTTGATGCCCCGGAGGCGGTCGGTCCCGATGGGGTTGCCCTTGGTGGCGACATCGTGGTGATGTTCCAGCCCAGCGTGCACCACGCGGACCAGGAGCTCTCGCATTGGCCCCAGCATCCGGCACCCGGACATCATTTCTACCGGCACCGGCCCAACCCGGCAGCCGACGTCCGCGACCCGCACGCGGTCCTGACCGTCCGGGAGTGGGCGGGCGGACCCCGCACGGTCATCGCGCGCGATGACTGGCAGTTTGCGCGGGAGGTGGGTGGCCGTGCCGTGCCCGACCCGACCCATGTCCGGCTTCGCGGCGGATTCCAGCCGGGCCTGATCTACGAACTGCGCTACCGGACCTCCCGGTCGCCGGTCGTCGGTGCCGGGTTCCTGGCGATGCGCGACTGCGTCTCGTTCCTGCGCCACGGTGACGTCGCGTCCGGAAACCCGGCAGCGGGACGGATAGATCACACGTTCGGCTTTGGCGTCTCGCAATGCGGCCGGTTCCTGCGGGACTACCTTGCCTTCGGGTGCAATCTGGACGAGGCCGGGCGTCCCGCGTTCGATGGTCTCCTTCCACACGTTGCCGGTGCCCGCCGGGGTGAGTTCAACCACTGGCAGGCGCAGCCGTCGGTGCAGCATGTCCTCGGAATGGGCCACCTGCCTCCGTTCGCCAGCGCGGCGGTGCCAGATTTCCCGACCGGCCTCTTCGACCGCCAACGGGCACTTGGCGGGCTCCCCAAGGTGGTGTCCACCAACTCCTCATCAGAGTATTGGCGCATCGAATCGAGCCTGACACACACCGATCTCGCCGGCCTCCGCGACGTCCCGGTGGACCCGAACGAACGCATCTACCTCTTCGCGGGGACCCAGCATGGACCTGGCGCACCTCCCTTGGGAAGCGACACGCCATACGGGGCGGCCGGGGCGAACTCGTTCAACACCGTCGATTACTCGCCACTGCTCCGGTCAGCCCTGGTCCACCTCGAACGATGGGTGGTTGCGGGGATCACGCCACCCCCGCACGCCATTCCGAAACTGGGGAACGGCACAGCGATCACACGGGCAACGGCCCTGCACGCACTCGGGTCCATTCCGGGCATGGCGGTACTCAACGCGTCACACGCCCCCACGTTGCCCCGGTTCAATCCCGGTCCGGACATTGCGGACGGTCACCTGCGCGTCCCCGGTGACGGCGAGACCGGTCCCGCCTANNCCCGGCTACGTCAGTGCCCTCGACGCCGATGGCAACGAGGTTGCAGGGTGGCGGCTTCCGGACCTGACCGTGCCGCTCGGGACCCACACCGGGTGGAACCCGCGTGCGCCCCATACGGGCGGTGTCGGCCAATTGCTTGACATGATCGGGTCTACCGTGCCGTTCCCCCGGACGGAGGCAGAACGTACCGCGAAGCGTGACCCGCGCCCCTCGATTGCCGCCCGGTATGCCTCCCGCGAGGAGTACCTGGAACGGGTCGATCGCGCGATTACCCGGGCGGTCGAATCCGGATGGATCCTGGATGAGGACCGCGGACTCGTCACATCCCTGGCGGAGACACGGTGGGAGGCCTTTGCATCCGGGTACGGTGCACCGGCCTGACGCGTGAAGGCCTCGGTGGCGCAGGATGACGTGCCGGATCCCCGGTCAGTACGGGTCCTGCACCGGCTTCCCCGTCACCCGTTGGGTGGCGTCAAGCAACGTGCTTTCCGCAGCGAGACCGGCGTCGATCAGTCCGTTGATGAGTGACCGCAACTCGTCGGTCCGCGCCTGTCCACGCGCATCCCGCAGACCGTTCAGGTAGGTGGTGAGATGTTCGTAGACGGCGCGCAGGGTATCGGCCTCGGCCTCGTTGGCGGTCTTGCGGCTGGTCGGCATCGCGTCCTCCTCGGGTCGGGGGTCAGGGTGCCCCGGTCAGGCGTCTGGGACCGGGGTCCGTCGTTGCTGGTCAGTGCCCGGCAGCGTATCCGCTGACGAACTCGACGAGTAGTCGCACGCCGTATCCGGACGCCCCCTTGGGACGGTACGGGCCGAGTTCCCCCTCGTTGATCTCGAGACCGGCCATGTCGATGTGTGCCCAGTCGGAATCGCCGGCGAACCGTTCCAGGAACTTGCCGGCGCTGATCGCCCCGCCATTGCGTCCACCGGCATTCTTCATGTCCGCAACGTC
>DDYL01000176.1:0-9968 GCA_002347925.1 Chloroflexi bacterium UBA2235 | reverse complement strand
CATCGCCCGCAGTCCGCAGGCGCGCGACAACATCGGCATTGCCCATCACCCCGGCAACCTTGGCACCGAGGGCGACCATGCACGCACCGGTCAGGGTGGCGATGTCCACGAGTGCGCGGGGGGTGTACCGGCGGGCGTAGACCATCGCATCGGCAAGGATCAGGCGTCCCTCGGCATCGGTGCTGATGATCTCTATCGACTGTCCGTCCATTGCGCGGATCACGTCGCCGGGACGGAACGCGCGTCCGTCAGGCAGGTTCTCGGTGGCCGGAAGCAGGCCGATCACATGGACCGGCACATTCAGGGCCCGCAGGGCGCGCATCGCGCCCAGGACGGCGGCAGCCCCGCCCATGTCGCCCTTCATGTCGCCCATCCCCTGGGAGGGCTTGATGGAGATGCCGCCGCTATCGAAGGTGACGCCCTTGCCACACAGGACGACCGGTGCAGTGTCGGCGTCCACTCCCTCGGGACGGTGTTCCAGGATGATGAACTGCGCCGGTTCGTGCGACCCCTGCGCCACAGCGGCGAGCGCACCCATCCCGAGCGCCGCGATGTCATCGGGGCCAAGCACCTCGCATCGCAGGCCGACTTCGGCCGATGTCTGCCGGGCCACCTCGGCCAGGGCACGCGGTGAAAGAATGTTTGGCGGACGATTGACAAGGGTCCGCGCAAGGTTGGTGCTTTCGGCCAGGATCCGACCGTGGGTCAGGCCCGTCCCGATGGCCTCGATCCGCGTTCCGTCCTGTTCGACGACCGTCACGTGCTCGATCTCGTGGCGGTTCGGGTCGGCCTTCTTGAGTTCGGTAAACCGGTAGAGGGCAAGCAGGGTGCCTTCGGCGAGGGCCTGCGCCGCCACCGGGACGTCCAGGTGTCCCTGTCCGGCCCCGTGCAGGACCGTCGCGACGTGGGTTGCCCCGAGGTCCCGCGCCCGGCGTATCGCCGCTCCGGCGGCCTGCCTGGCGCGTTCGGCCGTGAACGCGTCGCGTGGACCAAGTCCGACCACGATCACTCGCGACGCGGGGACCTGTCCTTCCACGGGGTAGACCACCGTGAGTTCGTTTGGCTTGCCCTTGATGTCACCGGACGCGATAAGTCGCCGGATTGTCCCGCCCAATGCGGTGTCGATTGCGCCTGTTGCCCCGGATGGTTCCGGGGTCTCGGCGAAGAGGTTGACGATGATGGTGTCTGCCGTCGCCGTGGCGAGGTTGCCTTCGAGGACTGAGAGTATGGTCATGGCCCGCGAGTGTACCGACCATCGTGCGCGCGGGGAACAGGTCCCGGACCGGCTCCGAGGTGATGGCCGGCATTGGCTACCCTGTCGGCAAGCAGGTGTGGTCGAGATCCGGTGGCACGTCTCCGGTGGACTGCACCCTTGTCAGGAGGCACCCATGACCGTGATTCCCACCGCAGCGACGCCACATCCGGCGCCGGTCATCACCCATGCCGAAGAGGACCATCCCGCCTATCTGTGGCGTGACGGGCACATTCTGCCGTGGGCCGAGGCGAACGTCCACGCCAGTTCGCTTGGATGGTCGACCATGGCGGCGGTCTTCGAAGGCATCAAGGCCTACGCCAACCCGCACACCGGCGCGCAGTGGGGTTGGCAGTTCGCCGAACACTACCAGCGGTTCGCACAGTCGATGCGCCTGCAGCGGATGCGTCCCGAGTTCACGCCCCTGGAACTTGCCGACATCTCCCGTGAACTCCTGCGTGCCAACGGGCATACCGGCGACACCTACATCCGCCCGCTTGCGTGGCTGTCCGACGTCACCTGGTTCACCGATGGCGAGTCGAGCCGTACCTCCATCGTCATCATCACCGAACCCTTCTCGTCGCATCTGCGTACCGGCCGGACCGTGAAGTCATGCATCAGCACCTGGATCCGCGTGGGCGACAACCAGTTGTCACCCCGGGTCAAGTGCATCTCCAATTACCAGAACAGCCGACTCGCCCTCATCGAGGCCAAGCGCAACGGCTTTGACCAGCCGATCCTCCTGAACCAGGCCGGCAAGGTGACCGAGGGTCCGGCGTCCTGCCTCTTTCTTGTCCGCGACGGCGTCATGATCACGCCGAGCCTGACGAGTGGCGTCCTCGAGAGCATCACGCGTACCGCCCTCATCCGTCTCTGCCGTGAGGAACTCGGCCTGACGGTTCAGGAACGCGATGTCGACCGTACCGAACTCTATGTCGCGGATGAGATCTTCTTCTGTGGAACCGGCGCGGAGATGCTTCCGGTCAGTTCGATCGACCATTTCCAGGTCGGTGACGGTGGGGTCGGTCCCCTTACCTCGCGTTTGGAGAAGGTCTTCCACGATGTCGTGCGTGGCATCCACCCCGGCTACTCCAACTGGCGGACGCCAGTCTCCCACGCCTAGGCACCAAATCGTCGCCCGACCGGGCATGAAGAGGCCCCGCTACTCCGGCGAGTAGCGAGGCCTCTTTGGCATGTCAGGATCACGGCAGGAGCGTGAGGTTGTCAGTTCCCCGACTGTGTCGCAGTGCCGACCGAGGCCGGCGTGCCGTTACCGGAACCGTGAACCGACCCATTGCCATCGGCACCGTGCGTGCTGTCATTGCCGTTGCCTTGGGCTTCCCCATTCGCCTCCGGAGCGCCAACCTCGACCGGTTTTTCGTCCGGCAGGGCAAGGAGCATGCGGGACGACGAGGTCAAGGCGTTCAGCTTGGAGGCGGCGATGCCCGTCAGCCCGGTCACGTCAAGCATTTCGCTTTCGTCAAGCGATTCCTGGCGAAGGAGGGTCTCGGCCAGGGCGATGAGACGGGGACGCTCCTTGAGCAGCGTCTCCTGTGCGAGCGTGAAGCATTCGGTGATGATCCGGCGCACCTCGGTATCGACCAGTGACGCGAGTTCGTTGCTGATCTCGCGACCCATCTCGGGCATGGTGTCACCGCCGAGGAACCCGCCATCGCTGCGGGAGACCGCGATCAGGCCGACCCGTGAACTCATCCCCCATCGCGTGACCATCTGGCGGGCGATGTTGGTCGCCTGTTGCAGGTCATTCTCCGCACCGGTCGATGGCGCACCGAGGATCAGTTCCTCCGCTGCCCGTCCTCCCAGTGCGCCGGTGATGCGTCCACGCAGGTAGGTCTCGCCATAGTTGTGCCGGTCGTCAAGGGGTACCTGGTAGGTCACGCCAAGGGCCTGTCCGCGGGGCACGATCGTGACCTTGTGGACCGGATCGGCCTCGGGCAGGAGCAACCCGATCAGGGCATGTCCGGCCTCGTGGTAGGCCACGCGCCTCCGGTCCTCGATGGTCATGACCAGCTTGCGTTCGGCGCCGAGGGTGATCTTCTCCATTGCCTCGAAGAAGTCGGTCTTGGTGACGCTGTCGCGACCCTTGCGGGCAGCAAGCAGGGCCGCCTCGTTCACAAGGTTCCGCAGTTCCGCACCGACGAGCCCCGGTGTGGCGGCGGCGAGTTCCACCAGATCCACATCCGGCGAGAGCGGCACACCGCGGGTGTGGACGAGCAGGATCTTCTCGCGGCCGACGCGGTCTGGTCGCTGCACCACCACGCGCCGGTCAAATCGGCCAGGGCGAAGCAATGCCGGGTCCAGGACGTCCGGCCGGTTGGTCGAGGCGAGCACGATGACCGCCTGCCTTGCGTCGAACCCGTCCATGTCGGTCAGGATCTGGTTGAGGGTCTGTTCCTGTTCCTGGTTGGCGCCACCGAACCCGATCCCGCCACGACGTCGACCGATCGCATCCAGTTCATCAATGAAGATGATCGCGGGCGCATCCTTCTTGGCATTGGCAAAGAGGTCGCGAACGCGGGCAGCACCCACGCCGACGATCATCTCCACGAACTCCGATCCCGAGAGGGAGAAGAAGGGCACACCGGCCTCACCGGCGACCGCCTTGGCGAGCAGCGTTTTCCCGGTGCCCGGAGGCCCTACCAGGAGGACACCCTTGGGAATGCTTCCGCCAAGGCGCTGGTACTTCTCGGGGTTCTTCAGGAAGTCGACGATCTCCTCGAGTTCGGCCTTGGCCTCGTCGATGCCCGCGACATCGGCGAAGGTGATCCGGGCCGCGGTCTGGTTCGTCTCATCGTAGCGCCGCGCACGGCTGCGTCCGATGCCGAAAATGCCTCGCTGCGCCTGCTGCGCCCGGGCACTCATCCACATCAGCAATCCGAAGAAAAGCAGGGCCGGCCCGAAACTGAGCAGCACCTGAAGCCACATCGAGCGCCCGGTCTGGAGCGACTTCGCCGAGATGAGGACATTGTTTGAATACAGGAACTCCCCGAGCTTCTCGCCCACGAAGGCAGGCACCCGTGTCTGGAAGGAATCCGAGGTCTTGGCCCCGGTTCCCTGCGGATAGGTGACCATGGCCTTGAAGTCGCCCTGGATCATCTCGCCCTGCGTGGTGACCTCGCGGACGTTGCCTTTGGCAACCTCATCGAGGAACATCGAATACGGAACCTCGATGCGGTTCGTCTGCGGTTCCGGCACGACATAGGGCGTGACCAGCCAGTTGACGACGAGCAGGACCACGAGGACGATGATCCATGGGCGTCGCAAGAGATTGATGAACCGGCGTGCCGGGTCATCCTCTTCGGGGTCCTTCTTGGGTGGGGGTGCCCCTCGGAAGCGGGGTCCCTCCGGTCCGGGCGGGCGCGGGCGGCTGGAGTCGGGTGAGGACCGTCCGGGTCCCGGGCGAGATGCCTGCATGGACCCGGGAACCGGGGGTACCGCGCTCTCAGGGGCGGGCGCCGCGCCACCCATGGTGTGGATCAGCGGCGTACCGTTCGATTCGTCAAATTTCATGCGATGGTGGTGCGGAAGCGGTTCCGCACTTCCTCCTTTCGCCGGGTTCGCCCAGTGGCATCCCCGACCACTGACCTGAGAGGATGGGAGGCGTTGCCGGGCGTCCGAGTGGTGCCCGTGTTGTCATCTTTCCTTGCCGACCCAAGTCACGTACATCTTCTCACACCCGCCGGGCCGGTTGGCCGGGTTGCCATCTGGAAAGGCTTCCCGCAGAAGGTTCTTACACGACGCCGTGCGTGCCGGAAAACGCGTGCGTCTCGCCGTGATGCGTCTTGCACGTGAGGGTCGTTGTACTCTTTTCTGCTCATGACGCCCGGCAGGGATATTCGGTACAATGAGGCAGGGGGTGGCATCTTGAGCATGCAGACCTATCCGCGTCCGACTTCCCTCGACGATTTCCTCCGCGAAGCGATCACGGTTCTGGAAGCTCAGGGTTGGCGCATCGTGCGCCAGTCAACCGAAGAGGCGGTGCCTTGGCACATCGCTGGTCGGAAGGGCGAGAAGTGGCGGCTTATCCAGATCGTCACCCCGGCCACGAGCCACACGGTCACCCAGAGCGGCCGGCGCCTGCTTGGCCAGCACGTCCAGTTGCCTGCGCGACTCGGGACGATGGAACAGTGGGTGGCCCACATCCGTCCCGACGGCCGGTGCAACTTCGGTCCCTACACCCTCAACCCGCAGGTGTGGGGCAGTGACAACGACGTGATCACCCGCCTGGAACTCGACGCGGACTAGCAGCCCCATTCCTGGCCGCCCACGGTCACGCCCGTAGTGTGAACCCACCAGCGGCCAGGGGCACCCGGTAGACCTCCTCATCCAGGCGCAACCCGAACCCCGGATCATCCGGGAGAGTCACCGTGCCGTGGTTCACCACGTATGCCGAGGTGTCGATCCCCGGTGTCGTGCACTCGTCCCACTCCGCAAAGGAGAATCCCTTCACGCCGGACGCCAAGTGTCCCGACACGAAGTTTCCGTAATGCGCACCGTAATGGTGCGGCGCCGTCCGCACCCCGCGGGCGTCAAGCTCCCGCCCGATCCGCAACCACCGTGTGATCCCGTGGCTGAAGATGTCGTACTGGATCACCTGCACCACACCTTCATGCGCCCATTCCAGCAGGGGCGCGGCGGCCAGGCCCTCGCCATCCGCAATCAGGCACGCCAGACCCTCGTGATCCAGCCACGTCCGCAGGTCGCGGTATAGCACCGGGTCCTCGTGGAATGCCTCCTCGATCCAGAACAGGTTGCATGCGCTGGTCGCGCCAAGGACGTGCTTGGCCTGGTTGAGCGTATAGCCGTTGTTCGCGTCGATCATCAAGGGCGCATCAGGACCGATGGCCTCGCGCACTGCCCGGATCGCCGCGATGTCCCGCGCCATCCCCGCATCGGTGGGCATGTGCCGGGCGCCGCGTCCCACCTTCATCTTGAATGCCCGGTGGCCACGGCCCCATCCCTGCATCGCCTCATCGGCAATCAGGGCCGCCCCGGCCTCGTGACTGTCAAGATGCAGGTCATCAAAGTAAAGACTCGTGTCGTACACTGGAACCCGGGGTGCGTGGCCGGGGACCGCCGTCCCCGCGAAGTGCGCCACCAGTGACCAGACCGGTTTCCCGGTCGCCAACCCCAGCGTGTCCCAGAGGGCGAACTCGGCACCGGCGAACGCGCCCGCCACGCCTCCCGGTCCATCGGTGGACGCGTCGCCAGTGGCGGCCGTGAACGCGTCGTCCAGCGCAAGACCCAGCAGCGGTGCCAGGTCGTCGGGTGTGGCGCGGCTGCGGCCGAAACCAGTCGTGCCGTCATCGAGGGTCAGGCGGACAATCGGGACCGTCACCGCCGTCCCGTGCGGGCCAAGCCGGGCATTCGCGCCTGCCGGTCGCGGACGCGTCCCGGTCAGTGTGGCGCCGTCGATGCGCACGATCCGACGTCCCGTCCTGGCAATCATCTGTCCCACCTCGCGTTCAGCGTAGCAGGGAACAGCGAACCCATGCGGAATCTCGATTGCGCACACGACTTGACGTCATCGGACCTGCATGCAAGGATGCCCCATCAGGGTAGGAACGCGTGCGGCGTTGCCATGGCCCGATGCCCGCGCCTTGCGTGATGGCTGCGGGGCGACCAAGTGGGGGGACAACCACGATGACCGAACCGCTGGCACCTCAACCGGCGCGGGGACTTACCCGGCGCACCGCCCTGCTGCGTGGGCTTGCCGTCGCATCCGCCACTGCCTCGGCCGCCCTCGTGGCGTGCGGGGGTGATACCCCGGCACCCGCCAAGCCGACCACTGGCCCGGCTGTGGGGCCCGCCCCGACGGTCGCTGCCGTCGCTACGACAGCCCCTGCGCCCACCACGCCTCCCCGGCCCACCGCCCGGGCCAATCCCGTCACCGTACGGTTCATGTCGTGGCGTCCCAACGCAATGGACCGCTTCGAGAAGAGGTGGAAGGAGTGGGGTGACGCCAACAGGGTCGTGATCGAGATCGAACGGATCCCGAACGCCAACGACCGCAACACCAAGATCGTTGCCGGGTTCGCCGCCGACCAAGCCCCCGATGTCACCGACAGCCACAGCGACGTCGAGTACAAGTACTACGAGTCCGGGTTCATCATGCAGCTCGACCAGTTGATGGCCCGCGACAAGATCTCCCAGGACAAGGGCTACGCCATGACGTATGCCGAGAGATGGCGGAGCAAGACCTTCGCACTCGCGTACTGGGTGGAACCCTTCGGCATCTACTACAACAAGACCATGTTCAAGAAAAAAGGAATCGCCGATCCTTGGGAAAAGAAGGACAAGCCGGGCGAGTGGACCCTGGAGGAGATGCTCGACGCGTGCCGGAAGGCGACGAACCGCGCCGAGGACGAGTGGGGCATGGACTGGGGCTATGGCTACCACGATATCGGCCCGTTCATCTGGTCGCAGGGCGAGACCCACTACGACTACGAGACCATGAAGTGGCAACTCGAGAACCCCGCAAGCGTGACCGCGCATGGGTGGATGCTTGACTGGCGCATGAAGAGCAAGTGGAACATTGCCGGGCCCGAAAAGACCCGGATGATGGAACCATGGGGACAGCGGGCGCTCGACAACAACGGCATGACCCCGTTCGCCAACGGCAAGGTCGCCGTCCACTACCGCTCCGTCAATGACTGGTCGCGCATGTGGCCGGTCGTCAAGGACCAGTTCGAGTGGGACATGCTGCCCATGCCGAGTGTCAACGGCAAGCCCGGCGCCTCGTGGACGGCCGGACACCCCGTGGACGCGTGGAGCAAGACCAAGAACCCCGACGCCGTCTGGGACTTCCTCAAGTTCCTGATCGGTGACGACTTCCAGACCTTCCTCTCGCAGGAGCAGGTGCTTGTGCCGGCGAAACTCGATGCCCAGGCGAAGTTCTTCCGCGCCCCGTCGGTCCAGCCCACGCAGCACGCGACCGTCTTCTCCGAGGTCTTCAAGCGTCCGCACGGCATCACGTGGCGACACTTCAAGGGTGGTGAGAACGCCAACGTCTATGGCGCCGAGGTTGCCAAGATCTACGATGGGGCCGTGCCGTTGGCGCAGGGCCTGAAGGACCTTTCGGCGCGCCTGCAACTCGATGTCGACTGGGGTGGAGGCGACCCGCCATTCAAGGGCCTGAAACTGCCCATCCGTCCCGGGTGACGCGCCCTGCCCGGGGCGCCCTTGGACACCTTCCCGCACGCCCCGGGTCCCTATCCGATAGACGATGCCTCGTAGGCGTCAACCACTTCGCTCGCCGGGCCGGAGGCGCGCACGTGCCCCCGGTCGAGCCAGACCGCGGTGTCGCATAGCGACCTCACCGCGTGGGCATCGTGCGAGACGATCACGATCGTGCGCCCGCCGGACATCATCTCGCGCATCCGCGCCTCGCACTTGCGCTGGAATGCCAGGTCGCCCACCCCGAGGACCTCGTCGATGAGCAGGATTTCGGCGTCCACCGAGATCGACACCGCAAATCCCAGGCGGGCCAGCATCCCGGCCGAGTAGTACTTGATCGGGATGTCGATGAACTGCTCGAGTTCCGCGAACGCCACCAGATCGTCAAACCCCGCCCGCATGCGAGCCTCGGGGATCCCGAGCAGGGCCGCACTCAGCCAGACGTTGTTGCGTCCGGTGAAATCCGGGTGGAACCCTGCGCCAAGCTGGAGCAATGTGGAGAGGCTGCCCCGCACCACCAGCGTCCCCGTCGTCGGCGCAAGCGTGCCCGCAAGCATCTTCAGCAGAGTGCTCTTGCCCGAACCGTTCCGCCCGATCACGCCCATCGCGCCACCGCGCGGCACCGACATCGTCACGTCCTGAACTGCCCAGAACGGCTCGGTCCGGCGCGGTCGGAAGAGGCCAAGCAGCTCCTGCGTGATCGTCGTCGGCCGTTCGTGGCGCAGGTCGAACCGTTTGCCCAGGCCCTCAATTGTGATCGCGTCCGACGGGTCGCCAGGCATCCGGCGGGTCGCCATCAGAGCACCTCCGTGAAGGTCGACTGCAACCGCCGGAAGGCCATCCACCCGATAACCAGCAGCACAACGCTCGCCAGTGCGCCCGGCCACGTGTCCGCCAGCGAAGGCAGCTCGCCACGGAAGAGGGCAATCCGCACGCCGTGGATCACCGTCGCCACTGGGTTCAGCAGGAGCCACGTCCGGTACCCGGCCGGCACCGCCTCGGTGTCGTAGACCACCGGCGTCAGGAAGAAGCCCAGGGTGAAGGCCAGTCCCACCAGTTGCGCCACATCGCGGTACAGCGTGTTCAGGGCGGCCGTCAGGAGGCTGATGCCGATCGTGGCTGAAAGTCCGATCATGAGCAGAGGCACAATCACGAGGGCCGTAAGGGGCACCGGCATGGCGTACCACGCCAGCAGCAGCCCGAAGATCCCGGCCGACACGGCCAGGTCCATCCCCCGCGCCAGGACGCTGGCAAGCGGCAGGATCACCGCCGGGAAGCGGTGCTTCTCCAAGAGGTACATCTGGGTGGCTACGCTGCCCATCGCCCCGGTGATCGCGGTCGTGAAGAAGTTCCAGAAGATCACGCCGCTGAAGTAGAGCACCACGAACGGCACCGCGCCCGACGAGATCCGCAGGAACCGCGTGAAGACCAGCCAGAAGACGAGGGTCTGCAGGAGCGGGTTCAGCACCGCCCAGTAGATGCCCAGGAAGGATTGCCGGTACCGTGCACGGATGTCACG
>DDYL01000022.1:21613-24770 GCA_002347925.1 Chloroflexi bacterium UBA2235 | reverse complement strand
CGACCCTCATCGTCACGCATCAGGTCGAGTGCGGCGTCAATTGGGGCCACGCCACGGGTCGCTGCGAGTTCGACGAAGTTCATCCCTTCGGCGTGGGCCCACTCAGGATTCTCGACCCGGCAGATCAGCAATCTGTCCCAGTGCCACGGCCACCCTGCCAGAAGGCCGTCGGCCTCCATGTCTTCACGGATCCGGGCACGTGTGGCCGGGTCCCTCAGACGCGCGACAGTCTCCAGACGGCCCCCGGACTGCGCCCACCACGGCAGGCACTGCGAGAAGCCTGAGCTGGATGCGGCATACGGGTAGACGTCGCCGGTCACGTCAAGCCCGGAAATCGCAACCGCGTCCAGTTCGTCCATGACTTCGCCGGCCGACCCCCAACGTCGTGGGTCGTTCACGGCCATGTGTGCGAGATGGACTGGAACACCGGCGCGCCGGCCAATCTCAAACGCCTCGCGCATTCCCGTGGGACCGGCGGCGGTGTCCCCGCGGGTGTGACTGCAGTAGAGGCGCCCGCGATACCTGGCAAGCGTCCGGCACAGGTTCGCGACCTCGTCGGTATCACCGTACGCGCTAGGTGGCAAGGTCAATCCGGTCGAAAGGCCAAAAGCGCCTTCATCGAGGGCGCGTGCCAGGACGCGGCCCATGTCGTCCTGTTCTTCGGTCGTCGCCGGCCGGTCATCGAAACCAAGAACGGCGCCACGGATCGCACTATGGCCCACCAATGGCGCGAGGTTGATGCCGATCCCCTGCGAATTCAGGGTCTCGCGGTACCCGTGCAGGCTGTCCCACCCCCACGGAACGTCGCCGGCGATCGCAAAGAGTGATTCCCGCAAGACCTGGGCACGGGCGGGGTCGTGCGCCACTGGGTATGGGGTCATGCCACAGTTACCGACTACATCCGTCGTGACCCCCTGACGGAGTTTGCTCCAACCCCGCGCGTCGGCCCGCACGGTCAGGTCCGAGTGGGTGTGCATGTCGATGAAACCCGGCGTGACGATCTTGCCCGTTGCATCGATGACCGTTGACGCGGTCGCGCCATCCAGGGTTCCGACCGCGACGATGCGGTCACCCCGCACGGCGACATCGGCCCGGTACGCAGGCGCGCCTGTGCCATCGACAACCGTGCCACCATTGATCAGGATGTCGTACATCTGCTCTCTCCCTCGCGTTTCGCCAGTTGGGTGCCATCGGTTCGGCACACTGTATCTGCACCGCCGCCTGTACAGGGTTCAGGAGTTGGTGACGGATCCGTCACGGCGCCGGAGTAACCGACCGGCCCGCGGTTGGAACTCGGGGTGTTCGGCGGCCTTCTCGTCAAACTCGACACCGAGGCCGGGGACGGTCGGCACGATGAGGCGCGGACCCTGTTGGACCGGTTGCACGGGGAAGAGACGCTCGTCGTAGAACCCAAGCTGCTCGGTCGGCGACTGGCGAATCTCCATCCACGCGAAATTGGGCACCGCAGCCGCAAGGTGGGCGGTGACCGCCGAACAGATTGGCCCGAGTGGGTTGTGAGGCATCAGGTCGATGTAATGCGCCTCGGCCCATCCGGCAACCTTCATCGCCTCGGTCAAGCCGCCAACATTGCACACGTCAATCCGTGCGAAATTGGTGATCCCGCGTTCGATGTAGGGCAGGAATTGCCATTTTGAGCTGAACTCCTCGCCGATCGCAAACGGCACGTGCGTCATGCGTCGCAGGGCCTCGTACGCCTCGGGTGTCTCGTCGCGGATCGGTTCCTCAAGGAAGTCCAGCGTGTCGCGGCCGAGTTTCTGGCAGAACGAGGCGGCTTCGGCAACGGAAAGGCGGTGGTGGTAGTCGATGCCAAGGACGGCCCGGTCACCGACAGCCTCGCGAAGCTTGTTGAGCCAGTGGGCGGTCGGTCCGATGCTTTCCCACGGTTCGTAGACCGGATCTCCGTTTTCACGTTGCTCACCGGGCGCGTGCATCCACGTGCGGATGACATTCCAACCCTCCGAGATGAGAAGTTCGGCATCCTCGATCAGTTTTGGTCCCATCGGTGCGCCGGTGGTGGCGAAGAGCGGAACCCAGTCTCGGTGCTTGCCTCCAAGCAACTGGTGGACGGGCACTCCAAGCGCTTTCCCCTTGATGTCATGCAGTGCAATGTCGATGGCTGCTATCGCCGCCGTCAGGACACGACCGCCCTCGAAGTACTGGCTTCGATAGAGGTCCTGCCAGATGGCACCGATGTCGAAGGGGTTTCTTCCGATGATGAGTTCGCGATAATGTCGCAGCGCTCCCATGACCGCAAGCTCTCGACCGGATAGGCCAGACTCGCCCCATCCATGAATGCCCTCGTCAGTCTCGATCTTGATGATGAGTTGGTGCCTCCGACCAACCATCGTCGGATAGAGTTTCAGATCACGGATCTTCATGAGAGCTCCTTGCCGGGGCACCGTTTGCCGGTCACCGGAACGGAAGATACCCGCAGTGGCGCGCCAGATGCCGTGAACGATGTCGGGGCGGGGGCACGGGGTTGCGGGCGACGGACTTGAGTCAGGGGGCATTGACCCGGAATGCAACGGCTAGACGGTCGGTTGATTCACAGCGCGAGCGATCTCGTCTCGTACCTGCAGTGCGCCCGGTTGGCAATCCTCAACCTCGATGCGGCCATGAAGCGCCGTGTCCGGCCCCAACGACGTGATCCGGTAATTGAACTCCTCTCGCAGCGCGGAAGCCTGCTTGAGCAGAAAGAACTGACCGCGTGGCGTGACGCGGGTCGGAACGTTGCGATTGTGGAGTGCGAACGAAACTCGACGGAGGCGTTCGAGGCCGGCGCGCAGAAGACGATCGAACTCATGCGCTCGGGTGTGGAGGTGATTGCCCAGGGCGTCCTCTTCGACGGCGAGTGGATCGGGTTTGCCGACGCCCTGGAACGGGTCGAACGACCCTCGGACCTCGGACCATTCAGCTACGAGGTCGTCGACATGAAACTCGCATCAAAGGTGCGTCCGGGTGCGCTCGTTCAGACGGCCCAGTACAGCGCGCAGCTGGCGGCAATCCAGGGCAGGATGCCTGACAGATTGCACGTGATCCTCGGCGATGGTTCAAGGCAGTCCGTTCCCACCGCGAGCGTGATGGCCTATTACCAACGGGTGCGGGAAGCATATCTTTCAGCAATTCAGGAGGCCGG
>DDYL01000022.1:18835-21557 GCA_002347925.1 Chloroflexi bacterium UBA2235 | reverse complement strand
TGACGTTGGTTCCCGGCATGGGTCGCACGCACGCACGCCGGTTGATCACGGTAGACGTGCCCACGCGACGGGCACTTGCGCAACTCGGGACTGGGTCGATTACTGACATTGCCGAACGGTCACGCACTCCCGAACCGACACTCGCCCGACTGTGCCTTTCAGCGATACACGCACTTCGCTGTGCCGAAAGTGGCGTCGACCGTGCCTCGACGGTCAGTCACTTGCCCCGGCAACCGTGGCGAGGCGTCTGGAAAGTCCTGCCCCAACACCCGAGCGATCTCTGCCTGCACATTGAGCACGACCCATTCCACGAGGGAAGGCGCTTCGCGTTCGCCGCCGGAACTTCCGGAGTGACTGGTCGACCGACGGCCCTGATCGCAACCACACTCCAAGAAGAACAGCAGATGTTCAGGACGGTGCTGAAGGCGCTGCAGGAAGCCTGGAACTCGGCCCGTTCCAACCGGGGACAGACCCCGCGCATCTATGTGTATGGCGCAACGACCGTCTCGCAACTGCAACGCCTCTCGGGACACTACTCACTCGGTGGCGAACTCGTCGCGAACCTCATTACCCACGACTGTTTCACCGACCTGCGGTCAGTCGTTCGCGATGCCGTACTCCTGCCCAGACCAGTCAATGGGCTCGAGGACATGGACCACTACTCCGGGTTCGCGGTAGCAAACCAGTCCCGGGGTGCGTCTGGCGACACCGAACGTGAACCATCCCTCCTGGAAACATTCACAAGCTTTGTGGAGGGCGACGTCAGTGCACGTGATGCCCTGCTTACCGGCACGTTGCGCACTCTCGAACGGATCGCGATGCTTCGCGATTGGCTCCGTGCGCGGCAGTCTGACCTTCCCCACCAGCGAGACGGGGACGTCCTGGCGCACGATGACCGCGAGGGGGGAGGCCAACGTGAGGCCCAGTTCGAGGAACTCAGGGCCCGGATACACGCGCTTCGGACAGCAGCCAAGCGTGGTGGGACGACCGGTGAGCGCGCGTGCGAGGTCCTGGAAAAGCTGCTTTCGTGGCATCGCCGGGAAAGACTCGCGGACTGGTGGGAGTACGCCGGCGTCCGTGCACTTGCCGAAACGGAACTGATCGAGAGCGACCAAGCCATCGCTGGACTGCGCCCCGAGGGGACCATCGACCGAGTTGGTGGCGGTGAGCGCCGGACATTCAGTTTCCCGGCGGCGCAGGAGCACAAACTCCGTCGCGATACCGAGGTTGAGGTCAGCAACTGGCCGACCACGTCGGTGGCACGCCTCATCTCGGTGGATGCGCGACGAGGGAGGCTTGTGCTGAGTGCACCACCGGCATCGTGGGCGTCGTTGCCACCTCCCGAGGCGATCACGAGGCAGAAGCCGATCCTTGACAAGGTTCTGCGGGATGCTCTCGCCCGGGTCGCCGACACCATCGTTGCGGACGATCTGGCCAATCCAGATTTGTCAGGACGCTACCAGGCGACCCGAAGGCTCCTCGCGGCCCTGCCGCCAGTGCCCGCAGGACACACCGGTGGGCCCCTTGGCATGCCGGGCGAGACGGGGTCGGAGACCGCGGTGCGGCTCGCGACCGGGCTTGCGAACTCGGTGCTGGCAATTCAGGGTCCACCCGGTACTGGGAAGACACACACCGGCGCACAGATGATCCTCGCGCTGCTCAGAAAAGGTCGCACGGTTGGCATCACCGCCGCCAGTCACAAGGCGATCATAAACCTGTTGGACAAGACGATGGAGCTCGCGGCTGCGAACAATGAGGTGGGCATCGTCCGTGCAGTCCAACGCGGGTCGGGCGATGAGCGGTGCAATGACCCGGCGGTCGAATTCACCGGGTCGAATGCCAGGGTCGAAATGGCCGTTGCCGACGGTAGCAGGAACCTGATCGCCGGTACGCCCTGGCTCTTCTCGCGTGAAGCATTGGACGGCACCCTGGATGCGCTGTTCATAGATGAGGCGGGCCAGATGGCACTCGCGAATGCCGTGGCTGCGTCCACGGCGGCGACGCAGGTGTTCCTGCTTGGCGACCCTCAGCAGCTTGCTCAACCGACCCGTGGCACCCATCCGGATGGCACTGGAAACTCTGCGCTGGAACACACGCTTGGGGGGCGGGTCACGATCCCGGATACGCAGGGGGTCTTCCTCGAGACCAGTTACCGGATGCATCCGGCAATCTGCCAATTCATTTCGGATCAGTTCTACGAGGGAAGGCTTCGCTCGAAGGAAGAGTGCGGAAGACAGGACATCGCCCGGTTTGGTGCGGGTCTCAGGATCATTCCCGTAAGACACGAGGGAAACCGCACCGATTCCTCAGAAGAAGTCGCGGCGATTACCCAGGCCTGCAATGCACTCATCGGGTCTCGGATGACCGATTCCGATGGCAAGACGAGCCGATTGGCACCGAAGGACATCATGGTAGTTGCGCCATATAACCGTCAGGTCTCCCTTCTGGACCAACTCGTCCCGGTCGGTGTGCAATGTGGCACGGTCGACCGGTTCCAAGGGCAGGAAGCACCGGTCGTGTTCTTTTCAATGACCGCTTCGGATGGGACTGAACTCTCCCGCGGACTTGAGTTCCTGTTCAGTCCCAATCGCCTGAATGTGGCGATTTCGCGCGCGAAAACACTCGCGGTTCTTGTGTGTAGCCCCGACCTGCTGACACCCCGGTGCAACTCCGCGGAGGAACTTCACCTGGCAAACATGGTGTGCCAGCTTGCGGATACCGC
>DDYL01000022.1:16501-18794 GCA_002347925.1 Chloroflexi bacterium UBA2235 | reverse complement strand
TTTCCAGGACCGGATGAGGATTGGCCGATAGATGCGAGGGCGTCAAACTCACCCTCGCGATGCCACAAACCCTTCGAGGTCGGCGACGGTAAATCTTCCGGGGCGACTCCCCGATGCATGCATCCGGGCAACGGTCTCCTGCAACACAGCGTTGTGGGGCGTTGGCACGCCGTGCAGGCGACCCATCCGAACCACCTCGCCATTCAGGAAATCTGTCTCCAACGAGGCAGCCCCGCGCATCAGGCTTTGCCACGTTGACCCAAGGTTTCGCTGACCGGGNNCAATCCAGCAGCGTTCAGGCAGTCTTCACCCTCTCGTCGAACCGCGCGAAGGAACGGCGCACTTTCGCCCGCCCCGTCCGTGATCGCGCCAAGCGAGTTGCCCAGGTTTCCCAGGAACTTGGCGCGCTTTGCCTCCATGACTCGGTGGTGCGCATTCACGGCATAACCGGCTTTGATGAGGTCAGAGACAGTCCGTTGGGTGACGTCATCTGTGCCGACCGGATACCGGCCGATATCCATGAAGCCGGCATTCCCGCGGATGGGATTGGAAACCACGCCGGGTTCAAGGTAGACCCCGGGCACATTCAGCATCACTCCGTAGACATTCTCGAACAAGCGCAAAGCCCGATCCTCGTTCGTGATTCCATTCTGGAGGCAGAAGATGGGCACGGACTTCGGGTCGGCACCAGCGTCGCGGACTTCCCGGAGGGCTGTTTCGGTGTCTTGCGACTTCACGCACAGAAGGATCACATCGCCGGGCTGGACCCCGGTTTCACCCAAGTCAATCGTGGCGGGTACATGCAAGACAAATGTCTCGTCGGGCGTGACCAGTGACAGGCCAGCCTCACGGATACGGTTCACGTGCGCTGCCCGGCCCACGAGCAATGCCGGATGGCCCGTCCGCCACAGGTGGGCGCCAACGGCCGCCCCGATGGCGCCGGCCCCATAGATCACGTAGCGCATAGCCATGAACTCAACTCCCTTGGAAGGTAAGGATCAACAGGGCGGGACGGTGCCGGGTTCGGGTGCGAGTGAACACATGGCCCCGCACCCACCCTGCGTGACCATGTCGTTCCTAACGACCGAACACCGCCGTCTTGCCGACGGATGCGATCCACTGCTCAGCTGCACCCGGCATGACAGGAAACGGGTCAAGTGATGAGCGCACCTGCCGGGGCACGCCAGATCCGGTTGCCTCGACGACCACCGGGACTGTTACCGGCACCGTGTCATCCTCGACCGTTACCTTCAAGTCTGCCCGTGCGGCGCCTCGCATCCTGATCCGGAAGCGAAGTCGACCGTCGACTGTCGAAACACGTTCGGTCCAGTCAAGCTCGGGAGCACCGCCGGTTGCGGGCGTCGAACCGGTCCGCACATTCTCAAATCGGAACTCCGCGTCAATCCGCGTGCCTTGAACAGGCATGGCAACCCCGTCCGCATCAGACACCGTCAAGGTGACCGTCTGCCATCCTTCCAGATCTGGCCTGCCAACGACAGACGAGATGTTCGCCGGCTTGAGGGTGGCCCGGGTTGCAAATTCCCAGGAATAGGTGGCTCGCCCAAGCGTCCCACACGTAACGGTGACTTCGGCGCGAAACGCTGACATTGGCGGGAGTGGCATCCGTGCCATGAAGAGCACCATTTCAATCGGACGGTCGCCAGTTGGCGTCTGCAGAACCAGTCCGGGAGGCACCAAAGCGACGGGGACCTCGGTCTCGCCAACCCGGGTCCCTGCCTGGATTGACCGAAATAGATGTACCTCGGCATCTTGAGGCGTGCACCCGAAGAAGTGGAGGGTGATGGGATAACCCGTATCCGGAAGCGGTGAACCGGGAGTAACCAATGCGGCCCGGGGATCTGGCACCTCACCACTCGGGAACTTGAGGGGCACCCGCATTTGGCCCGGCCCGGGATAGGCAACCACCGCAGGCGGTCCGGTCCACGGGCGGTTTCGCGACGCCAGATCAATGACCCATGTAGGAAGCACGGTACTTGGCTCGGGTTCAGAGGCGTGCCCAATCCCGATAGAGGTCAGACGCGGATCCATGAGCGCATGACGGTGCAATGGCGCGTCGATCAACCCGTCTATCGCCGTTCGCGCGTTCGGCGACCCTTCGGAGACATGACTTTGTCCCGCACTTGCGGCACCGGCTTCCGTGTACCCGGGAAGGCCAGGCGTTTCGGTGTGAATAAGCAGTCCAGCACGTTCGGGGCGACCGGAGTTCTGAGTCAGGTACGTTGCATGCAGTTGCGCACCGTCGGACCATTCAACCGCTACCGGCGCGAGGAGG
>DDYL01000022.1:4104-16461 GCA_002347925.1 Chloroflexi bacterium UBA2235 | reverse complement strand
CATTTCCGAAACGATTGACGCGATGTTGTCCGCGACTGGGTCGGCCGATGCGAGCGCGGGCATCGACAACAACGCGAGCAACGTAGATATGGAAAGTAAAGCGACGTGCGTGACCAGACTACGCAGTCGGACTCGCCCAAACACTGCGTACGACGTACGCCGTATCCCGATCACGGCCTGCCGTTCACCGGCCACCCGGTCACGCGTGTGCCTGGGGCAAGTGCCGCTCCGGTGACCCAACATACCGAGCCTCTGGCCGAATGATCTTGTCGACCGCCGCCTGCTCGATGACATGGGCCGACCAGCCTGCCAGGCGGGCAAGTCCGAAGGTCGCCGGAAACAGGTCAGGGCTCAAGCCGACACCCTGAAGGACGGCGGCGGCGTAGAACTCGACATTCGTCTTGATTACCCGGTTGGGTTTCAACTCGGCAAAGACCCGCAGGATGGCTTCCTCGGCGCCAATCGCAAGGTCTAGCCACTGCGGTCGGTGGGGGAGACTTTCGGCGACCACCCTCAGAGCGGCAGCCCGGGGGTCATAGGCTCGGTACACCCGGTGACCAAACCCCATGATCAGTTCGCGCTTCTCAAGTTTCTGCCTCGCCCACGCCTCGGCATGGTCAACGGTCCCGATTTCGTCAAGTTGTCCGAGCACCTCCGCAGGCGCACCTCCGTGGAGCGGTCCCTTGAGTGCGCCAATCGCACCGCAGATGGCCGAGGCCAGATCAGCCCGTGTCGCCACGATGACCCGAGCCGCAAATGTGCTGGCGTTGAGGCCGTGTTCGGCACCTGCCATCAGGTACGCCTCGAGCGCGCGCGCAGTTGCCGGATCGGGCGCTTCATCGTGCAGCTGCTGCAGGAAGGCCGACGCAAGGTCCAGGCCAGGTTGAGGGTTGACCGGTTCGCGACCCTCACGAAGGCGTGAGAACGCTGCCAGAGCGGAAGGGGCGAATGCGATCAGTTCGCGCGCCTGATCTGCGGTCGGTGGCCAAGGCAGACCAGCGTTCGCGCCCCAGACCGAGACCGCGGTACGCAATGCGTCCATGGGATGCGTGGAAGCAGGCAACAACCGAAGAGCTGCCATGACCATTGGGGGAACCGGTGCCGGCGTGAGCACCGTGCCAGGATGCCACTCGCCAGTGAGGAGGAGGTCAACCACGCTGGCATACGTGCCTTGTTTGACAACCTCGACGATCGGATATCCACGGTAGAGAAGGCGACCGTTCGCCCCATCGACCAACCCGATAGCGGTTTCGGCAGCGACTACACCCGCCAACCCGGGCGAGAAAGGCGGTTCGTTGGCGGGTACGGTCATCTGCATCATCCCTCAAATAGCACCGAAATGGTGCGACGTCATTGTCTGTGAAGTCGGGCCAACCTAGCCCGAATACCAGACCCGGAGCACCATGCATCCGGTGCAACGAAATGGGCGTACCCCCGAAGGGCACGCCCCTTTGCAACTCCACGATGGTTGCCACGGTGCCACGCCCTGAAAGATACCCGTTGCGATACTTTCGTGACAGATCGTAGCCCTACTGTAACGGTGAGGCTTCGGTTGGCGCGAGAAGGGCACTCCGAACCACCCGGTGCCACTTCTGGCCTCCGGTCTCAGGATCAATCCGCTCCTTCAGGATTTCCTGGTACTCCGCGGAACCCCGGACCTCGCCCCACTTCGCACGCATCTCGGCTTCGTTTTCCCAGGCGAGCATCCAGTGTATGTTCGTCGCGGAAGCCGGCCCGGACGGCGGGAACTCGGCCTCAGCGGTGTCAACCGCCTTCCAGAAACCGATCACACGCATTCCCCTGGACTTGAAAAAGGGAACCGCCTTGGTGCTTGCCCAGACGAGGTACTCGTCTATCCGGTCGGGGTTGATGTCATAGCTGCGAAGTTCGTAGTACATGTGACCTCCAAGTGCGACGCTTCGAATTAGCCGTGAACGGCTTGGCGGATCGCATCGTCGATCTGGCTGATGCTGATCGCAACCTGCGCCTCAAGCGGTGGACTGTACGGCACGTGGGTAAAGTTGGCATTCAGCCGCTTGATTGGCGCATCAAGATAATCGAACGCATCCGACACGACCTGCGCCGCTACTTCGGCTCCGATCCCGCACGGCGCGTAATCCTCGTCAACGATAAGCAATCGGCCGGTGCGCCTGACAGATTCGATGATGGTTCCAATATCCAGCGGGGCGATTGTCCGGGGGTCGATCACCTCGACATCGATTCCCTCGGCGGCAAGACGGTCGGCAGCAGCCAGGACCTTGCTGACCATTCCCGAGATTGCAACCACAGTCAGGCGCTTGCCATGACCCGCCAAATGGCGCCGCACCGATGCCACGCCAAACGGAATAAGCAGGTCTGGATCATCAGAAACGGTCCCTCGACTGTTAAGCAATCCCTTGTGCTCAAGGAAGATCACTGGGTCGTCGGTGCGGATGGCCATCTTGAGCAACCCCTTGGCGTCCGCCGGAGTGGATGGCAGGGCAACCACGAACCCGGGCAGGTGGGCGAAAAACGGGTAGTAGCTACCCGAATGATGCGTTGCCGCCGCCCCGCCAAGGCCGAAGCAGCCACGAAGCACGATTGGCACCTTCACCCGGCCATGGGTCATGTACCGCAATTTGGATGTCTGGTTGATCAGCTCTCCCAACGCATCGAGGATGAAGTCGATGAACATGAAGTCCACGACCGGGCGTGACCCGGTGGCTGCCGCGCCAGTGCACATGCCCACGAACCCTCGTTCGGTGATCGGCACGTCCCGAAGCCGCGCCGGACCGTATTTCTCGTAGAGACCGAGGGTAGTGTTGAAGTTGCCTCCGCGTTCTCCAATTCCCTGCCCCACCACGAAGATCGAAGAATCGCGCGCCATTTCCTCATCGAGGCCCGCACGACCGGCCTCGACATAGGTCATTTCGCGGCTGCCGACCCGGGTATCGGGCGACTGGGCCATGCGTGTCTCGACCGTCATCTGACCTCTCCTCCTACGAGTTCGCCAGCCTTCCAACCGACAACGTGATCCGCCGCCGTAGACGCGTCGGGCCATCCGCTTGCAGTTGCGAAGGCGATGGCGTCGCGAGCCTCCTCCTCGATTTCGTGATCGATCGCGTCAAGGGTTGCTACCGCCACTACTCCCTCGGCGGCAAGCTGGGCCCGGAGGTGCCGGATTGGGCATCGCGACTTCCAATAGTCAATCTCGTCAACCGACCGGTATCCGGCATCCCGCATGCCTTCGGAATGAGCACGCGTACGATAGGTCTTGGCTTCTATCAGTGTAGGCCCGTGTCCTTCGCGCGCACGCTCGACCGCAACCCGGGCAGCTTCCCAGACGGCACGAACATCGTTCCCGTCCACCACGACCCCGGGCATACCGTAGCCGTCCGCCTTGCGGGCGACATCCGGCTGCTTCGAGACCGTCGCGTAAGGAACCTCCGTTGCGTATTGGTTGTTTTCGCAGACGAAGATGACCGGCAGGTTCCAGACAGCGGCGAGGTTCAAGCCCTCGTGAAAAGCGCCATTGTTCGAGGCGCCATCACCAAAGAATGCGACGCTGACCCTCCCGTCCCTTAGAAGGGAGGATGTATACCCGGCACCTGTGGCAAGCAGGATGCACGGACCGACAATCCCGCTGGTACCCATCAGTCCGACTTCAGGCTTGAAGAGGTGCATGGAACCACCACGTCCGCCCGCGCAACCTGTCTCACGTCCGAAGAGTTCAGCAGCCAGCTCGCGAGCGGTAACTCCCTTGGCGAGCGCGTGGCCGTGACCCCGGTGGGTGCTCCACACCGTGTCCTTGATTGTCAGATGCGCGCAGACGGCAGTTGCGATTGCCTCCTCGCCGACGTATGTATGGCATGCCCCGTGCACCAACCCCTGCTGGTGTGACCTGGCAAGCGCCTCTTCGACCTTGCGGATCCGGACCATCTCTCGATAAAGAGAGACATCATCACGTTCTGCGCCTGGCAACCGTGTCATTGCAGATGCCGCGACCAGACCCGCCTCGGTAACCGACGGAACAAGCTTCGGGGCGGTAGCACGGGGCGCTGCCTTCGGAGCATGCGCATCGGCAAGGACGATCGGCAAGCCCCGAGCCAAGGCTTCGGCCTCGGTCAGGAGGGCACCAAGGACGGTGCCGATAGGCACCTCTACCCCGATTGCAGGCGAATCAGGCGGAATGTCAAGGTAGCCGCTCTCGAGCGCCTCGATCTCGTTCGCGGCCTTGTCACTCTGGATGATCAGGAGTTGCTCGCCTTGCCGGACAAACTCTCCGGGGCGCTTCAACCATTCGACGATGCTGCCCGTCTCCATCGTCCACCCCTGCCGGGGCATTGTTACGTCGTGGGCCACACGTTTCCCCTTCCCGGCACCCACCCACGAGTGCCCGGACTGCGTTCCGGCGATGCGTTGCCGCTCGTAGTCTAGTCGTGTCGCTTGACGGGAGGTCGGACCGACCCGCCACCGTTCATGGCGAGGTTCCCACCGTCCATCGGGATGATCGCTCCGGTGATCCACGGCGAAGCATCAGACGCAAGGAAAATTGACAGCCCCTTGATGTCCGATGGTGTGCCAAGTCGTCCTGCGGGAATGCCACTCAAGAAGCGCCCAGCAAGGTTGGGATCGGCATCCATGCGCTGCTGGAGGCCAGGGTTCACGACCTGTGCCGGCAGGATTGCATTGACCCGCACGCCACCACTTGCCCATTCGGTACTGAGTTCCCGGGTCATCTGGACCACCGCACCCATGCCCATCGAATAGAAGGCATGCCCGCGACCGAGAGCCGAGACACTCGCCAGAGACCCGATGTTGATGATGCTGCCCTTCCCTTGGGCGAGCATGCGCTTGCCGGCATGCTGGCACATGTAGAACTTGCTGACCACGAGGCACTGGAGGGTGAACTGGAGGTCTGCGATCGAAGCGGTTTCCGGGGCACCTGCGCGGGCATCTCCGGCAACATTGCCAACACAGTCAACCCGCCCGAACTCAGCGTCAACCGTTGCCCAAAGCAGGTCGATCTGGGAAAGATCGGCCAGGTCACAGGTGAACGGGACGGCACGGCGCCCGAGGGCCCGGATATCCGAAGCGGTCACTTCCAGTCCTTCGGCATTCCGGTCGACGATCACGACATCCGCACCGGCCTCGGCCCATGCCGTCGCCATCGCCTTCCCCATCCCCTGGGCAGCGCCAGTCACGACGCCGACGCGTCCGGTCATGTCAAACAGGTTCATTCAAGTCATCCCTTTTGTGTCGCACTCTGAGAAAGCTGGCAATCCAGACTTGCGCCAGTCGCTCGGATCATCTTGCCTCACGGTCTATCAATGGAACCCTGGGAACCACCTCGGGGTTCACGCGATGTTCGGGAACCGGCCAGAACCCGCCCAATATTGCCCCGATGTTCTCAATCCCGGCGTCCACGCTATCCATGCCGGACCGGTCAGACCCTGCAGCGACATGCGGTGACAGCAGGACGTTATCCATGTGCATGAGAGGATGAGCATCGGGCGGGCCGGACTCGTCGAGAACTTCGATGATTGCGAATGTGTCTAGTCCAGCCCCCGCAATCTGTCCGGCATGAAGGGCCTTGACAAGCGCGTGTTCATCCACGAGTGCCCCACGAGACGTATTGATCAGGTATGCGGAAGGCTTCATCCGGGATAGGGCGTCGGCATCAATCATGTGACGTGACCCACGTGTCAGAGGCAAGTGGAGGGAAACGAAATCCGACTCACGGAGGATGGTGTCAAGGTCCGTCATCACCACGCCCAGGGAATCTGCCTCGTCGGTCGGTGCGCTCATGTTTCGACGCGTCGCGAGGACCCGCATGCCGAATCCCCGTGCCCGTCTTGCAGTGTGAACCGCACTTCGCCCAAACCCGACGAGACCCAAAGTCGTACGGCTCAGTCGCGGATTTGTCGCCGAAGCCGCCCGCGCCTCAGCGTACTTCCCGGATTCGATAGCGCGTTGGGAGAGTGGCAACTTTCGTGCCAGCGAGAGGATCATCGCCATCGTATGGTCGGCCTGTTCCTCCACGCAGAAATAGGGGGTATTCATTACCACGATGCCACGTGAAGTGGCATGCGCCACATCAATCCGGTCGGTGCCGGCACCAAGGCGTGCTATCGCGCGTACCCGTGTCATCGCGTCAATGACCGGTGCCGGGATATATGTGCCCACAACACTGACGATGTCTGCGTCCGACACATGCGGAATAATCTGGTCTGGGCTTGTTCCGGCAACGGTCGTGAGCGTCCAACCTCGCGACTCAATCTGTTTCACTTCGTGCAAGCTGGGCGGAAAAATCGGCCCCGTCAGGCGAACTATCCGAGGGGGCGCCGACCTGTCGCTTGTCACAAGGCCTACCCCTTTGTCGCCCCAGCGGTGATCCCTCCGACAAACCGGTCCATGAACAGGAAATACAGCAATGCGACCGGAACCGACGCCAAGGTGGACGCCGCCATGAGAGGCCCCCAGAAGTAGATATCCGACCTAGCGAAGGCGCTCATCACGCCATTTGTGAGAAGACGGTTTTCCTCGCCTCTGACGAATGCGAGCGAGTACAGCAACTCATTCCAGGAGAGCGTGAACGAAAAGATCGCTGCAGTCAGGATCCCGGGCCAAGCCATCGGGAGTGTGACCCGAATGATCGCACCAATCCGGCTAGCGCCGTCAATCATGGCGCATTCCTCTGGCTCAACAGGAACATTCGAGAAGTAGCCACTAAGGAGCCATGTACAAAATGGAATGAGAAATGTTGGATAGGTGATCATCAATGCCGGGAGACCACCAAGCAGATCCCAGTCATTCAGGATTTGAGCGAGCGGGACAAAGAGTAACCCTTTGGGCGCAAGGTACGTGACGAACACGATCACACTTGCCGCGGTTACACCTCGGAACTTCAGGCGGGCAATCGAATAGCCAGCCATGATTGACACAACGACCGACAGCACTGTCGTGACTGTGGAAACGAGCATCGTGTTCCTCAGCCATATGAAGAAGCGTGGTGTCTTGAACAATGTCTGATAGTTTGCAAGGCTCGGGTTCTTGACCCACAGCAAGTTGCCTGTGAAGTCAAAGATTTCCTTCTCAAATTTAAGCGATGTAATAAATCCCCAATAAAACGGAAACAACAAAAGAAAACTCACAGAGAGAAGGAGCAAGTAAAAGGGAACGTCGCCCCGCAGTCGGCGGAGCGCCACTGCAACCAGTCCCCGGCGCCGTTTGAGCTGAATGGCTGTACTTTCGGCCATCACGACACTCCCTGACGCTGCCGCACTTGTAGTAGAGACACGACCACGAGGATTGCGAGCAGCGGGAACATGGTCATGGAGACCGCCGCACCGAGACCAATCAATCCGGACGAGAGCGATAACGTGTAGGCCGTCACGGCAAACATGGTCGTCGCGTCATTCGGTCCACCACGGGTGAGCAAGAACGGCAGGTCAAAGTCTCCAAGGGTCCCAATGGTGGAGATAAGGGCAACGACCCCGACAACCGGCACGATTAGTGGGAATGTAATGCTCCAGAATGTGCGCCAGGGCGTGGCGCCATCGACCCGAGCGGCCTCAAGTAACTCGTCCGGAACGGCCTGCATTGCAGCAAGGAAGCTGATCCCGAAGAAGGGGACACCTCGCCAGACATTGACCATGATGAGCGATGACATCGCAGTCTTGCCGTCCGTCAGGAACGGGATGGGCTTTGAGAGAAGCTTCCACTTGACCACCAAGACCTCGTTGATCACGCTGAACGCCGGGTCAAAGAGCCACCACCAGATCAGCGTACTGAACACGGTCGGGATGATCCATGGCAACAGGAGCAATGCCTTGGCGAGCCGTTGCCCAACAAACGGCCGGTTCAGCATGACTGCCACCCCAAGCCCACCAACAAACTTGAACACCAACGCAACCAGGGTGTAGTAAATCGAGTTCCAGATCGTCTTCCAAAACAGGTCCGTCGATGCAAGTTTGGTGTAGTTCTCCAAACCGACGAATGTCGCAGGACCACCAATACGCTTGCTTGTGAAGCTCAGGAACACGGCGTATACGAATGGGTACGCCATAAGCAGGGCAAGTACGATGAAACCAGGCGCGAGGAGGATGTAACCCAGCGACTCATCGCGGTGAAACAGAGTTCCCCATCGCATGCCTGAGTTCCTGGCACGTGCATATACGGCTGGTGCCTTGTCGTGGGGCGCAACCGGCGCGACAGTCATTCGTGGCCCCCTTCGGGGTCATGGGCTTGTGGTCGTGCGACGCGTTCGGCACGAGTTTCATGCGAACCGGAACAAAGGTAATGTTGCGATGGCCGTCCTTCAGGCCGACATGCGTTCGGTGCCGAGACGGCATTTCCATTCGGCACCGAATGACTTCCAGTGGACTGAGGGCACCTTCCCCGTCAGCTCAACTTCTTGAGATCGTCAATCTCCTTCATGGTGTCGGCTAGTGCCTGCTTGGCGTTGCCGGTCGACGCGGCGCGTGAGTAGAGTTTTCCGAGGATGACCCGGTCCTGTATCAAGGATGAAAGGCGGGTCTGAAACTTCAGTGCGTGGCCCGCAGGGAGTGCCGTCTTGAACATCTCCTTGGCAATCGCAAGTTTCGGATCGGTTGGCCAGACCGGCTCCTTCTCGTAGGCTGGAAGGAGAGGGAGGATGTAGCCTTGGCCGGTCTGGATGAATTTGCCGTAATTCTTCATCGAGAAGAACTGCTTGATGAGGTCTTTCGCTGCATCAAGATCAGCACCCTTGGTGTGGTTAAAGATCCCCCAGAAGGGTAACTGCCCGTATCCGAACCTGCCTGCCGGTCCCTTGGGAGGCAGCGCATGGTTCATGCCGGCGGCAACATCAGGATTGTTCTTCAACGCGGGAAGGTAAATCGTGTTCACATTAAGTGCCATCGACAACTTCCCCGCGAGAAAACCCTGATTGTTCGAGGCATCGTTGTATCCAACACCGCCCGGATCATTCGCCTTGTTGTGCAGTTCTATCGCGAACTCGAGCGACGCAAGCGTTTCCTTGCTGTCCAACGCAAGCGTTCCATCAGGGTTGAACTCCTTGCCACCAAACGCCCAAAGCAACAGGCGCGCATTGGCGTTACCGTCGCCGGAAGCCTGATCGGACATGCACACACCAAAGGGACGGCCCTTGGCCTTGAGCTTGGTCCCGACTTTGAGAGCCTCGTCCCAGGTATCCGGGAACGCGTCAACGCCCTCCTCCTTGAAATAGTCCTGCCGGTAATTGACGAACCAGTTGTGCTGACCCATCGGGATGCCAAGCCACTTGCCATCAACAACTTGCTGGAACGGAGCGGCCGGCAGGTACCCGCCACCCTCCTTACCAAGGAAGTCGGCAATGTCAGAGACGTCTGCCAATCCATTGGCAATCGTGGCGGGCGGTGACGAGTACTGAATGATGTCGGCACCACCCTTCGTCTCTATGACGGTCTGTACACGTGGCAGGATGTCAGTGGTCTTCTCGAAGGTGATTGTGACGTTGTTCTGCTTCGCCCAGTCGTTTCCGAAAGCCTCGAGGACTTCCGTTAGGGCCGGCAGGAAACTCCATTCCCCACCAAGCCACCGAACTGTCGCTCCCTTAAGGACAGCGGGGGCCTTGGTCGGTTCCGGCGCCTTCGTCGCCGCTGCAGCCGGCGCCGCTGTCGGAGCGCCCGCGGCAGGTGGCTTTGTCGGCTCGGCGGGTTTGGCTGCGGTGGTTGGCGCAGCTGCGGGCTTGGCCTCTTCCCCGCATGCGATGAGCAGGCCGGTAGCACCGACAGCCAACCCGGACTCCACTATTGAACGACGTGATGAGAACCCGGACCTGGGACGTGGCAGAGTGGTCATTTTCCCCCCTTGGCAGTGGTGCCCGCGGTCCGCCCCCGCGGACCACTTCAGGCAGTCTTGTTGACGGCGAGCGTATCAACAACCGATGCATGCGGCAAATCCACCCGCAGGATCGGCAGTCTTGTGAACAAGACGTGCGGACCGGCCAGTTTCAGCGCGCTCCGGCCTCTGAACGGGACAAAAGTACGCCGCGCATGATCCGGTGTGCATTCCGGATGTGCACGTGAAGGATTGCGGAAGCCGTGTCACCGTCTCCGGACGCCAATGCGTCGATCAGGTGCGAGTGGAGGACGAGGTCTGGACGTTGCCCATCGGTGACCGAGAGGAGCCCGCCGACGATGCCGGCAATCCGCTCCCACGCCGATCTGAGCCGTTCCTGGCGCGCCAACAAGATCAGATGCCGGTGAAAGGCAACGTCTGGGCTCGCAACAGTTTCAATGCGGGCCCGTGCAACCATCCCGGCGTCGAGGCCTCGCAAGTATTCGATGTCTGCGTCTCGAACGTTCGCGGTGGCTCGTCGAATTGCGTGACACTCAAGGACGATGCGGAGGTCATACAGGTCATCGATATCCTGTGGCGTCAATCCGACCACGACGGCGCCGCGCCTCGCCGCAATCGTTACCAAACCCTCGTCGCGCAGGATGCCGAGTGCCTCGCGAACCGGACCGCGGCTGACACCCAGATGGGCCGCAACCTCTTCCTCGATCAGGCGTATCCCGGGGGGCAAGTCACCCACCAGTATTGCGGGTCGCAGGACGGCTAGGACAGCATGGTGCAATTCGGCGCCGTCGTGAGCCACGTCTCCGACGGCGTTGCTCTCGTGCCCGACAGTCGGAACGACCTGTTGGTCACCTGTGTGAACGAGAACGGGTGGTTGGTCGCCGGCGATCTCGGCTTCCAAGACGATTGGAATGACGTCCCGCGCTGGCAACTGGGGGCCGGGTGAAAGCCGGCTTAGCCGGTCAGAGAGTTCCTGCCGAATTCTCATTACTCGCGTCAGCCCCCAGTGTTCTGCGCGCTACCTGTCTGACGACCCCCGCCAGCGTCCGTCCTTGAGGACAGCACGGTTCATGACGTCGGAAGGTACGCCACCGCGAAGCAATGTCAGGGCGTGTGCGACGGTGGTTTCCCGGCATTCGATAACCGACGCATCACTGATACTCGCGGTATGCGGGGTCAAGAGGACATTCGGAAGCTCCCGCAACGGATGGGGAGCGGGCAGCGGCTCAGGAGTCGTCACATCGATTCCAGCACCGCCAAGATGACCCGACTTGAGTGACGCAACAAGAGCGTCCTGGTCAATCAGCCCACCGCGTGCCGTGTTGATGAGGAGCGCACCGGGTTTCATTCGCGCCAACTGGGCCTCCCCGATGAGGTGATGCGTCGCTGGCGAAAGCGGGCAGTGGAGAGTCACGATGTCGCATGTGGCAAGGAGGTCATCGAGTGACAACAGTGGCACCTCTCCCGCGCCAGAGATGTTGACGTGCGTGGCATCGATGAACGGATCGTGCGCGACGACATTCAATCCAAATCCGGATGCCTTCGCCGCAACCTGCCGGCCAATGTTGCCTATCCCGACCAACCCGATCGTCTGACCCCGAAGCCTCCTCGGGTGTGGAACATCACGCACTGCCCATCCACCCGACCGGATACGGTCCGCATGTGCGATCAGTTGCCGATTGAGGGCGAGCATGAGCACCATCGCCTGGTTTGACACTTCGTCAAGACAGTATGTGGCGGTGTTGCAGACGAGGATCCCGAGATCGGTTGCACCGGCAATGTCAACCATATCCACGCCAATGCCACCGCGGATGATTGCCTTGAGCCGCGGGAGATGCTCCAGGGCTGAGCGCGGAAGGTCAATCCACCCCTTGATGATTATGTCAATATCAGCGCAGTTCGCAACAACTTCCGCTGCCGTCTTGACCCGGAGATACCGCACGTTCACGGGCATGCCAGCCGACGCGAACATCGCCTGTTCAACGTCGTAGGCGTCGCTGAACCCGTCGGTGATCGCCACAGTCCACTTTGCCGGCCCAGAGTTCACAGTCATCCCGTTCTCCCCCAAAATAGGCCAGACCGCGAACAAGTGTGCGCCAGGTCGGCTCCGGCCTTTTCAGCCTGAGTGTACTCGCGGTCAACACGCTGAATGTCTTGCATGCGATTACGGACAAAAATCACTGGATTTCCCGCAATCTCGTAAACAAGAAGCCTCAACCAGTGCCTTCCTCGCGCCGACTGCCCTTTCCGATCGAACAGTGAAGTGGCAAGCCGCATGCCCGCCGTTCCGAGACCCTATCCTGCAAATTCGAGGCACTGCATTGTGATAGATTGACCGGCGAAGCCTCTGCCGTCATGCCAGGGGTCCACCGCACCTGTCGCCCGCGACGCACCGGAAGGAAGCACGATGCGCACCAACCATGTCAGACATGCCCTTGCACGGAACGAACCGATGTATGGCTACTCAGCCGGAATGGGTTCGCTGCTTGCAGTTGAGACGCTGAGCCGCACCGGTATCGACTTCATCCTGGTTGA
>DDYL01000022.1:474-4091 GCA_002347925.1 Chloroflexi bacterium UBA2235 | reverse complement strand
GTGTCGTCGAACGATTACACCAAGATCGGACGCATGCTGGACCAAGGTGCCCTCGGGATCATCGTGCCGATGGTCGACACTGCGGAACAGGCAAAGGCTGCGGCGGATGCATGCCATCTTCCTCCAGCGGGCACCCGATCGTGGGGTTTCGGACGGGCGCGGACCCACGGCGCCGATTACGCTGACTGGATAAATGACGAAGTTCTGTGCATGGTGCAGATTGAAAGTGCGACGGCGGTGGAAAATGCCGAGGCAATCCTTGCCACTCCAGGTGTCCACGGCTGCTGGGCGGGCCCTTCCGACCTCGCACTCTCGATGGGAATCCACCCCAATCACATGAACGACAGCTCGGAGCACCATCGGGCACTCGAGCGGATCGTCAAGGCATGCCACAACACCGGCAAGGCGCCCGGACTCGCGTGCAACTCTCCAGCGGAGGCGGTTGCAAAGCGCGAGATGGGTTTCAGATTTCTAACTGCTGGTAGCGATAGTGGCTTCATGGGGGCCGGTGCAACCGCAGGTCTCAAGGTGTTGGGGCGCTAAGCAGCTCCCTGCGTGGAGCCTTGGCAATGACACCACCGACCCCCCCGGAACCGGTAGCCTGCGCTACTGGCTATCGGTTCCACGCCGGAAGGTGAAGCGTGAACTGCGATCCAGACTCGGGTGATGTTTCGACGGTCATCTTGCCGTGCATCAGGTCAGCTAGTCTCTTGGCCATGTAAAGACCGAGCCCCGCGCCTCGCACCGGCCTCGAGTCGCTCCCTGGAGCCCTGAAAAACGGCGTGAACAGGTGCGCCTGATCCCCGGTGGAGATCCCCGGGCCATCGTCTTCCACAGTGCACGCAATCATCGGGACCGAAGCCGTCGGGTTCGAGCCCTCAGAAGAGGGGGCTACCGAGATGGTGATGGTGCCTCCCGGGCGCGAGTAACTGATGGCATTGCTGATGAGCTCCCCAACGATTCGCTCGACATAGGCGGGAACCGCTGACACCAGAGCCGAATGTCCAGGACGATCAAATGCAATGACGTGACCCGCAACGCTGGCCGACTCGCGGTTGCTCTCGACTGCGCGCCCAACGGCCTCCCCGACATCAAAGAGTTCGGGCAACATCGTGCTTGTCCCGGCCAGGAAGTGAGATGAATCGAGCATTCCCTCAATCAGGCCCGAGAGGGTCTCGGCTTGGGTCTGCAAGCGCGTGACATACTCGCGGCTCTCGTTGAGCGTCGCGTCTGGGTCCGCGAGATTGCCGTGTAGCACCTCAGCGTATCCCCGCACTGACGTAAGCGGAGTACGCAATTCGTGCCCGATCATGGTGAAGAACTCGTCTTTCAGGCGAGTGGAAGCCTCGCTGACCCGGGCACGGTCGATCGACAACCGAGCCCCTTGGACAAATGCTTCAGCGCTTGAGCGCTCAACTTCGTCGAACGGTTGATTCCTGACAAGCAAGAGTGCCTGTCCGGTATCGGGACATGCGAGTGGCCAGAGGGGCAACCGTCCCTGGGATTGACCAGCATCATTCGACCGCACCACCCGCGCTCCAAACACTGTCTCAAGCCACTCATGACATGTCACATGCATGTGCTTGACGTCACTCTCCGCGCCGAGCCCGGCCAGCACACAAGACAGTTCCTGCGAGAAGTGCATCCGTTCGCGTTCGACGCGGAACAAGCGCCAACCATCGACGATGAGCGCGACGTTGACGCTCACGAAAGCAGCCGCCCTCGCAACCCGGTAGAGGTACCAACCGGCATTGAACCGCTCGATGTCAAGTTCTGCACCAATCATGCTCGCGAGCCGGAGCATCAGGCACCACACGAGGGCGCGGGCGAGCCACCGGGTACTCGCGCCGACGGGGCCGTTGTCCTCGCTTCCCGCGAGGGGCCAGAGACGAATGAGCGCGACGACGACAACCAAGTGAGTCAGATGGGCAAGTAGCCAACTCGGGGCCAGAAGCGGGACGGCAATCGCCTGAAGTGCCCCTTGGTTTGCCTCGGATAGCCAAACGATGATCCCGCCTCCAATTGCCATGGCGGCGAGAGCGCTCCCATGGCGGATTGCAGATGCATCACTCGCTCGCCCGTTTCGCCGGGTGGTAGCGAGCACAATCCCGACGGGAAGTACCCAGATGTCGATCACGCCAAACACAGAAGCGACGGCGCCATTCGAAGTCAGCAAACCCGCGCCGAACGACGCATCCCCGTCACTCAGACCTGGAAACGTCAGTATGAACCACGCGCTGTTCACCGCCACCACGGCGAACGTCGTCGCGAGGCGCATCGTGAACCTGTCCCGCATGGCCCAGCCCCGCGGTGCAGCAAGAGTGGCTGTGGCAATTGCACTTACTGCGACAACGACTTCAAGCGATACAACCGGCCACACAAGGGGTCGAAGCGGACGACCGACCATTGTCATCTGGAAAACGACTACAAGGACCGTCAGAACGAGTGGCGCGGCATAGCCGTGGCTTACTACCGCCGACAACGCCCGCCGCACTGGTCCACCCCGGTCCGTGGGCCCCGCCGAAGGCACCGCTATCTCATGAGCTAGAACGCTACTTGACCCTGTGAAGCCTTGTTCCGCAACCTGCACCATCAAGATTCACTGTCGCCGAGGAGCAACAACCTTCGTCCTCGGCGTCCCCCGGCAGTCGATTTACCCCCGCATGCCCGAAAATCTCCCGACACTGTCCTCCAAGTTTGCGGGTCTGCCGGAAGCGATGTCGGCACTCTATCGCCCAGGAACCGGTCAATCGGCTTTCCTGTACGAAATTGCAATGCCAATTGAGATATGGGTCGATCTCTGGTACCACGGGTCACACAATTTCGGAGGTAGCGACAGGACGCGCCAACCTGACCGACCGCTGTGCCGCCGTCGCGATCACCATGGCCATCCGACCATCGTGGCCTGTGACAGGGGTCGCTGTCCCAGTCTTGACGGCCTCCACGAACCCGATAAGTTCGTGGGCATACGCATCGGCATATCGCTCAAGGAAGAAGTAGTGGGGCACGGCAGACCGGATGCCATTCGCGTTGCTCACCACGTGACTGTCAGGAGTGACGTTTCCGGCGGCCACCATTCCGCCTGAACCGAAGACTTCGATGCGCTGGTCGTAGCCGTACACGGCACGGCGTGAGTTGTCGATGGTTGCGATTGCACCGCTTGAAAACGTCAGAACGCAAACCGCAGTGTCCATCTCCCCGGAACCTCCGTCAGCTTCCGAAACCAGCGACGCACCGGTCGCAAAGACTTCCACGACTTCATCAGTCTCGTCTGCACCTCTCAATAGAAAGCGTGCGAGGTCAAAGTCGTGAATGGTCATGTCCGGAAAGATTCCGAGGTCGCCTGTGAAGTACCCAGCCGGCGGTGGTTGGGGATCGCGGCTAGTGATCCTGATCAGATGCGGTTTCCCGGCCTCACCGGAGCGAACGAGGTCATGAACACGCCGGAAACTCGGGTCAAACCGGCGATTGAACCCCACCTGGAAGCGCACACCGGCCCGCGCAACGGCTTCCAGTGACGCATCTATCGCCTCGATTGTCGTGTCGATCGGCTTCTCACAAAAGATGTGCTTCCCGCTCGCGGCCGCACCGCGGATCAGCGCACCGTGCGTATCAGT
>DDYL01000022.1:0-417 GCA_002347925.1 Chloroflexi bacterium UBA2235 | reverse complement strand
TTGGACGCCGTACTTGGAAGCCAAGGCAATCGCCGCGCCACGCCTGACGTCTACGACCGCGGACACAGTCACTCCGGCAACCCGTGTAGACAGGTTGGCAACGTGGACCTGACCAATCCGGCCTGCACCGAAAACCGCGATTCGAACCGGGGCAGTACCCAATGCCATCATCTCATTCTCCCGTGGCGTGGAGGTACACCGTACACGGTTGGCAGCACCGTAATCACTCCGCCAACGCCGTCCAGGACACGTCTCCAGACGCATTAATGATCAGTGAACTTGACCAATAGCGCGTGTAGCACTATGATCGCGCACACGCCCTGTGGTGACCTAGGCCGGAGCCAATGGCATTGCCGGTTTTTGTGCGTCACGTGCGGCGAGGAGGGGACCGATGAGTTTGATCGAACAAGACCGCAC
>DDYL01000012.1:7958-17104 GCA_002347925.1 Chloroflexi bacterium UBA2235 | reverse complement strand
GGAAAGAACCCGACAAAGTGCGCGGAAGAGAATGGCATCCCGCATACGGCAAGCGCCGCCATTGGCGCTGACGCACCTGGAAGGGCCTCAACTCCCGCGCCGGCCCCCCACGCAGCCGCCACAAGCTCCTGGCCGGGGTCCGAAATAACTGGGGTGCCGGCGTCAGTGACGAGCGCGACATCCCCACGTCCAAGGGCATCGAGGATTCTCGGCAACCGCGCAACGCGATTGTGCGCGTGATAGCTGACCATCGGCGCCTTGATCTCAAAATGCTTCAGCAGCACGCCAGTGTGCCTGGTGTCCTCAGCAACCACCAGTGAGACTGATCGGAGCACACTCACCGCCCGGTACGTCATGTCCCCTAGATTGCCGATTGGCGTTGAAACGACGTAAAGGCAGGTCGCAGGTCCGCAAGGTTGCGAGTCACCGTCTACACCTGGACCTGACGCGCCTCCAACTGCGGTCTCGTTACTCTTCACACCCGCTAGTGTAGTNNATTGCGGCGCCTTATGGCAACATCAGCAACGAATGAATGGCGTGGTTCACGCAGAAGCTGGGTGCCGGTGACCGAACGCGTTGATGACGAACAGGTCAATCGGAAGGATGACCGGACCTCCGCTGACGCGGTGACGCCGGAGCAACCAGTCCTTGCACATGTACCCCAAAACACACCTGAGATTGGCAAGCTGACTGCCCCGCCGGAACTGACCGAGGAGCGCGACCCGACCGCAGGGCTGTCCGACCGACGTGATGAAGGCGGCAACGGCCCCGCAGAAACCCACCCTCACGGAACGCGTTCCGGCAGTTTCCCTGACGTTGGGGCCCCCGAAATCAGCATGCCAGGGTTGATGATCGGCGAGCCGCTTGGCGACACCGGCGACGCAAACAGTCCGGTAGGAGTTCTTGCCTACTGGCGGCGGGTAATCACCCTTCTGGCGGTCGTTCTTCTTCTTGGCGCGCTAACCGTCTGGGAGCAGCAGACCATTCCCGATCGCCCCGCAAAACCCGTTATCACCATCGCAACCCCTGCCCCTGGCGCCACACCGCCGGATGCTCGACTGATTTCTACGCTTGTGCGTACCCGGTCGGTGCTCGACAAACGGAACGCGAAGGATTTCGCAGCGATGTTCGATTCGAACGGGGTCGTTGTCGCTGCCTATTCCGGAGGGATCCCTGAGGCCGGATATACGGTCCCCGATGTCGCGGGCTTCGTCAGCAACGTACTTACTGATGCGCGCCTGTCGCTGCTTGGGTGGCGTCTGGATAACCGAGGACGGGTGATCGTGCTGACCGACGGTTGGCATACGCGCCCACTTCGCCTGAGTGTCAACAGCACCCTGGAACTCACACCGCTAGTCGCCTTGGTCTTTCAGGTCAAGGACGCTGAATGGGCGTTACGATGGTTCCTGATTGATGCCACCGGCCTCCTTACTCAGCAGGCACGCAGCTTGGCTTGGCAGCCGATTCCGGGACCGTAAAGAAGGCCTCCCGGGGCCGTGTTGGACAGTGCGCCAGCCTGAGCCCACCTCGCAGTCCGAATGGGGCCATTGCCATCGCAACCGCAAGCTTGGCGTGAGGCCAAAGAGTCCAATCAAGTTTCCAGTGAGCGAACTCGCAAGCCGCCTCATTCCGTCATGCGGTGCATCACGCCCCGGTTGCCGCCGTTTCCAAACCCGGAGACGACGACGGACTGATGCGTATCTCGAGGCTTCCTGCACCACTCGTTCGCCAGCAGGGCGGTGTCACCAAAGACTGGGTGGTCCTGCTTGACGAAGACCAGCCCCGACCCGTGGCGTGGCGAGTCCACGCGCGATTTGCGGGGTACCTGATTGGCCGGTTGGCCACGCTAATCGACGACCCGTCGGCCCTCGCCACACTTGAGAACCGCCTGGATGGCGAGCACTTCACGATGGAGGCGCGAACACTGTTCAGCGACATTATTCGAACCGCACGTGGGCACGCGTCCCGTCAGGAGGCCACACGTCCGCTACCTCCAGAACACAATGGAGACGCATGACAAGCGCGATGGTCTCTACCTGACCAATCAGCGCACCAGGGATGCACGGACCCCGCACACCTCACGGTGGCGGGGTCCATGGCTTTCTACGCCTAACCAGCACGCAGGGCTCAATCGTGGTACCTGATCTCGACCCGGCGCCCCTCGCGAGCTGATTCGATGATTGCGTCGCAGATCACTGCGTTGCGATAGCCGTCCACGAAATCGGCACCGTACGGGGCAACTTCGTGCTTGCCAACAATGGCCTCAAGAAGGTGGTTCACTTCATGGACGAACGTGTGTTCCCATCCAATGATGTGACCCTGCGGCCACCAATGCTGCCAGAACGGGTGATAGCTCTCGGAGACCAGGACGTTTCGAAAGCCTTGGACATCCTTCGGATCGTGGTCTGGAAGGTGCACTTCCAAGTTATTCATGTTCTCCAGGTTGAACGCGATAGACCCGAGTTCACCGTTGATCTCGAACACGTTATGGTTCTTGCGCCCTGGCGCAAACCGGGTGGCCTCGAGCGTGCCAACCGCCCCGTTCGCAAACCGCACGACCGCCTCGAATGCGTCATCAACGTCCACGTGCAGACGCCCGCCAGCACCTGAAGGGTCGTCGCGTTCGGTGATGAAGGTGGCGGTCAGGGCGCTGACTTCGGTCGGCTCTCCGATCAGGAACCGAGCCAAATCGATTATGTGTGCACCAAGGTCACCAAGTGCACCACTCCCGGCAGTGTCGGCGTGGTACCGCCACTGGGCTACATCAGGGCTATTGCCCCATTCCTGCAGATAGCGGGCCCGGAAATGAAAGATGCGCCCGAGCGCTCCGCGTTCGAGTAGCGCCTTTGCCTGGCGTACCGCTGGGACAAAACGATAGTTGAACGCACACATGTGTTTGACACCGGCCTTGCGGACGGCGTCCAGCATCAGCTTCGACTCATGCGCCGACCGACCCAGCGGCTTCTCGCAGAGGACGTGCTTACCCGCCTCGGCGGCAGCAATGGTCGGTTCCGCGTGAATGTTGTTCGGACCACCGTTGTCGAACAACTGGATGGAATCGTCCTTCAACATCTCACGCCAGTCCAGATACACCTTTTCGTACCCGAAACGGGTCGCCGCCGCCGTCACGGCGTCTCGGTTGCGTCCGCAAAGGGCCACCATCTTGGGCATCGCGGCCAATGGCTGGATCATGTAGGGGATGGTGCGAAATGCATTCGAATGGGCCTTGCCCATGAATGCATATCCGAGCATCCCGATCCCAATTTCCGGAACCGGACCGCCCGAAGCCGCGGACCCCATGGTCAAGAAACCGACCTGTTCGCTCATCGTCAATTCTTTCCCGGATGTTCTAACGGGCGTCGTGCCATGCCTCGAACGAGACGACAGCGAACCGCTCGCAAATCGTTAGCGGCTGAACGCCGCGTCAAACGCCAAATTGGACGGGCGGAAGTCAATCTTGCGGCAGAAGGCAGCAGCTTCCCTCGCTCCGTGCTCACGATCCATGCCTGCGTCCTCCCATTCGACCGAAAGGGGACCGGCATATCCGATGTCATTCAGGGCACGAACCAGGCTTTCGAAGTCGACTTCCCCATGGCCAGGCGATCGGAAATCCCAGCCACGGCGGTGGTCACCAAACGAGAGGAAACTCCCGTAACTTCCGGAGCGTCCATCACGATTGACCTTGGCATCCTTGACATGCATGTGAAAAATACGATCTGCAAAGTCTCGGGCAAAGATGGCCGGATCTACGCCTTGAGGAATGAAGTGACTTGGATCGAGGTTGAATCCAAATGCGGGGTGATTGTTAATTGCATTGAGCGAGGCTTGGGCGGTGTAGTAGTCAAAGGCGATTTCGGTGGGATGCACCTCTAGACCGAATTTGATCCCGTTCGCACTGAACTCGTTCAGGATCGGCGTCCATCGCTCTGCAAAGAGGGCGTACCCGGCGTCAATCAGCGCCTGAGACTGAGGTGGGAATGGGAAAAGGAGGTGCCAGATGCTTGAACCCGTGAACCCATTGACGACCTTGACGCCCATGTTCTTCGCCGCCAAGGGGGCGAGCATCATTTGGCGAGTGCCCCATGCACGAACGGCCTCGGGGTCGTGGCGCAATTCTGCAGGAGCGAACCCCGAGTTGCGTTCATCTATATGGTCCAGGACCAACTGCCCCTGTAAGTGCGCAGAAATTGCCCAGCAATCCAGACCGTGCCGGGACAGTATCTCCCGTTGATGTGCGCAGTACGCCGGGTCGTGAGCCGCGCGCTCGATATCGAGGTGGTCACCCCAACATGCGAGTTCGAGGCCGTCGTAACCGAACTCCTTTGCCTTCCCGGCAAGAACCTCGAGTGGCAAGTCTGCCCATTGGCCGGTAAAGAGGGTGACTGGTCGCGCCATTGAATCCTCCCGTGGATTGTGTGTCGGCACCCGGACCGGGAGCCGAGCGATTGGTCGCGTGCCGGCTATGGCGCCATCGTAAAGTCGACGATCAGCGCGGTGCGTCCGACCGATGCTAACGTAGCGTCCGTGAACGAGCAAACTCATTCCGACGGTGCCACAAGTGTCGCGACGGCGACAACGTTGAACTTTGCGACCGCGCGAGCCATAGCATGGAAGATCATGCGGGAGGCACTCGCGTCAGTCGACCCATCGGAGGCGGTTCGACGCACCCTCAGGCGCGATGGAGACTTGCTGATTGCCAGTGGGAACGTCTACGACCTTCGACTATATAAGCGCATCATCGTGGTCGGTGCCGGGAAGGCGAGTGCGCCTATGGCGCGGGCGCTTGAGGGAATCCTTGGTGATCTCATCTCGTCGGGCCACGTGAACGTGAAGTACGGGTACACCGATGAGACCCGGATCATTCAGTTGCATGAGGCATCCCATCCAGTCCCGGATCAAGCCGGGTTGGACGGAACGGCGAAGATTGTCGAGCTTCTTCACGAAGCGACAGCCGAAGACCTGGTGATTTGCTTGATCTCGGGTGGGGGATCCGCCCTGATGCTCCTCCCAGACGATGGAATCTCGCTATCAGACTACCGAGCCCTCACGGACGTGCTGCTCCGGTCTGGCGCGGACATCACCCGGATCAACACGATCCGGAAGCACATCGAGCGGGTGAAAGGCGGACGCCTGGCAGAATTGGCCGCCCCAGCGACGGTGTTGACCCTCGTTCTCTCCGACGTAGTTGGAAACCCGCTTGATTTCATCGCATCCGGACCAACCGTGCCGGATACAACGACGTTCGCGGACGCTATTGGCGTTCTCAATGAGTTCGATCTTTTGGGACGCATTCCCCAGTCCGTGGAGGACGCCCTCCGGCGCGGCGAGCGAGGCGACACGCCTGAAACCCCCAAGCCGGGAAATCCGCTTTTCGATAAGGCACGGACCGTCGTGATCGGAAGCAATGACATCGCAGCTGACGCAGCGATTGCGTGCGCCAATGAGCTTGGCTTCAACACGTTGATGCTCACGTCATTCATGGAAGGCGAAGCGCGGGAGGTTGCCCGGTTCGCGGTCGCGATTGGTCGTGAACTGGTCCACCGTCACAAGCCGCTCAACCTTCCCGCGATGGTTGTTTTTGGTGGTGAGACAACGGTGACCGTTCGTGGACACGGAAAAGGTGGGCGAAACCAGGAGATTGCACTGAGCGCCGCCCTTGCGATGGCAAACGTGCCTCGAACGTTGATAGTGGCTTTGGCCACCGACGGCTCGGATGGTCCAACCGACGCGGCCGGAGGCTTCGCCGATTCCGGATCCCTCGGGCGCATGCGCGATGCCGGCATCGACCCCCGTGAAGCCCTGAACGCAAATGACTCGAATGAAGCGCTGGCACGAGCCGGCGATCTGATCGTCACGGGACCCACCAATACCAACGTGAACGACCTGACGTTCGTGTTCGTGTATCCCGACTGAGAGCAGCACCCGTCACGGCGGTCGGTTCCGCGTGCGCAACTCAACGGACCGTCATGCGTATAGACAGTGTTAGGCAGAGGGCCGATTGCGCGGCCATGCCAGACCTGTGTCACCAACATTCTCGAGTCATGGCGGATTTATGGTTCTCGCCTTCAGCAACCGAACCGCAATTGATGTCACGACAGATCCGCCGCCCCGTTGGCAGCGCCTCCAGGGAGGCCGTGCACTTGCGCACGTTGGCTACCGCAGGCGGATGGTGAGAGTTGCACTCGGCATGACTGCGGTGTCTCTGTTGGGTTCGGTGGTGGCTTTCAGTGACGTCACAACCATTTCCCCGGCGTTCTCACCGATCATCCGGTCTGCTGGAATTACCGTAAACACGCTCACCGATGTGACTGGACGACTGCTGGCGTCTTCATCACGTGACGAGGCCAAGCCAACTGGGTCAAATGACCCTGCGAACCAGCTGGCAAACGCATTCGCTCCGCTTCCCACTTCAGTCCCGACGGCTACTCCCTCCCTCGTGCCGACTGCCCTGCCCACCGTGGACACCGCCAGGCAGATGGCTCAGTCAACACCACTCGTAGTCATGACCGCAACACCCCGCGCTACCCTAGTTCCCACCCGGGCGGCAGGAGCAACTGTCACCCCCGCATCGCTAGCAAACTCATCGGGCCAAGCGACCCACACTGTGGCGTCAGGTGATTCCCTCTGGCAGATCGCAACTCGGTATAACACCACCGTGGATGCCATTGTCAGGGCAAACCGCCTTGTGGACCCGAACGTCCTCGCACCAGGAGACCGATTGGTGATCCCTCGGTGATACTCGGTCGCGACCGGGTAACGACGCGACCATCCTCACCCGCCCCGGTTTCTCAACCATTTCCAGTACTGTTTGGTCACGGCGTTCCGTTCCCAAACAGGGATCTGCTGCGACGCACCCCCCCGCGGATTGCCGCAATACTGATCGCAACCCTCAGTCTCATCGCCCTGCTCACTTCCAGTTGGCGCTTAGCCTTGGCAACGCCAGGGCAGTTTGCATCGCCTCTCCCCGGATGGCAGCGGATCAGCGCGACCGGTGAGGGCATCACGACGCTGATCACACCTCCCTCTACTACCGGACTAGTCGCGGCACTCGGGTCTCCAATGCCAGAGACCGACCTCCGAACGAGTGTGAAGCGAAGCGTCGACGGTGGTCACACGTGGCAAGCGCTTGATCGTGGCTTACCGCTCGACCTCCGCCTTGTAACCGGGACAGTTGCCCCAACTGACACTCGATCGATGATCGTTAGCGGAGTTGGCGGCCTTTTCCGGTTGGATGCCGGTGCATCGACTTGGGAACCGATACGGGTGCCACTCCCAACAATCACCGCCATCCGCTATGACCAGTCCGATCCGAACCACCTCATCGCCGGGACCGAACTGCACGGCAATTTCATTACCCGGGACGGCGGCTCAACCTGGATCCCGTCTTCTCTCGGACTGCCCCATGACAGATATGGCACGATTCCCGGAGCAATCTCACTCGCGCAACTCCAGTCGGACTCAGCTGTGTGGCTCATGGCCACGGCTGTCGCGCCCGGCGTATTCAGGTCGGTAAACGGCGGAAGCTCGTGGAAACCGGTCACGACTGGCCTTGCACCAGGCGGCGCAACCTCGGTTTCGTTCCACTCCGAAGCGGATGGCACCGCTTTTGTCACGTCGGATCGAGGGATGGCACTGTCCACCGATCGCGGACAAACGTGGACCCCAGTTGCATCATTGCCACCCGGCATCTCACCCGTGGCAGTGGTAACTGAACCCGCTTCCCCCCAAACATGGATGGTCGTCGGCGCCCGCGGGTCAGTGGTGAGATCGACAAACCGAGGCGAGTCCTGGGTTGAGTTGCCCAGTCTCCCCCGACCAGTGGGACCAGTGTTTGCCTTGTCGCCGTCCACGACGCAGAGAGCCACAACCTCACCGGGAATCGCACGGATTGAAGGTGTTCCGGTCCTTCTTGCAGCTGCCGCCGGAGGCGTGTGGTCACTCGCACTTCCGCCAACAACACCCGCTACGGCCTCACGGAGCGAACTCGCTTCCGGTGGGCGTTATATCCAGGCGACCGAACACAACATTTCAGCGCGCTTCGCGTCAGCGTACGACCGCTTGGGAGGCTTCGAACGGTTCGGGTTCCCAAGATCGGAAGCGTTTGTTGATCAGGGTCTTCTCGTCCAGTGGTTTCAGCGGGGAAGGTTGGAATACCGACCCGACTTGCAGGGCTCGCCGTATGAGGTCCAGATATCGCTATTAGGCGATCTCCTTCTTACTGACCGTCCGGTGCCAAGCGACCCAATCGAGTCGACCTCGGAACGGCGGTATTACCCCGAGACCGGGATGACCGTCGAAAACGCGTTCCTTCGATACTTCGATGCCCGCGGGGGTGTCGACGCACTCGGCTACCCGATCACTCCCGAAGTGAGCGAGGCCGATAGACCGGTCCAATACTTCCAACGCGCGCGGCTCGAGTACCTCCGAGAGTTTGCTGGCACCGCGCGGGAGGTCCAGTTGGGTCTTATCGGTGACGAAATCCTCCGTCAACGTGGTTGGCTGGAATAGGTCACGCTGGGTCCGACACTCCATTCCCTTGACCGAGGACTGTTCGAACCGGCGGGTGCCGGACAGAAAATACTAGGCGGGGCCGAAGGGGTTGCGATGATGGGCTATCCTCGAAAGATGCGTCGCACACGTATCGTTGCAACCCTCGGACCCGCGACTGATCGACCCGGCATGCTCGCCCGAATCCTTGACGCTGGCGTCAACGTCGTTCGGTTGAACATGTCCCACGGGACTCATGACGATCATGCACGTCGGATTTCCGAAGTTCGCGCACTTGCTGGTCCAATTGAGGTTGCAATCCTGGCCGACTTACAGGGCCCGAAGATCCGTGTCGGTCTGCTGCCCCAAGGTGGAGTGATCCTCACCGAGGGAGACAAATTCGTACTGACCAATCGCGATGTGATTTCGGGAACGGGTATTGCAACCCTGGACTACCCCCCGCTCCCATCCGAGGTATCGGTCGGTGCAAGAATCCTGCTGGATGACGGCAACCTGCAGCTCCAAGTGGACGCTACGGACCGATCAGACATCAGCTGCACCGTCGTCCGTGGAGGACGATTGACCTCTCACAAGGGAATCAATGTCCCCGGAGCGCCACTCTCTGCCCCGGCGCTGACAGACAAGGATCTTGACGACGC